>CAZZVA010000010.1:0-18004 GCA_964657345.1 uncultured Acetobacteraceae bacterium | reverse complement strand
GCAAAGGTTGAGGCCAAACAGACCGGGGGATCCTCCTTCTTCTCTACGGCGAACGAGCGCGGCGTGTACGTTCTGCCCAACCTGACCGCAGCCGAATACACCGTGATTGTCACAGCGCCGAACTTCGCGACTACGGAACAGAAGATCCTGTTGCTGGTAGGCCAGCTGGCGACGGTAGACGTGACCCTGTCGGTGTCCAGCGCGAATACCACTGTTGTGGTGCAGGCCAGTGAAATTGCCATCGACACGACGTCATCAGCCGTAGCCGGCAACGTGACACCGCAGGAGGTACAGGACATTCCCGTGAATGGCCGAAATTATGTGCAGCTTTCAGCGCTGGTGCCCGGCATAAAGGCGAACTCTTTTGGCAACACGCCCGTGGCGTCAGGGCAGTCCACCAACGCCGGCGATGCAGAAACCGGCAAGTTCCAGATCACCCTCGATGGCCTGCAGTTCTCGCAGGATTCGGTGGGTTCAAGTTTCGGGCAACCGCACGTATCGCAGGACGCCATCTCGCAATTCCAGATCATCACCAATCGCTTCGATGCGACGTCAGGACGGTCCGCTGGAATCTACGTGAACGTGCAAAGCAAGACCGGCACGAACACGATGCATGGCGGCGGGTTCGGCTACTTTCGCAACTCGTTCTTTAACGGGGCTGATCCGATTCTGAAGTACGACCGCAACGTACTCGGCGCGACCATCGCGCAGATTGTTCCGGATTTTGCAGACCAGCAATACGGAGGCACACTCGGCGGCGCCATCAAGCGGGACAAGCTTTGGTACTTCGGATCGTACGAAGGGGAGCATCAGCCGAATACTGCCACCATCAATCCTTATGTAACGACGACCGCAGGCAGTGCGTTCACACATCCCGCGATCACCAAGATCAATGAGTACCTTGGTCGTGTCGACTACCAACTAAACGACAAGAACCACTTCTTCCTGCGTGGCGATTACTTCAATTCCAACATCAGCTTTGTCGCCGGCTCCGATCCCAGCCAGTCCTACTCTTCCGCGGTCTCTGCTTCGGGCTATGTGTTCGATTGGAACCGCAGCATCAGCGACCGCGTTGTGAACGACGTTCACGCCGGCTTCCACTACTTTCAGTTTCAGAACCTGCCCTTTTACGCGAACAACTCCATCGTTCTAACGTTGCCGGCCGCGACCGTCGGTGAGCCATACAATCAGCCTGAAATCTTCAGCCAGTACACTCAGCAATACCGCGACGACCTGTTTTGGCTGAAGGGCAAGCATAGCTTCAAACTCGGTGGTGAGTACCTGTACACGTTGCACGGTGGGGCGTTTCCGCAGTATCTTCGCGGTGGCCTCACCACCTGCTCGTCTACGACTGCTGCCTCGCAGGCTCTTTATAACTCGTTTTTTCCCAATGGCACCCTTGATCCCACCACGTGGAACTACTCCGCGATCAGCGCCTACTGCAACTCTGCGGAAATCTTCACCCAGGCTTTCGGCAACTATGACATCAGCATCGGTCGCAATGTGATTGGCGTGTGGGCGCAGGATGACTGGAAGATTATGCCGCGCCTTACGTTGAACCTCGGCCTGCGCTATGACAACGATCTTGGCGCATACAACACGTCCTATGTGCCCACGCCGGGCCTGCTGACGCCAAACACGAATCCGAATGCCAACTTCGCGCCACGGCTTGGTTTCTCGTATGACCCGAGCGGCGTCGGCAAAACGGCGATCCGCGGTGGCGCGGGCTTGTACTTCGCCGACCAGGTTGCGAACGCCATCATCGACGAGCAGCTCTACAGCAGCACGGCTCGCGCCCTGCAGGCGACGACCTCGGGCACTGCTGCCGCTCCACTGGCGCTTCCAAGCCCATTTTCCGGGCAGAATCCTTCCGCGAATCCTTCCGGCTATGTGAGCTCGCCACAGCCGGTCATGCGCGGATCGAAGACGCCATACGCCCTGCAGATGTCCATCGGTGCTGCGCATGAGTTCGGATACAAAACCAACGTCTCTGCTGACTTCGTACACATGAGGGTGTATGACGACTTCATCGCGCTGAGCGGCAATCTGTTGCAAAACCCTGCCAACGCCGAGCAGAACCTGAACCCCACCACGGCGATCTCCGCCGCGAACTACGCAAGTCGAGTGTGCGGCAATGGCGGCATTGTCCTGGACACGGTAACGAATCTTGCTACGGGCGCCCCCAGCAACGGCAACCCGAACGGCACCACCGCAAAGCAGGTGTGCAACAACCTGTTCGGCGGGTCGGTGCGAAACTTCACCACGCTGCCGGGCGCGGGTGTCATTGCCGATGCACTGCAGGTCGGCGTCAAGCACACGTTGACGCGTGGCTTTACCGGCGCGCTTGCCTATACTTGGGGACGCACGAAGAACTCCACCGGCGGTGCATTCTCATACCCCAACAAGCCGTTTAAGCCCGGCGTACAGCAGGAATGGGCCAACGGAACGGATGACCAGCGCCACACACTTACTGTCAACGGCGAGTACCAGTGGAAGTATGGGCTGTCGCTTTCAGGCCTGTACCACTTCGGATCGGGCCTGGCGTTCGCGACGAGTTCCGGCAGCACCGTGAATGGCTACACGGGCAGCACGCGGACGTTTGGTTTGGGCGTAACGCCGGTTGCGCCCAGCTTCACGGGCGCATGCCCGACGACGACCTGCACCAAGGTCTATGCGCCGCTTTCCAAGGTGTACCTCGATTCAGGCTACGGCTACTACGTCATTCAGCGTGACGGCTTCCGCGGCACAGCATATAACCGCGTCGACTCGCGATTGCAGGAGAGCTTCAAGATCAAGGAACGCTATCGTGCCATCGTGGCCTTCGAAGCGTTCAACCTGTTCAACCACTCCAACTTCGGCAACTTTGCCGTGGGTGCGACCACGGGCACGGGCGCGAACGCTTACGGAAACGCGATCGCCTCTTCGGGAGCGCCATTCGAGTACCAGGCGCGTTCGCTGCAGTTCATCGGCCGCTTCTCCTTTTAGTCACTCAGCAGGCTGCACGGCACGCCGGACTCCGCGGCGTGCCGTGCTTCCGTTCTCTCGGTCCCGTCAAGCGAAGGAGCAACATCATGGTTCAGGCGCAGAAACTTCTCGCCATCAGCGTCACTCTTGCATCGTCAGTCGCGACTGTCGCGCAGGCGCACACCGTTGCTCCCAAACACATCACGGTCAATGAAGTGACGAACGCCCAGGTGACGATATCGCCTGACGGTAAAACGCTGCTTGCAGACATCCAGGGCATGATCTACTCCATGCCCGTGACAGGCGGTGCGGCAAAGCGCCTGACCGACCCCTTCCAAGAAGCGTCGCATCCGGACTGGTCTGCCAGGGGCGATGTCGTGGCGCTGCAGTGCTACGCGGGCGGCACCTTCCACATCTGGACCATGAAGCCGGACGGCAGCGGTTTGAAGCAGATCACCACCGGTCACGGAGACGATCGCGAGCCACGTATCTCGCCTGATGGACAGACCATTGTCTTCGCGAGCGATCGCGCCTTTGAAGGCTCGTACGACATCTGGACCGTGCCGATCGCGGGCGGCACGCCCACACGCATCACCAAGGCAGAGGCAGACGAGTTTGGTCCGTCCTGGTCGCCGGACGGCAAGAGGATTGCCTTTGTCTCGGGCGTTGGCATCTCCGCAACCAGCATCCAGGCTGTCGATGTCGCCACCGGCACGCAGACGCAGTTGCTGAAAGTTAGTTCTCCGAGCAACCGGCTGGAGGCACCCTCGTGGTCGCCGGATGGCAAGACGCTGGCATACGTCGAGTTTGAGGCGGCGGACATTCGCAGTGTAAACACGGGCTTCCTGCGCATGGTGAACGGCGATGGATCAGGGACACCCGTCAGTGCAGCGTCTGACGACACGTTCCCGTTTCCCGCCATCTGGCTCTCGCCCAGCGAGCTGATCTACACCGGCAACGGCCACATCCTGCGCCGAAACGTTACCACCAAGGCCGAGACGCCGATCAACTTCACCGCGGACATTCCTTACCAGCCGCACGGCTTCAAGCACAAGGTCTTCGACTTTGACACAGCCGCGGCAAAGCCCGTCAAGGGCATCTACGCCCCGTCGCTGTCGCCGGACGGTAGATCGGTGGCATTCATCGCTTTGAACCAGGTCTACATCATGCCCATCGGCGGCACGCCCAAAGCGTTGACGCACGACACCTTCTACAAGCAAGGCACGACCTGGAGCGCGGACGGCACGCGTCTCGCGTACATCTCCGATCGCGACGGCATCCAGAATGTCTACGTCCACACTGTGACCGCTGCAACGGATGCGAGTGACAAGCGCATTGCGCCGCAACAGACCGCGCAGATCATGCCCGCGTGGAGTGCTGACGGCAAGACCATCGCATTCCAGGATCAGACCGGCGCCACTTTGACTGCCGACGTTACCAGCGGAACGGTGAAGCCGCTCGCTCCCTTCACTTTCTTTCCCGGACGTGCTTCGTTCTCGACCAACGGCAAGACAGTTGCCATCGCCACCATCAAGCCGTACACAAAGCGCTTCCGTGAGGGAACGAGCTCGATCCTCACGGTGGATACCGCATCGCTCAAGACGAGCTGGTACGCGCCCGCGCCGTTTGAGTCCGTGACCACGCGCACCGAGGACGGACCCACGTATTCGCCCGACGGCAAGGACATGATCTTCGTCATGGATGACCTGCTGTTCGCCATGCCGGTGGATGCCGATGGCCACCCGTCGGGCCCTGCAGTGAAGCTTGGCGACGAAACAGCGGATGCGCCTTCCATCAGCGGCGACTCAAAGAAGATCCTCTACCTGAACAACGGCAAGCTGCACCTGCTGGACCGCCCCACCGGCAAGATCACACCGGTCGCGGTGAACCTCACCTACGCCGTCGAAAAGCCGAAGCAGGTGTTGCTGATCCATGCCGGTCGCTTCTGGAAGGGCTCCGGTCCCGACGAGATGAAGGATGTCGACATTCTGGTGACGGACAACCGGATCACGAGCGTCAAGCCGCACGCGGCTACGGCTCCAGCGGGTGTGACGCGAACCATCGAAGCTCCGAACAGCACCGTACTGCCGGGACTGTGGGAGAACCACGCACACCCTGACTCAGACAACGGCATCTACTACGGCGCGCGCAACGGGCGGCTGTGGTTGAGCTACGGCATCACCACGATTCGCGGCATCGCGGACAATGCTTACCGTGCGGTTGAACACGCCGAGTCGTACGATTCAGGCGCTGCGATGGGACCTCGGCTCTTCCACACCGGCGAAGCCGTGGATGGCGAGCGGGTCTATTACCCCATGATGATTCCCACTACGTCAGAGGCACAGCTCAACCGCGAGTTTGCCCGGCTTAAGGCTCTCGACTTCGACATGGTGAAGCTGTACGTGCGGCTGCCGTATGCATGGGCGGCAAAAGGCATCGACTTTGCGCACAATAGCATGGGTGTCGACACAGCCAGTCATTATCTGCTGCCTGCGGTCGCGCTTGGCGAAGACGGCATGTCGCACATCTCCGCCACCTCGCGCTTTGGGTGGGCGTACTCGCGGTCGCTTACGTATCACGCGTATGGCGACGTGCAGAAGCTGCTTTCGCAGAGCGGTATGTGGACCATCTCGACCACCTTCGCGCAGGCCCAGTATGCGGAAGATCCGGGACTTTCAACCGATCCGCGGCAGCAGGTGGCACCGCCATGGGAGCACGCGCGCCTGCTCACCGCTCTGAAAACAACGCAGGGTACCAACCAGAAAGACGCTTACACCCACCTGAAAAGCGAGGAGAAGACTGTCGCCGACGACTTCCACGCTGGCGGCATCATCCTTGCCGGGACCGATTCGCCCCTGGATATTCCTGCCACCAGCCTGCACCTGAACCTGCGCGCGCAGGTGAAGTACGGCGGCCTGAAGCCGTGGGAGGCACTGGAGACAGCCACGTCGATGGCGACCAAAGCTTATGGATACGACAAGGACTTGGGTACGCTCGAGCCGGGCAAGCTGGCAGATCTGATCATCGTCGATGGTGACCCGCTCGCAGACATTAATGATGTTGCCAAGGTGCAGTGCGTGATGAAGAACGGCACGCTCCATAGCCTTGACGAGATCGCCGCTCCCTTCACGACAATCCCGAAGAACAGCGTCTGCTCCAAATAGGCGCTTTGCCACACTGAAGTCAGGTGCCCCACTCATGCGCAGCCTTTTGCGCATGAGTGGGTTGAACGGTGACGAACCCGCGCATCGCAAAGAACGCGATGTACGAGCACCCGGTTTACGGGGGGATCGCCAAGCCCATTACACTGCTCACGAGACCCCGCATGACCCCTGAAGAGTTCCGTCAGCACGGCCATCAACTGATCGACTGGATTGCCGACTACCGCGCTGCCGTGGCCGAGCGCCCGGTGATGGCAGCCACGCAGCCCGGCGACATTCGCGCGCAAATGCCCGCGCGTCCACCGCAGCAGCCGGAGCCGTTCAGCAGTGTGCTGGCGGATCTCGATCGAGTGGTGATGCCGGGCTTATCGCACTGGCAACATCCGCGTAATTTCGCCTACTTTCCATCCAACGGCCTGCTCGCCGGGGTGCTTGGCGATATGGCCAGCACCGGTCTCGGCGTGCTGGGCCTGGCGTGGCAGTCCGGCCCCGCCATCACCGAGGTGGAAGATGTTGTGCTCGACTGGGTTCGCCAGATGACGGATCTGTCGACGGCGTGGCACGGCGTCATCCAGGACACCGCATCCACCAGCACGCTGGTCGCTCTGATCACGGCGCGCGAACGTGTCACGCAGTATGCGCTTGTCCGCGGAGGTCTACAGGCAGAGCCGAAGCCGCTTGCGATCTATGTCTCGGCGCAGAGCCACAGCTCCGTGGACAAGGCGGCGCTGCTGGCCGGGTTTGGACGAAACAACTTGCGCCTGGTGCCATGTGATGACAAGTATGCAATGCAAGCCGATGCGCTTGAAGCTTTGTTGCAGCGCGACATCGCCGCGGGCATGTTGCCATGCGCCGTGGTCGCAACTACCGGAACCACCGCAACGACCGCCATCGATCCCGTAGGCGAGATCGCAGCCGTGGCACAACGTTACGGCCTGTGGCTACACGTGGACGCGGCCATGGCGGGTTCCGCGATGATCCTGCCGGAGTGCCGTTGGATGTGGCAGGGCATCGAAGCCGCGGACAGCATTGTCCTCAACGCGCACAAGTGGCTCGGCGCGCCGTTCGACTGTTCGCTCTATTACGTACGCGATCCCGAGCACCTGGTCCGCGTCATGTCAACGAACCCAAGTTTCCTGCAGAGCTCGGTCGACGGGCAGGTCCGCAACCTGCGCGACTGGGGCATCCCGCTCGGCCGGCGCTTCCGTGCGTTGAAGCTGTGGTTCATGATTCGAGAGCAGGGTGTAAGCGGCCTGCAGGAGCGTCTTCGCCGTGACATGACCAACGCGCGCTGGCTGGCGGAGCAGGTCGCATCCACTCCCGGCTGGCGGCTGATGGCTCCCGTGCCGCTGCAAACCGTCTGTCTGCGTCATGAACCCGCCGGCATGGACAACGAGCAACTGGACCAGCACAATCGGGCCTGGGCCGACGCGGTGAACCGCTCCGGCGAAGCCTACCTGACGCCGGCAACTATCGATGGCAAATGGATGGTGCGGGTCTCGATCGGAGCCCTGCCCACCGAAGCCGCCGACGTGGAGGCCTCCTGGCACATCATTCGCCGCTTCGCAGAAGCCGCTTGATCGTCGCATGCTTCCCTAGAAGCGGCATTCGCTTCCTTGCGGCTGTCGACAAGAATGAACCGGGTACAAGGCGACTGGTGCGCTTAAGTGCTGCGAAGTGCCAGGCAAACTTCATCTGCGATCTGGCGTTTGAACTGCCGCTTTTCCCTCGTTCTGATCTTGTGCCCCTTCTTGATGCTTGACATCGGTCTATCTTCCGGAGGAACGGCACTTAAGTAAAAGCCCGAAGCATTACTCGCTAAATTCAACTCCAGGAAGAAATCGTCATACGCCCTCTTATAAGTGAAGGATGACTCTTCGGTGTAGGTGCTCTGCCGAACAGCTGACACACCCGCCATTTGATGGATCTCCAGAGCCTTTGCGAAGCCATCAAGTGCGGCGAGAAGGAGAGCGGCGGGGCCTACGTCGTGCAAAGCCTTTGTGGCCGCGCGGATCTGGGGATAGTACCCATTCGTGCCCTGCAGACGAGAGACCAACAGGACTTCTCGGGCATCGGATTGAACGGCCCATCCGGGAGCTATCGTGAACGACAACACGTAGACGACCATCCCATCCACGTGAAGATTGAGTGATAATTCACCCTCCTTCTCGAAAGGACGTGAATAGCAGAGAGTTACCTCAATGCGGATGTCGTCTTTTTGCACTTGGAAAACAGTAACTCCTCGATGGAGGAGTTGCTGAACAAGCTCGCCAGACACGCTCGCGTGAAGGCGCTTGTAGTGATGCAGGAAGCAGGCTGTTCGTTGAGACGCAGTGAAGCCACGAACTAGATAGTCGCGGATAAGAAACTTGAAACGAAATCTGGGTTCGGTCTCAAGAAGCTTCGCATAGTTCGGCTCTCGCATGAGTCGAAACAGTTCCAATTGCAAAGGGATCGTCGTCGCCACACCCCATATGAGCCGGGTGACGCGAGGCAGTGACCAGTAATATCTGTCGCTTGCAAATACGAGCGGCGAACCTGTGGGCCTTCCAGGCTGCGGAGGAGCCACCGGCGGGTAACTAAATCCACTGGAGAATGAGCTGCGACCCGGAGAGGCCGAATGGTAACGCAGAGCAGGTTCCCGAAAGAAATCTTTGATGAACGTTGCTGCTCGTTCGCGGATCCAATTCCGAGGCATAGAAGGTTCCCAAGGTTCCAATAATCGCGCCAGGAAAACGACGGATGAAGCGATCTGTTGCTTGGAGCAAGACCGCCTCGGACAAATTGTTTGCGTGTAGCCAAACAGTATCACGAATCCGCGCTAAAGCGCCTCCGCCAGCCGCTGGAATGAACCGGAAGCATGCTCCAACTCGGTCTACTCTAACCGTGAAGGGAGTGCACCAAACGATCTTTGCAGCCGGGAACCTGTGGCAGCATATCGCGAAGTGACATTAGCTGTAAACTTTCTTCTCTGTTTTCCAATGAGACGCATGCCCTACTCAAAACGGCGAGACCAGGGTCGTGTGCTTGGCGTAACAGAGAACTAAGGCTACCTTGTCCACCAAACTTCTCATGTGATTATCAAACGTTCGGCGCCTTGTGGTCTGCAGCACCGACACGTAGTCTCCTCTCATACACCAGCTCCAACACAGTGACAGCCCCTCGTGCAAGAGGAGGCTTTGTAAGCGCACACCCGATCGTTCGCCTGCGAATTGAACGTCTGACGCCCTGACCGACAAGGGACAGGATCGTCGGGAAAATCTGTACCGGCAGGGAAGATGGAATTCACTGTTCCTGTAAGTCACAGGGCGAAGCTGTATCTACGTGAAGCATAGTCGTTCAAGAGCTTAAGCATAATGAGACGGGAAATGCCGATGTCGCAGAGCGCCGCAATGCTGAATCCGCCGACGAGCAACGTCGCGTTACGTAAAGAGCCGGGCTGGTGGGCGCTCTATGTTCGCCATCAACATGAAAAGACTGTAGTGGAGGTGCTGTCGGCAAGAGGCTTGGAAACCTTTCTACCGCTCTATCAGTCGGTCAGTCGCTGGAAGGACAGAGACAAGGTCCTGTCGCTACCGCTCTTTCCCGGTTATGTATTCGTGCGTGGGGGGCTCGAGTGGCGATTGCAGGTTGTGACAACCCCAGGCGTTCATATGATCCTGTCCCGCGGGGGGCAGTTCGCAACGGTCCCAGAGGCTGAGATACACGCCATTCGTCTGGCGATGGGCAGACCGGACAAGGTCGAACCGCACCCGTTTCTCGAGTGCGGCCAGCGTGTACGCGTGAAACAGGGGCCACTGGAAGGTGTGGAGGGCATCTTAGTTCGCAAAAAGAACCTGTGGCGTCTGGTGCTCTCCGTGGACATGTTGGGTCAGTCCGCCGCCATTGACATTGACGCCGCTGCGGTAGAGCCCTGTGACACCGCGATCTCCGGTAATTGCACCTCTACTCCTGGTCGCTCGCCTGCAGCGCTTGTCCCTCAAGTCAGCTTGCGACCTCAGACAAGTATGGCGAGTCATCCTTGATGAGTGACGCGGCGACGTGCGAGATAGAACTCTCGGAGCTCGAAACGCTGGAGGAAGCGCTGGTCGGCGCCGACAGAGCTTCAAGAGGTGTGCTCGAATCCACGGCACTCCGTGCAACGTTTTGGACCGTGATGGACTATGGCTGTTCGATGGCACTGCGCATCGTCAATAGCCTTGTCCTCACCCGCCTGCTGATGCCGGAGTCGTTCGGTCTGATGACGCTGGTCTCTACCCTCGTCGCCGGCGTCAGTCTAATGTCCGATATCGGCCTAGCGCCGAGCGTGGTCCAGAGTTCGCGAGGAGACGATCCTGTACTTCTAAACACTGTCTGGACCTTGCAAGTGCTGCGAGGTGTCGGTATCTTCAGCGTCTCTCTGCTCATAGCATGGCCGCTGTCCTTGATCTACCACGAGCCTCGATTAGTGTGGCTTTTGCCAGCCCTGGGCATAAGTACTCTGATCAGCGCCTTTAACAGCACGAATCTGCTCTCCATGTCGCGCCACCTGGGAGTGCGCAGGGTATTCCTGCTTGACATCAGCACCCAGATCTTTACCTTGCTGGTGACGTCGTTACTTGCTTACCGGTACAAGTCGGTGTGGGCGCTTGTCATAGGCACCATTTTTAGCACAGCCTTCAAGCTCGTGCTTAGCCACCACAAACGGTCGATCCCGGGAATTACGAATGCTTTTCTTTGGGACCGGCAAAGTGTTCACGAGGTGGTCCATTTCGGTAAGTGGATTCTTGTTGCGACGCCGCTCTTCTTCTTTGCGTCGCAGGCGGACCGCCTGGTTCTTGGGAGACTGGTCAGCATGAGCCTGCTTGGGGTGTATGGCATAGCTTATGCCGTGTCTGACATCCCGCGCGCTGTAATCAACGCATTTTCAAACCGAGTAGGGTTTCCGTTTATCGCGAAGATGGCGCATCTGCCGATCGCGGAGTTCCGGACAGTGTTCCTGCGGTATCGGTTGCGCGCTTTGCTGGCGGGCGCGCTCTTGCTGTGCCTCATGGTGCACCTCGGCGGCTTTCTCGTGACCAAAATGTACGACAGCCGCTACCACGCTGCTTCTTGGATGGTTCCGGTACTAGCGCTCGGTTTATGGCACACCCTGATGTACACCACGACCTACCCGGCCCTGCTCGCGCTAGGGAAGCCTCAATACGGAACCGTGGGCAATGCATGCTACTGCGTGTCGGTGGTCACGGCAATCTTTATAGCGTTCCATTTCTACGGCCTGTTTGGAGCAGTCGTTGCAGTCGCTGCCGGAGATTTTCCCTTGTACGTAGTGATGGTTGTGGGTGCGAGTCGCGAGGGGATCTCGACATGGCGGCAGGATTTACAGGCGACAGGTGCATTTCTCGCTCTTCTGGTGATCGGCTTGGCTCTGCGCGCGGCCGTAATACGATGACGACTTCCGTGCGGCCTTTACTCAGTTCGCGTCGGTTGTCAGCCGGTCGAGCCAAAACCGAGACGGGGGCTCTCTTGAGCGAGGATTTAGCGTGAAAATCGCCCTTCTTTTCGCGTGCGAAGGGACCAACCCAATGGGCGGTCACAAGGTACTATACGAGTACGCAAACGGGCTGTCTGCTCGCGGGCATCAGGTTCACGTGGTTCACTGCGCATCCGCTACTTCGCGACGAGAAGCGAAGACCTTGCGAGGACGGCTTCGTCCTTTGCGCTACCTGCCGTTGGCACTTCGCGGAAATTGGAGGCCTAATAAGTGGTTCACGCTAAGTCCCTCGGTGAAGCTTCACTTCGTCCCAACACTTGCGAAGACGTTTCTGCCGGAAGCAGACGCTTATGTTGCAGGATGGTGGACGACCGCTGAGCGCCTGGCTTCAATGCGCTCTCTCGCAGGGAGACGGTTGTATTTATTACAACACCTGGAAACTTGGGCAGCCTCAGAAAAGGATGTCATCGCGACCTGGCGAGCGCCGCTGGAAAAGATCGTCATCGCGCGATGGCTCCAAAAGATTGCAGAAGACCTCGGCGAGCCGAGCCACTACATTCCTAACGGGCTCGATTTTAAGAAGTTTGGCTGTGATGTTGCTCCTGAGGATCGCCAGGACACGCGAGTCGCGATGATGTTCGACGACCGGATAAGCTGGAAAGGTTCCGCCGATGGGATCAGAGCGCTCTCAGAAGTGAAGCAGAGGTATCCGGGACTGACGGCTGAGATCTTTGGTGTGCACGCGCCTGCCGATACCCTGCCTGACTGGATGACCTATCACCGAAGTGTTCCGCAGGGCGAGCTCCGAGCTTTGTACAATCGCGCAGCGATCTTTCTGGCTCCTAGCCACTCAGAAGGGTGGGGCCTGCCTCCAGCCGAGGCAATGACATGCGGAGCGGCAGTCGTTGCAACGAATATAGGAGGTCATCGCGAAACTTGCATCGACGGTCAAACCGCGTTGATGGTTCCTGCAAAAGACCCCGCGGCAATGGCCCGTGCCGTGGAACGCCTTCTTAATGACAGGGAGCTGCGCGTCAAGCTAGCGAAGAGTGGTTGCAGCAGTATTCAGAAGTTCACATGGAGTGCAGCACTCGATGCCTTTGAGCGAGTGTTGGCAAACGAGCAGAACTGGATTGGGCGTGAGCCTTCGATTCCGGCTGCTGAAGGCCGACGAGCATGAACATAGCAATCGTGGGGTGTGGATACGTGGCTGATTATTATCTTGCCACCCTGCAGCTGCACCCCGAGCTAAAGCTCATCGGAGTTGCAGATATAGATGCCAGTCGAGCGAAGCATCTGGCTGACATGGCGGGCGTACAGCACTATGCAGACACTGCCGCGGTTTTGGGCGACAGTCGCGTTGAACTGGTCCTCAACCTTACGAATCCGAGGAGCCATTACGAAGTATCGAAGGCAGCCCTCCTCAAGGGCAAGCACGTTTATTCCGAAAAGCCGTTGGGCATGCAATTCGATCAGGCGAGAGAACTGGTCGATTTAGCAGAGTCAAGAGGGTTGTTGATTGCGTCAGCGCCTTGCAGCTTGCTGGGTGAGACGGCGCAAACCTTGTGGAAGGTGCTGCGGGGCGAGACCTTCGGCGATGTCCGGCTGGTTTACGCGGAGATGGATGACGGGATGATCTTCCGTATGCCGTATCGCAAATGGAAGTCCGTCTCTGGCACTCCCTGGCCGTACAAGGACGAGTTTGAAGTCGGCTGCACTCTGGAGCATGCAGGTTATTGTCTCAGTTGGCTTGCAGCGTGGTTCGGACCGGCGAGAACGGTCACCTCCTTTGCTTCGATCCAGGTTCCAGATAAGGTGCCGGGCGAAACTCTGGACATGGAATCTCCTGATTTTTCAGTTGCCTGTATCCAGTTTCACTCCGGTGTGGTGGCGCGCCTGACATGCGGAATCATTGCACCTCATGATCATTCCATGAAGATCGTCTGCGACAACGGCGTGGTGTATACGGGCGAGTCCTGGGACTATCGGGCGCCGGTGTACAGCCGTCGCATGATCACCATCCGGCGCAAAACGCTTCTGAATCCATTGCGCAGAAAGCACAAGCTGCCGCGCGCACCATATGGCAAGCCGAGGACCAAAGGAGCTCAATCCATGGACTTTGCCCGTGGACCGGCAGAGCTCGCGGATGCGATACGCGCCGGTCGGCCGTGTCGCTTGTCGGCCCGCTTCTCACTCCACGTGAATGAGCTTGCTCTGGCGATTCACCAGGCGCGTGAACAGGGAGCAGCGTATCGCATGACGACTTCCTTTGATGCGGTCCAGCCAATGCCGTGGTCGGTGTAGGTTGTCATGTTTCTTGCCACAAGAGAAGAGTCAGCGATGGAACGCATAGTGAAGTGGGGGATCTGGGGCACTGGCTCGATCGCCCACGCTGTCGCGGATGATTTTCACCTGGTAAACGGAGCCATGCTCTACGCGGTAGCTTCGCGTACAGCACAGCACGCGGAGCAATTCGCATCAGAGCACTCGATCGCGATATGGCACGAGGGACTGGCTTACCTTTTGATGGATGCGGAGATCGATGTGATCTACATCGCCACACCGAACCATCGTCACCTGGATGATTGCCTCGCTTGTATCAGGGCCGGCAAGGCTGTCTTGTGCGAGAAGCCGCTGGCGCTGAACATGGAGCAGGCGCTCCTCATTGCCGATGCGGCTCGGCTCCACAAAGTCTTCTGCATGGAGGCGATGTGGACCAGATTCATCCCTGCGGTGAGGGACGTGAAGTGGCGCATTGAGTCGGGTGAGATTGGCACCCCTCGGTTGATCCAAGGCAACTTCGCGTATACCACAGCTCGGGGAAGCGACAACAGGCTCTTCGACATCGCGAAGGGCGGAGGCGCGCTCTTGGATCGCGGAGTGTACCTCATCTCTTTGGCCCAGTATCTGCTTGGCACGCCGAAGCAGATCTCTGGGACGACAGTGTTGGGTGCAACCGGCGTCGATGAGCAATCGGCGTATCAGCTTGTATTCACCAGCGCGCTGGCAGATCTGATGGCCAGCTTGCTGGTTCGGGGGACAAACGATTTTCTCGTCTCCGGTGAAACTGGTTCGTTTCGCATTTGTGAACCGTTCTTTTGCGCCGACCGTTACGATGTTCGGGCGTATGCACCTCAGGAAACTGAGAGGGGCAAGGCGACGCAAGGCCAGGGGCGATCGCGTACAATCTTGCAGCGCTTTCGGCAGAATCCTACCCTCAAGCTGCTTCGGCGTCGCCTCAGTCCGGTGGCTGAGCTGTTACAGAGGAAGCACACTCGAAGGCTTCCATTCCCAGGAAATGGGTATCAGTACGAACTGATGGAGGTGAATCGCTGCCTTCAGGAAAAGCGGACTGAGAGCAGTGTAATGCCGCTGAGCGATTCATTGGAAGTAATGAGAGTATTGGATATCCTACGCTCACAGTGGGGCCTGGTCTATCCCCAGGAACGCCAGGCCTCCGTGACCTCTTGCGTGTAGTACTTCTACAACAGCTCAGCGAAGTTAATCTTCACTAGACTGTTTTAATTCCTCAGGCGAATGTATGACAGTTGCAATAGCTCCCAAGATAGCTCCGACGCAGTCGTCTGCCGCGTTCGAATCGCGTTCTATCGCGTATCTGGTCAGCCAATACCCGATGCTGTCGATGATCTTCATCCTGCGGGAGGTAGTTCAGCTTCGAGAGTTGGGTTTCAAGATAGATGTGGCATCCATCAATTTGCCGGATCGATCGCCGGAGGGTCTGACAGAGCTAGAAAGTGAAGAGGCCAACCGGGCTTACTGTATCAAGCAGCATGGATTGACGGGAGCGATCAAGGCTCACGTTCAAATGCTGCTCACGAACGGAGCAGGGTATCTTCGCGGAGCCCGCTTGATCTTGCAGTTAGGAGGTGTCGACCTAAGGCGCCTAAGCTTCAACGGAGTGTATTTTACGGAAGCGCTGATGGTGGCCTCGTGGATGAAGCTCAATGGGCACCGTCACCTCCACGTTCATTTAGGCTCTCAGGCCGCTACGGTAGGCATGTACGTCCACCACATTCTTGGCTCCGGCTTGTCGATAACGGTCCACGGACCTGATGAGTTCTATGACGTGCAAGGTCAATACTTGGCGCAGAAAGTTGCTGCTGCCGACTTTGTATGCTGCATCAGTCACTTTGCACGGAGCCAACTGATGAAGTGCTCCCCTTATGCTCATTGGAGCAAGCTGGTCGTGTCGCGGCTTGGGGTAGATCCTCAGCTCTTCGCTCCACACCGCCGCAGGTTTGCAACCCCCGAAGTTTTCGAGATCCTTTGTATTGGTCGGCTGACTCCGGCGAAGGGGCAGCACCTATTGATCGACGCCATAGACCGTCTGGTGCAGCAGGGATGGCGCGTGCGCCTGCGTTTGGTCGGCGGCGGAGCGGACGAAGCTTCCTTGAAGCGGAGAGCCGCGGAGATAGAAAATCCTCACGCGATCCTTTTCGAGGGAGCGGTTAACCAGAACGGCATCAGAGCGCTCTATGCGAAAGCCGATCTGTTCTGCATCGCCAGCTTCGCTGAGGGCATTCCTGTCGTTCTGATGGAAGCGATGGCGATGGGCGTTCCGTGCGTAACGACTCGCATCGCTGGAATTTCAGAGCTCGTTCGGGACGGCGTGGATGGACTACTCGTGTCACCATCCGACCTGGATGGACTGGTGGAGGCACTGGCGAAATTGATGTCTGACGATATCCTGCGCGAGAGGATTGCAGAGAGCGGCCGCGCCCGAGTTCTAGAGCAGTATGACCTTCGCAAGAATGTCGAGACACTTGCATCGATCTTCAACGCCCACATCAAGGCCTAGGCAAACACTTCTTCTTGGCAAGTAAGGATGATTCGCAGGCATGCAACGAACGACGCAGGAACAAAGACCACTTACGCGCGAGTTCGACGTCACAGTTGTCATAGTGTCGTTCAACACCCGCGCGGTCATGTGCGAGTGCCTGCAGTCGGTCTATCGAGAATCTGGCTTCCTGCGCGTCCAGATTGTTGTCGTCGACAACGCATCGACAGACGGTTCGGCGGCCATGATCGAACGCGACTTCCCAGACGTTGTGCTGATCCGAAGCGACGTCAATCTGGGATTCGGGCGCGCGAACAACCTCGGCTTTGAGGCTGCGCAAGGGCGTTACATCGTACTGCTGAACTCCGATGCGTTCCTCACGGAAGGTGCCTTGGAACGCTCCGTGGCACACATGGATGCTAATCCCAGCGTGGGACTGTGCGGCGGCCGTTTGATCGGGCGCGACGGAGCGTTGCAACCCTCCGCTCGCATGTTTCCGACTGTTATTAACGATCTCATTGTGCTGTCCGGGCTCGCGGCAAGATATCCGCATTCTCATTTCTTTGGCCGCTTAGACCGCACGTGGGCGGATGAGTTTGAAGCCGCAGAGGTCGACTGGGTCCCGGGCGCATACGCGATGGTCCGTGCCGACGCCCTCAATGCCGCGGGTTTTTTTGATCCCCGTTTTTTCCTTTACTACGAAGAAGTAGACCTGTGCTTGCGCATCAAGCAAAAGGGCTACTCTATTTGGTACTGGCCCGACATCTCAGTGATTCACCTCGGCGGCGAATCGTCGCGGCAGATCAAGACACTTGAGTGGTCACGAACCGGTGCGCAGCTTGTACTTTGGAGTATGCGGAGCAAGTATCTCTACTACCGCAAGCATTACGGTTTGAAGGCGTTTCTCGCCATGTCACTGGAATCGATCTGGTACTCGCTTCAGTCTCAGCGGAGAAGGTGGAGCAGCGATCCCGGTGAACGCGCAAGAGCTCGCTCCGATCGACAAATGGCAGGAACGATGAGCCAAGCATGGCGGGATACCCGGGGCGGCCGCCTATCCCCAGATCAGCCGTGGTGAAGGATATGATGGCTGCAGAACACGCCTGAACTTAGTTTTTTATACCGAGGGTTAGCTTGTTCGAAAACATTCGAGAGGACTGGCGAACGCACGAACGACAGCTCTCCCGTCAGGGCCTTTGGGCTATGCTCTTCTATCGCTTCGGGCGGTGGCGGTACACCATCCGTTGGCGATGGTTGCGGCTCCCTTTCTCGTTCTCCTACAAGCTTCTCAAGCCTTTCTGCGAGATTGTGACAGGGATTGAGCTGCCTTGTGAGGTTAGGTTGGGAAAACGCTTCAGAATCGACCACTTCGGAGGCATCATCATCAGCGGCGATGCGGTATTCGGCGATGATTGCGTCGTTCGCAACGGTGTCACCGTTGGTCTAAGACACACCGGCTTGCGCGGATCTCCCACGCTTGGCGACCGGGTGGATATCGGTGCGGGCGCCAAACTCCTGGGTCCGATTCAGATCGGCGACGACGTCTTGATTGGCGCAAATGCAGTGGTGATCATAGACGTTCCCACGAATTCGATCGCAGTAGGCGTC
>CAZZVA010000009.1:21412-28993 GCA_964657345.1 uncultured Acetobacteraceae bacterium | reverse complement strand
CGCTTCATCGCTGCTGGCTGGCCAACACGGATGCAGACTGCGTGGTGCCGGAGGGCTGGCTGGCTGACCAGATGGCGCTGGCCGATGAGGGTGTCGAAGCTGTTGCCGGGATCATCGATGTTAATGATTTTCATGGCCACGACTGGCAGGTGGCGGAGCGATTCCGCGCTACGTATCTTCTTCGTCCGGACGGGTCGCATCCCCATGTCCACGGCGCCAATCTCGGCGTGCGGGCGGACGTTTACCTGCAGGCAGGTGGCTGGAACCGGATGCTCACCGGAGAGGACCATGACCTGTGGCACCGGGTGCGGGCGGCAGGATCGAAGACGCGATCGCTTGCGAGCCTGGAGGTGCTGACCAGTGGCAGGCGGGTGGGGCGTGCTCCGGACGGTTTTGCGCAGGCGCTCGCAGCGCATAACGAGGCTGTTTCTTGACCCGGGACGAGCTGCGGCAGAGATTGCTCGCAAGTCTTGGCGATCCTCTTCCGCTGCCGGCGGGGGGAAGGACAGCGGAGCGGCATCGGCGCCTGATGGACATCGGCAGGGAGGATTTGTCGCTGGCACGGCTGGCCGAGGCGCACTGGGATGCAGTGGCAATCCTGGCGGAGGCGGGGAGGCAGGCGGTTCCGGGTTCGCTGTATGGAGTCTGGGCAGCTGAGAAGCCGGGGCAGGAAGTGCGGCTGGCGCCTGCGCACGAGGGATGGATGTTGAGCGGCACCAAGATGTTTTGCAGTGGTGCCGGCATTGTCGACAGGGCGCTGGTGACGACCGGGAGCACCGAGCGGTTGCTGGTGGAGGTAGACCTGGGCGCCAATGCGGCGGCAGTCGCGTTTGACGGCTCTGCATGGAAGTCTGCGGCGTTCCGCGAGACCGGCACCGCGACTGCGGAGTTTCGGGATGCAGTGGTGCCGCACGATGCGGTGCTTGGCACCGACGGGTGGTACACCAGCCGGCCCGGCTTCTGGCGTGGCGCCTGTGGTCCGGCGGCCTGCTGGGCGGGAGGTGCCGCTGCGCTGGCTGATTATGCACTGACGCAATCGCGCCGGGATTCACATTCGCTGGCGCACCTGGGCGCCATGCGGGCAGGAGCCTGGGCTCTACAGGGATACCTGGAGGCAGCCGGAATTGCGATCGACGCGGGGAGCGAAGACCCGCAGGAACTGCAGGTATTGGCACTCACGCTGCGGCACCTGGTGGAACAGGCGTCGACGGAGGTGCTGCGGAGGCTGCCCCGGGCGTACGGTCCGCACCCACTGGCATTCGATTCCCGAATTTCGCAGCAGTACCTGGAATTGGACCTGTACCTGCGGCAGTCGCATGCGGAACGGGACCTGGAGGCCCTGGGTCGGGCGATCGTCGGGCTATAAAGATGGTCGGCGGCTTGCAGGAATTCAGGAGTCATTGCATGCTTAGCGCATGTCTCCTGCTGCCGCTCTCGCGCCCTTCCTCCTGGAACCCTGGTTCAGTCCCCGTCCGTGGGGCACGCTCGATCTTCTGCCGTGGTATGGCCTGAAGCCGGCGGAACCGATCGGTGAGGCGTGGCTGACGGGGAGTGATTGCGTGGTGGCGGGAGGCGCGTTCCAGGGGCAGTCCTTCGGGAGCGTGGTGGCTGCGAACCGCGAGGCCATCCTGGGTTCGCTGGCGGGGACATTTCCCGATTATCCATTGCTGCTGAAGATCCTGTTTCCGCATGACAAGTTATCGGTGCAGGTGCATCCGGATGACGCGATGGCAGTAGCCAGGGGCGAGACACGCGGCAAAACGGAGTGCTGGTACGTGCTGTCGGCGGTGCCTGGCGCCACGGTCGCGCTGGGTCTGAAGACAGGCACCGATGCTGCTGCGATCCGCGCGGCGGTGGAAAACCGGACCATGGAAGATTTGATGGTACAGGTGCCGGTGGTGCCGGGCGACATGGTGTTTGTGGACGCAGGTACCGTCCACGCGATCGGGCCGGGAGTGATCCTGCTGGAGACCCAGCAGACCAGCGATCTGACCTATCGGTTATATGACTATGGCCGCCCGCGGGAGCTGCATGTGGAGCTTGCGGTTGAGGCGACTCGATACGAAACAGCTGCCGGAAAGATCGCGCCGGTCCCGGGTGAAGACAGCACGCTGCTGATCCGGCAGCAATATTTTTCTGTCGACCGGTTCGCGCTGACGGCGGCAAAGCCTGTGGAATGCAGGGGAACCGCGACGCCGCATACGCTGGTGTTGATCGACGGGGATGCGGAACTGGTAACGGCAGAGGGTGCGTCTCTGGCCTTGCGAAAAGGCCAGGCAATGGTGGTTCCGGCCTGTCTTGAGGGCTATACGCTGCGCTCGCCGGGTGTGGCAACGATCGTACGCTCCATACCACCTGCCTCCTGGTAGTGCTACAACTGCGCCTCCCTCAAAAGTGGCAGCGTCAGCACCTTGGGAACTATCTCTTTATTCATGTATCGAAGGCATACTTAGCAACAAGCAAACTTACATTGTCTTCATCGCCCATGGGGGAGGAAGTACGAGGCAGGTTTGTAACAGTTGCAAAGTATATCCCCCGGTACTTCCACGACGAAGCACACTGCCTTCAGGCTCGTAACGAAAGGCAAGCCCGGTACCGGCAGGGCAGTCTTGTTCAAGACACGCAGTTCCCGTCTTGATACCCCCACTGTGACTCTTTTTGCCGCGCGGATGCGCTGCAGGCGGAGGGAGATTGGGCCGATCGTGAGCGGAGCTGGAAGATGATGAGCAACTCGATCCTAGGGAAGAACTTTGCTGCACGGGCCAGGCTATCGCTGCTCGTTGCGCTGGCCGCAATCGCTCCGGTCGCCGGAGCACAGTCCGTACGGGAAGTGCCGACTTCGAACCGTGTTGCGGGTACGGTGACCGCAGGCTACAACACTGATTTCGGGCCAGCTACCAGTACCAGTCTCAGTCACCCCTCTTACACGGTTTTCGATAGTGTCGGCAACCAGTACATTTCCGACACGGGCAACAACTGCGTGCGCAAGGTGGATACGACCGGCAGCATGACTGTGCTGGCCGGCCTGCAGCAGGGGGGCAATCCATCCGACACATGCGCTGCTGCGGGCATGACGATTCCTGCTTCACAGGGTTTGCAGGCGCCAGCGGGGCTGGCCGTGGATGCTATCGGCGATCTCTATATTGCCGATAGCGGACACAACTGTGTGCGGGAGTTGCCGGCCGGATCGATCGGCTCGCGCTTTTTGCAGAACGTGGTTGACACCTGCAGCAACGCCACCACGGCGTCTGTCTCGCCAACTCCGACGGCACTACTGCTAGATTCTGCGAACAACCTCGCGGTTGCGATCGCCGACACGACGGACGGGATTTCGCAGGTGATTCAGCATGCACAGGCTGCGTCGCCGACCAGCGTCTGCCTGCTTGCAGGGCTGCCTTCGGCAGCGGTCACAACAGCCTGCACGGGCATCACGGGCGGTGCGGTGGCGCTGAGCAATCCTGCGGGACTTGCTGTCGATCCAATAGGCAACCGATTCATTGCTGATACGGGCAATGCGTGTATCCGCGAGATCTCGAACGCGGGTGTCGTGAGCACTTTCCTGGGTCACTGCCCGAGCGACGCTCTGCCGACAACGCCGATCCCGAACTTCTCGCCCGCCGGTATTTTGTTTGGCGCCGAGGGTTATTTCTACATATCGAATGCCGCAAATGCGACGGTGCTGCAGTATCGCGGCAACGGCACCAGCCTGCTGATCCACGCAGGCGTGGTGAACGGGCAGGGAACTGCTTACAGTGGCACACAGGAAGGCAAGGCTGCGACTGCCGTTTACCTGAACAATCCCTTCGGGCTTTCGGTGGACAGTATCGGCAACGTTTATGTGGCTGATAGCGGCAATGGCATCATTCGCCAGCTGGTGCTGGGTGCGCTTTTTCCGAGCTCGGTGCTTCGTAATTCCGGTACGCCGCAGACGCTGCAGTTCGAGATCGACCATGCAGTGAACCTCACGGTTACCACGGCTCCCGAATTTCCGATTTTCAGTGGTAACAATACGTGTGTTGGCAGGCTGAGGGTGTCGACCACCACCAAGCCGACAACCTGCGCGGTCACGATTTCGTTCACGCCGTCAGCCCCCGGGTTACGCCGTTCGCCGCTGACGCTCACCGATTCCTCCACGGCGACACCGACCGTCTATCGCTTTGGCACCTCGGGCATCGGCCTGGGAGCGAATGCGCTGTTCACGCCGGGACAGATTCACACGGTCGCCGCGTCCCTGCAGAATCCGACCGCGGTGGCGGTCAGCACCAAAGGCGATGTCTACTTTTCGCAGGAAGGTGCCGGTCCAGGTGCCGGTACAATCCAGCTGGTGCCGTCCGGCTCGCAGACGCCGCAGGTACTGGTGCCGGCAGGAGGGATGTTGCAGACGCCCGCGGGCCTGGGCCTGGATTCAGCGCAGAACCTGTATGTGGCCGACAGCACCGCCAACGCGATTTTCTCGGTCGACGCGAATGGCGTGGTGAAGAGTGTTGCGAGTGGTCTGAACGATCCGATTGCGGTGGTGGTGGATGCGCACGGCAACCTGCTGGTAGCGGAGAACGGCAGCGGTGCTGTCAATATTCTGAAGATTTACGCGGGTGGGCAACAGACTGTCATCGCCGGGCAGGGCAGCAACACTGCTCCCGACAATGTGCCGGCAAGGACGGCGTCGTTCACGCAGCTCGGTGGATTATTCCAGGACGCGAATGGCTCCATCTACGTGAGTGACCAGGCCGCCCTTCGTGTTTACAACATTGACCTGTTCGGCACCATTCACTTCTTTGCGGGGAATGGAACGACCACGACAACGAATCCCCTTGTGGCTACACAGACCGCGCTGCTGGGACCTGCCGGTATTACGGGCGATGCGGCGAATGACATCTTTATTGCAGATGGAAATGGCAACCGCATCGAGGTCGTATTCGGCGGCGCCAATCAGAATCCGGGCATTCTGCAGCTGGCTGGTACCGGGGTAGCGGGCTCTTCCGGTGATGACGGCCCGGCAAACCTGGCGCAGCTGACAAATCCTTTGAGCGTGGGGCTGGATGGTCTGGACAATCTGTACCTGATCGACTCCGGCAACACGAGTTTGCGTGAGATCAATTATCAGAATCCAACGCTGCCGTTTGGCGTGGTGCCGGTGGGGCAGACGGGCGGGCCGCTGACGACGACGCTCTGGGATTCCGGCAACCAGGATTTAACGCCGCTGTCGAACTTCACACCAGTAGATTCGGTGAATTTTGCGCAGGTATTCGATGGCTGCGGCGGCACCCTGCAGCAGGGTTCGACCTGCGACCTGAGCTTTTCGTTTACACCTTCGGCGCAGGGGACCTACCTCACAACGGCCAGCGCGAATGCCGCTGCCGCGGATATTCCCGAGGTGATCACGCTGAACGGCAGCACACCGCAGCCGCCCACCCTGCAGGCGCAGAATGTGACGGCGGTCTATGGCACCGCCTATTCCATCTCGGCTTCGATCACCGGCACCACGCCGGTACCGACAGGCACCGTGATGTTCACGATCAACGGCGTCGCCATCTGCCCGGCGGCACCGCTGCCGGCGAATGGCATAGCGTTGTGCTCGCCGTCGCCGACACTAGAAAACGTTGGCGTGTACACGGTCACCATCAGCTACACCGGCGATGGCAATTACCTGCCGGCGACGACGACGATCCAGTTGACCATCATCCCGGCGCCGGTAACTGTGCAGGCGAACAATGTGACGCGGCCATACAACACGCCGAATCCGGCACTGACCGGCACCATCACCGGAGTGGTCGCGGGACAGAGCCTGGTTGTTCCCGGCTATACGACGACGGCAGTACTCAGCAGTCCTCCGGGCGCCTATCCGATCAATGTAACGCTGCCGATCACGGCCGGACCGGGAACGCTCCTGAGCAACTACAGCATCACGGTGGTGAATGGGACGCTAACGATCCCGACGACCGGATCGACCGGTTCAAATTTCACTGCGCCGAATGTGAATGCGGTCTATGGTTCGCCCTACATGCTGTCGGCGGCCATCACCGGAAGCCCGACACCGGCACCAACCGGCACCGTTACATTTTCGATCAATGGCACGGCGATCTGCCCGGCTGCCCCGCTTGCGGCAAACGGCACCTCTTCGTGCTCGCCGTCGCCTACGCTGGAGAATGCCGGCACCTACACGGTGACCGTTGTCTACTCAGGCGACAATACCTACGCACCCAAGTACACGACGTTGACGCTGACCATCGTTCCGGCACCGGTGACGATCACGGCAAACGATTTCAACCGACCGGTGAGTACACCGAATCCGACTTTCACCGGTGTGATCAGCGGGGTCGTGGCCGGTCAGTCGATCACGGCTACCTATGCAACAACGGCTACGCTCAGCAGCCCGGCTGGAACCTATCCCATTGTGCCCACGGCCGCGGTCGGCCAGGGAACACTACTGAGCAACTACGCGATCACGATCGTCAACGGCACGCTCACGATTACGAGCAATGCCAATGCTGCTGCCAGTGTGAGCGGTCCGAATGTGACGGTAGTGTATGGCAACGTCTACACGCTGGCGGCGAGCGTCACCGGCAACCAGACGCCGGCACCGACCGGCAACGTCACCTTTACCATCGGCGGCACCGCGGTGTGCCCGACGGCACCATTGCCCGGAAGCGGCGTAGCGGTATGTGCGCCCTCGGCAACGCTTGAGAATGTCGGCACCTACCCTGTGACGATTACGTACTCCGGCGACTCCACTTACGCGGGCAAGACAGCCGGCTTTACGCTCACCGTATTGGCGGCGCCGGTGACGATCACGGCGGATAGCTACAGCCGGGTAATCAATACGCCGAATCCCGCATTCAGCGGCATCATTTCCGGCGTAGTTGCCGGTCAGTCGATTACCGCGACGTATGCGACGACAGCAGTGCAGAGCAGTCCGGTCGGCACGTACCCGATTGTTCCAACGGCGGCAGCAGGACAGGGAACGCTGCTGACCAACTACAGCATTACAGTTGCAAACGGCACCTTGACGGTGACGACAAGCGGTTCCACGCCGGCCAGCATCACGGCGCCGAACGTGAATGCAGTCTACGGCACGCCCTATACGGTGGCGGCGACCATCCTGAGCAAGCAGACACCGGCACCATCCGGCACTGTTGCTTTCACGATCAATGGTGCGGCTCTTTGCCCTGCCGGAGCGCTGCCGGGAAATGGCACCGCAGCCTGCTCGCCATCCGCGCTGGTTGAAAATGCCGGCACCTACATGGTGACGGCGACCTACTCCGGCGACAGTATCTATAACGCGCAGACGGTCACGTTCACGCTGACGGTGGCACCGGCACCGGTGACGATCCAGGCTGACAACCAGACGCGACAAGTGGACACACCCAACCCGACACTGACGGGTACGGTGACGGGTGTGGTGACAGGGCAGACGATCACGGCCACCTATACGACGACGGCAGTCGAAACCAGTCCGGCCGGCACCTATCCGATCCTTCCCGCGGCGGCAGCGGGCGCGGGGACGCTGCTTTCGAACTACGCAATCACGCTGAACAATGGCACGCTGACCGGCGCTGCGGCTAAGGGTTACTACGGAAGCTG
>CAZZVA010000009.1:15919-21402 GCA_964657345.1 uncultured Acetobacteraceae bacterium | reverse complement strand
GGCGGCGCCGCCGGTCAGCACCGGCACCTTTACACTGACGGCGTCACCCGCGGAACAGGAAATCGACAAGACGGGCGGGGTGAACTATTCGGTGTCGCTGACGTCGGTTGGCGGGTTTACTGATACGGTTACGTTCTCCTGCTCGGGTCTGCCGGAAGGCGGCACCTGCAGCTTTGCCCCCGGCACCATCATGCCGGCTGCGGGAGGCACCAACACAACCGTGATGACGGTCGCGGCCACGGCAGATGCGACGAACGTGCCGAATGGCAGCTACGGGATGATGCGGATGGCGCCGGTGCAGCCGGGATCGTCCGCGCCTTCGACGTGGCTGGCCTGGACGATGCTGCCACTTGGTTTCGGCGGCAGTGCGACGACGTTCCTGCTCGGTTTGCGACGGCGCCGAAGACCGGGAAGATCGTGGATGAGGATGCTGCTGGTGCCGATGGCCCTGCTGCTGGCTGGGCTCGCCGGCTGCTCTCCGCCGGTGAACTATAAGATCTACACGATCACCGTAACCGCGACGGACTCAACACCGGCAACACCGGTGGTGCAGTCCACAACCGTACAGTTGACATTGGCCAGATGATGAAACTGATCGCACATAAACAGCTTCTTCTCTCGGGCTTCCGGACACTTACGGCGGTGGCCGCGTTCACGAGCTTGACGGGAATTGTGGCGCCGCAGGCGTTGCTGGCACAGGCTCCTAATGCAGCGGCTGCTGCGGCTACTGCACCGGTGACTCAGCAGGCACCTGCGGCACCGGCTACTGCCCCGGATCCGATTCCGCAGGCAGGTCCGCCGCCAGCTGCGCCGGATATTCCAGGCAATTACACGCAGACCAATACGCGTGAACCGCATCCTGCTTCCAGGTTCGACCTGTATGGCGGCTACTCCTACCTGAAGCCGAGCGGGACGGTGGGTCTGTACAGCTTCCAGGATGCGATCCAGGGTTACCAGGCCAGCGGCACCGCCTACTTTACTCACCACCTGGGAGTGCAGGTAGAGTTTGCGCATAACCAGAAGACGCTGGACGCGACGGGCGCGGCACAGGCACCGCCGTTCGTGCAGCTCGGGAACACGACTGGCTGCTTTTATAACGTGGAAGGCGGGCCGGTGTACCGGATGTTTGCCGGGTCGCACCTGTCGCCGTTTGTTCACGTGGTGGGTGGTGCTTCGAAGGTAGGCGGGCCGAAATTTCAGCAGTGTGAATGGGGTTACGGTATCGCCGGGGGTGGGGGCCTTGATTACATCCTGCCCTCATTCCACCGGCACCTGGCGCTGCGCGTGGTGCAGGCCGATTACGAATACATGCATGTCGACCAGGGGCCTCTGCAGCCGTTCAGCCTAGCTGGCGGCACCGATGCGGTGAATGGCGTGCGGCTGTCGGCAGGCATCGTGATCCGGCTGGGCGAAATGGATCCGTCGCTTGAGAAGAGCCTGATCTGCCAGGCGAATCCGGAAGAAGTGTATTCCGGTGAGAAGGTGGTGGTTGCCGCGAATGCGAACAACTACAACATGAACGCCAAATATTATTTCCGCTGGGAGATCAGCGGCGGCAAGGTAGAGGGCTACGGCCCTGCTGTCTTCATCAATACCGCTGGCCTGTCTGCGGGGACCTACAAGGCAACGGCGCATGTGAGCACCAAGCAGAAGACATCGAAGCAGTTGGCGCAGTGCTCGGCGACATTCACAGTGAAAGATTCGCCGGCACCGATGATCCGCTGCTCGGCGAATCCAACGACCGTAAACCCGGGTGAGATTTCCATCATTTCCTCGTATGTGACGAGCATCCCGGCGCGGACGTTGACTTACTCGTACACAGCGACGGCCGGGCAGATCGATGGCACCAAGGATACGGTGCCGCTGCAGACGGCAGGGGTGCCTCCGGGCATGATTACGGTCAGCTGCCAGGTGAAGGATGATCTCGGCCGTACGGCAGTGGCGACGACCGAAGTGACTGTCGCGGCACCGCCACTGCCACCGGCGCCAAAGGCGCAGAAGCTGTGCACACTGTACTTCGTGCGCGACCAGCGTCGTCCGGCACGCGTCGATAACGAAGCCCGGGCCTGCCTGGACGATATCGGATTGACACTGCACAACCAGCCGGATTCGCGTCTGGTCATCCTCGGTGAGCATGACGTGAACGAGCCGGAAGGCCAGATGCTGGCTGCGGAGCGCGTGATCAATACCCGGGCGTACCTCTCGAAAGAGAAGGGCATTGATCCATCGCGGATTGACATCCGGACTTCGGCAACGCCGGGACGGGATGTCGAGACCTACCTGCTGGCGCCGGGCGCGACCTGGGACCAGCCGATGGACGAGAAGGTGGACGAGAGCAAGGTGCCAATCCATGGCCAGCAGTATGCGCGTCCGAACAGCCGGCCATTCCATGGTGAGGGAGTGTCAAGGCCACACTAGGCGGCGGAAGATCAGACGGCGGGCAGCAAGCATCACCGGTGGAGGAGAGCGGTTCTTTCGCCGGTGATGTTTTCTCTTGTTTTTGGCGAGGTCGGCCCGAAATGGACAGTCGTACATGGCATTCCCGAATTAGTTCTGCTTCAAAAAGCGTCACATCCTCTGCGACTTAAGTCACTTGAGGGAAAGCTGCCTCTGCCGATACCTTAGGGACAAGGTAGGCTATACAAGTCGGGGTCCAGCAATACATGCAGAACGAACTCCTGGATATTCTGATTATCGGTTGTCTCGTTCTGTTGTTTGGATCGACCTATCGGAAGCGGCACACGTTTGTCGTGCGCTGCTGGTCGATCGGCTGGCTGCTGGTGCTGGTACATTTTGCGGCGCTGCTCTATCATCCGCGGTCTGTGCTGTGGCAGAACGTACTGGCGGCGATCAGCCTTGGCGGCTTGATTGCGTGCGCGGTCCTGTTTCTGCTGCCGACCGGCAGCCGGACGGAGAGCCGCAATCTTCGCAACCTGGCGCTGCCGTTACTGTCGGCACTGGGCGGATTTGTGTTTGCCCTGCTGGTGATCCTGGATGTCTCCAATCCTCTTCCTTACTACCTCTGCGCGATTGTTGGGGAATTCGGCGGGCTGGTGTATGCCTTCCGCTTTCATGCGGAGCAGAAGCGGAGGCTGATCCTGTTCCTGCTGGCGAGCCTGGCGGGTACCTGCTGGATCTGCTGGTGCATTGCGAATCACCGCCAAGACGTCGGGATTTCTGCGATTCTGGCGCAGTTGTATCTCTCGGTTGCGATCGTCTATCTGGATCATTTCCGCCGTGTATCTGCCGGTATGCTGACAGTATCTCTGGGCCTGTTTGCGTGGGCTTCTGTTTTTCCCGCGGCAGAGTTCTGCGCGCACATCGGTCTGCATACGATCAGTGCCGAGTTATGGAATATTCCGAAGTATTTCGTAGCGTTCGGCATGATGCTGACGCTGCTCGAGGATGAGATTCTGTCTGCCAGCGCGGCCAGCAGGAACTTCCGGCTGCTGTTTGAGGGCAATCCGCATCCGATGTGGATCTACGATCGCGAGACGCTGACATTCGACAGCGTGAACCAGGCGGCCGTGAACCAGTATGGCTACACCAAGGAACAATTTCTACGCATGACGCTGGCCGATATCCGGCCGACCGAAGACATCCACACGGTGATGAAGGAGTTGAAGGAAGCAGAGCCGACGCAGCCGCTCAGCGGTCCCTGGCGTCATCAGCGGCGCGACGGTTCGTTCATGCAGGTGGATATTGCCTGTCATCACCTGGAGAGCGACGGCCGTCCGCTGGCGTTTTCGCTGATGCAGGATGTGACCGAGCGGCAGAAGATGCATGAGCAACTGGTGCACCAGGCGAACCATGACATTCTGACCGGGCTGCCGAACCGGGCGCTGCTGGAAAGCCGGATTCAGCAGACGCTTTCGCATGCGCGGCGCTACAACCGCAAGGCTGCGCTGCTGTGCCTGGATGTCGACCGCTTCAAACAGATCAACGATACCTACGGACACAGCGTCGGTGACGAATGCCTAAAGGAGATTGCGCGAAGACTGGCGTCACGGGTACGGCCCCTGGATACTGTGGCGCGGGCGGGGGGCGAGGAGTTCAGCCTGCTGCTGCATGAGATCAATGACCTGTCGGACGCCGAGCAGGTCGCGTCGGATCTGCTGGAGTCGTTGAAAGTTCCTCTGCATACCGATGGATACAGTATTGAATTTACGGCAAGTATCGGCATTGCGATGTATCCGAAGGATGGCGAGGACCACGAGATCCTGTGGCGGAATGCGGATACGGCGATGTACCGGGCGAAGCATTCGGGTGGCAACCAGTTCCTGTCGATGTCGCATGAGATCAGCGCGCTGGCCACGGAGGCCAACGAGCTGGAGCGGCATCTGCGCACTGCGCTGAAGGAGGGCGGCCTCGAGGTACATTACCAGCCTCTTTTCGATGTGAACGGCAACCTGAGCAGCCTGGAAGCCCTGGTGCGGCTGCAGCATCCGAAGCTGGGCCTGGTGGCGCCTGAGAAGTTTATTCCCCTGGCAGAAGAAGTGGGTCTGATTATCCCGATCGGCAACTGGGTGCTGGAGGAAGTGTGTCGCCAATCGACCGAATGGCGTGAGCTGGGACTGGCTTCGGTGATGATTGCGATCAATGTGTCGCCGCTGCAGTTGAACCGCTTCGATTTTGCCAGTCATGTTGTCGATGTTCTGGAGCGATACGAGATGAGTCCCAGCCTGCTGGGCATCGAGGTGACGGAAACGACGGTCATGCGGAATATCAGTGATGCGTCGAGGCAGATTGAAGACTTGGCAAAGCTGGGCATTGAATTTTCCGTCGATGATTTCGGGACCGGCTATTCGTCGCTGGGACATCTCCACAGGCTGCCGGTGCAGACGCTAAAGATCGATCGATCGTTCATTGAGCGGATTGCCGAGCCGAATGGGACCTATTCGATTGTGCAGGCGATTATCTATCTCGCGCACAGTCTGCGGCTGAAGGTAGTAGCGGAGGGGGTAGAGCGGGAGGATCAGTACGAATCTCTCAAGCGGTTGAATTGCGACCTGTTCCAGGGCTACCTGTTTTCTGTGCCCATGCCGGCTTCGGGCATTGCCGAGGTCATGCTTGAGAACAGACGACGGGGGGTATCGAGCAGTGCGCGACCGCAAAGCGGGAAACCGCTTCGTCAACTGGCCTGAGTGCTTCCCGAGTGGGGCCTTTTTTCGGTGAAGTTGTCCACTGTTGCCCTTCCGATAAAGGGACCGTCGTTGGTTTTTTCGGGGATTGGCAGGCCTGTTCATCTGCTTGATTTGAAGGCACGCGGCGACTTCCCCGGACGCGTCGAATCGCTAAAGAGCACGTACACCGTCAATCCGCGGGATCTCCACTGCGGTTCGGTGGAGATGACGAATATTTCCTCAGCTTTCTGAAGAGGAGAGCGGATAGCTTCCGCCATGGCCCACCCTGGCTGCGCGAGGATGGGGCACCCGGGTTCAGGATGACGGCGTCCCAATCGTCTTCCGATACCGTGACTGACC
>CAZZVA010000009.1:0-15819 GCA_964657345.1 uncultured Acetobacteraceae bacterium | reverse complement strand
GCGGAGAGAAATGGGTTGGAAGGCGTGACATAGGCGGCGGCGGAGAGGACGCCGGCATCGGCGAAGCTCTGTTCGATGAAGTCGCGTTCGCCATCAATTTTCGGGTCGACATGGTGGGTGATGCCGCCGTTGCGCTGATCTCTCTCGAAGCCTTCGTCGTGGGTGGCCGAGCCGACCCAGAGGGGACGTCCGTCCAGAACCTGGGTCGATTTCCAGACGCGCAGGTGATGTCTTACAGCAGCCACGGCAAAGGGGGCGGCGCGTTCGAAGGAGAGGTCCTGCGGGCGCCCGAAGAGGTAGAGAGTGCTGACGGGGACGCTGGTGTAGGCCTGGTGCTGCAGGGTCGCCAGCAGGCCGCTGACCACGGCTGCCTGGTCGCTTTTGTCGACGGCTACCCATCCGGCTGCGAGGAAGGCTTTCTGCACTTGGTCCTGGGTGCCGAGGATGGCGAAGTTGACCATATCGCCGGGATTGCCGATCTTGTCGCCGACGCGCCGAGGGATGTCGTTGAAGACGGCGGGAGAGACGAGCCTGGTGAGGTCCGGGGCAGCTGTTGACGGGGCTGAAGTGGCGCTCTTGGCGATCTTGAGCGTGACGGCGTAGGTGCCGGTCGTGGTGAGGTCGGAACCGAGATTGATGCGCAGAAAGAGGTCGCCAGTTGCGGCGACGGCCAGATCCTTGCTGGCTGCGAGTGCAAAGGGCACAGTAGCGTCCTCGCTGCCGATGCGGCCGATGAGTGCACCCACATCGGCTCCGTTGTCGGGAAAGGAACGGACCATGTCTTTCCAGCCGCGTGTAGAACCTGCCGGGGTGACGGTCCGGCCGTCGGAGAGTGTGGCGCTGCCAGTGGCGGTGAAGGAGAGCTGGTCACCGGGAACGACGGTTACCTTGGTATCCAGCCAGTCAGTGCCAGTGACTGTGAACTGGTAAGAGGCCTTGCGGGCAGCAAGAGTGGCGGCGTCCGGTACTTTGAAAGAGATGACCTGGACGGCTGATTTCTGGCCGGTGATGGGCGTGACGGCCGGCGCGGGCGCCTGGGCCATGACAACGGCACCGAAGCAAGCTGCAGCCAGGCTGCAGGAGGGCAGGGCCCGTGTAAAGCGTGTGATCATCGTTCCTTCTCCGTGGTTCCCTATGTACCAGAGCCAGCAGAATCATATCCGGCCCGGGGGCATCGCAGGACCATCCAGAGAAAAAGGTATGGTCCAAGGCGGAGACTTGGTAACCTTGGGGGAGCGAACCTGCGATTACCCCCGGCCGGCCGCCTTGAACCCATTCCTGCCCAAGTCTGCCTGCACCGCCTCCGGGATACATCGCTTCCGTGCTTGAGCGCGTCCCACTTATCTTACGGAGAGCTGAATGAGAGTGCTGGTGGTAGGGGCTACGGGTAAGTATGCAGGCCTGGTTGTACCGGAATTGAAGGCACGAGGCGTCGTGGTGCGGGCGCTGGTGCGGGACCAGAGAAGCGCGGACCTGGCGCGGCAGCAGGGAGCCGATGAAGTTGCGCAGGGGGACCTGCAGGAACCGGAAAGTCTGCGCATGGCGGCTGCCGGGGTGAATGGGGTCTTCCATATCAACCCGGCATTTGCACCGGACGAGGCGTCGCTGGGTGTCTCGATGGTGGAGGCTGCGCGCCGGGCGGGAGTGAGCAAGTTTGTATTTTCGGGGGTGATCCATCCATCGATCATCCGGATGGGCAACCATGCGGCGAAGCAGCCGGTAGAGGCGGCCATGTTCGAATCGGGCATGACCTTCACAGTGCTGCAGCCTGCCATCTTTATGCAGACGATTCTCAATGGCTGGAATGAAGTTTTGCAGCGCGGACGCTTTTCGCTACCTTTCGGCCGCCGGGCCAGGGCCTGCTACGTGGATTATCGCGACGTGGCCGAGGCCGCGGCCATTGCCCTGACCACTGACACGCTGGATAACGGTACGTTTGAGTTGTCGGCGCCGGGAATGGTCGATCGCTTCGAGCTGACGGAGATGATGAGTGCTGCTCTCGGCCAGATGATCGAGGCCGGCGAGCCGTCGTTTGACGAGTGGGCACGGATGTCGAATATCCCGCCCGGTCCGGTCAGCGATGGGCTGCGGCGCATGTATGCCGATTACGACCGCTACGGCTTTCCGGGAGGCAATGCGCTGGTGCTGCGGGCGGTCCTGGGTCGGGAGCCACGGTCGCTGAAAGCTTTCTTCGAGGAACAGGCGCGGCGGGAGCAGGTGGCGGCGTAGCTGTCTGGATTTGGCAGGGAAGTCCGTATTTTGTTCGTTCCGTAATGTATAGCGCCTCCGGAAGAGTCCAGACTCTCTCCGAGGGCTTATGAAGAACTGGTGGTATCTCCTTACAGGTTTGCTGGTTGCTGCGCCGCTCAGCCTGGGTACGCTGGCTGAAGCACAGACTGCGGACGCGGTCGGTTCAGGCGGAATCAAGCATGTGCTGCTGCTGAGTATCGACGGCATGCATGCTGTGGACTTTGAGAATTGTTCCCACGGTGTTGGGAATGTGAACGACGGCGAACCGTACTGCCCGAATCTTGCGGCGCTTCGAACCACGGGCGTCAACTATGTCGGCGCCGTGTCTTCCAAGTCATCCGACTCCTTCCCCGGTCTGACTGCACTCATCAGCGGCGCGACGCCAAAGACGAGCGGCCTCTATTACGACGTAGCCTACGACCGCTCGCTCGATGCTCCGCGCGTCACAACCAACTCGGGTCTGGCGGCGGGCCCGTGTACGCCCTACGGTGTACCGGCCGGGACAACGACGGACAATACGCAAGGGATCGACTACGACGCTACCAAGCTCAATGGGGGCGCACCCCATGCATCGCTAATCGATGGCGGCTTTGGTTCGATCGATCCCGACAAACTCGTTCGTAACCCGGCTTATGGTTGTGCCCCGGTTTATCCCTATAACTTCATTCGCGTGAATACTGTGTTCGGCGTGGTGCACGCAGCCGGCGGCTACACGGCATGGAGCGACAAGCGCCCGTCGTATGCCTTCGTGGCGGGACCGGGCGGCAAAGGTCTCGACGACTTCTTCGGGCCGGAAGTTGCTTCCACCGTAGTCCCGCTGCCTGGCGTTACTACTTCGGAAGGCGCGTCGTGTGCGACGGTTCGCGATCCGGCCAATACCGGGAACTGGATCAGCAGCTATGAGAATGTTCAGTGCTTCGATGCGCTGCACGTGAAGGCTGTGCTGAACCAGATTGCCGGCAAGACTCATAACGGTGGGAAGGCAAAAGTGCCTGCTGTCTTCGGCACCAACTTCCAGTCGGTCTTCGTGGGACAGGCCGTGAACGTGGCCAATGTCGGAACTGGCGGTTACCTCAATGCTGCCGCGGCTCCGGGAGCAGAGTTGCTCAAGGAGATCGAGTTCGTCGACGCTTCGATCGGCGACATCGTGCAGGGTCTGAAAGATGCCGGTATTTATAACGAGACGCTCATCATCGTGACTGCTAAGCATGGCGAGGGGCCGATCGACCCGACGCGCTTTGTTGCGGATCTGCAGAACTCGCCGGCAACACTGCTGGGTACCGCGCTGCCGTTCTCGGAGTCCCCGCTGAACCCGAACGGGATCGGGTCGACCGAGGATGATGTGTCTGTGCTCTGGCTGAAGGACAGCAACAGCACCGACTCGGCTGTGGCACTGCTGGAGAAGAATGCCGCCGCGATCGGCCTTGGGCAGATCTACTATGGCCCGACGCTGGCGCTCAACTACGGCGTCCCAGGCAACGGGCCAGGCAAGGATCCGCGCACTCCGGACATCATCGTCGCGCCAAACTACGGCGTGACGTATGTCAGCGGTTCGTCGGTCTCGGAAGATCACGGCGGCTTCGGGCACGACGATACGAACGTGATGCTGCTGCTGGCCAATCCGTCACTGCATCGGAGGACTGTCTCGACCGAGGTGTCGACCACGCAGGTGGCTCCTACGATCCTGAAGGCGCTGGGGTTGAATCCGGAACTGCTCGATGCTGTCAGGCTGGAAGGGACTGGCGTGCTGCCGGGAATTTCACTGGCGTTCTGAGAGGCGTTGCGTGCAGCCTGCTCCAGGCTCCAACTGATCCTGGGGCGTTCTGCGCTCAACGGCCCTGCCCCTGTCCCTGCTCCTGAGTTGTGATCGAGGAAAGATGAAGAGGATCCCAATACCAGCTTTTTTCATGGCGGTCCTCTCCGGAACTGCATGGCACAGTTCCTATGACCTGGCCATTCCGATCAGCTCGACAACACATCGTGGATATCCCGCCAGTTCGATCGCGTCTGGGGTACTCCTGGCAATCGCTGTTGCTTTTTCTGCCTTGAACTCTTTCAGGAAATCTTCCTCGAGAGGAAATCTAAGCCGCACAGGCCAGTGAGCAGGGTGGGCTATCAGGCCGAGTGATCATTCGTCTTCAGAACTGTCGCGCAATGCTGCCGGCACGGCGTGGCTTCCAACACTGAAGATGATCAGGGCGACGGAGGATTGGCGGCGCGTCTTAGCTGGAAGCTAATGCGCAACAAAAATGCCAGCGGGACGATTTCCGCTGGCAATCTTTGCTGAGTGTGACTGGATTTAGTAGCGGTACGTATCGGCCTTGTAGGGACCGTCGGGAGAGACGCCGAGGTAGTCGGCCTGCTTCGGGGAGAGCGTCGTGAGCTTCACGCCGATCTTCTCGAGGTGCAGACGGGCTACTTCTTCGTCCAGCTTCTTGGGCAGCGTGTAAACCGCAACCTTGTAGGTGTCCTTGTTCGCCCAGAGGTCGAGCTGCGCCAGTGTCTGGTTGGCGAAGCTGTTGCTCATCACGAAGCTGGGATGGCCAGTGGCGCAGCCGAGGTTCACGAGGCGTCCTTCGGCCAGAACGAAGATGCTGTGGCCGCCATTCTTGATGCCGCCGTTGAAGTTGTACATGTCGACCTGGGGCTTGATGTTGACGCGTTCCACGCCCCTGGCTTCGTTCAGGCGATCCATCTGGATCTCGTTGTCGAAGTGGCCGATGTTGCAGATGATGGCCTGGTCTTTCATCTTCTGCATATGCTCGAAGGTGATGATGTCAACATTGCCGGTGCAAGTGACATAGATGTCGCCGCGGCCAAGGGTGTCTTCGAGGGTGGTGACTTCGAAGCCTTCCATGGCTGCCTGCAGAGCATTGATCGGATCGATCTCGGTGACGACCACGCGTGCGCCGAGGCCGCGCAGTGACTGTGCGGAACCCTTGCCCACATCGCCGTAGCCGCAGATGACGGCAACCTTGCCGGCGACCATGACGTCTGTGGCGCGCTTGATACCATCGGCGAGTGATTCCTTGCAGCCGTAGAGGTTGTCGAACTTCGACTTGGTCACGGAATCATTCACGTTGATGGCGGGGACGAGCAGCTTGCCCTGCTCCATCATCTTGTAAAGGCGGTGAACGCCGGTCGTGGTCTCTTCCGAGACGCCGCGCCATTCCTTCGCCACGTTGTGCCAGTGCTGCGGATCTTCGGCATGCACTTTCTTCAACAGATCCTTGATGACCTGCTCTTCCTGGCTGGTGGAAGGCGTGTTGACCCAGGTGTCGCCATTCTCAAGCTCGTAGCCCTTGTGGATCAGCAGGGTCACGTCACCGCCGTCGTCGACGACCATCTGGGGGCCGAGGCCGCCCTTGTGGTTCAGTGCCTGGTAGGTGCACCACCAGTATTCTTCGAGGCTCTCGCCCTTCCAGGCGAAAACCGGAACGCCGGACGCGGCAATGGCGGCGGCAGCGTGGTCCTGCGTGGAGAAAATGTTGCAGCTGGCCCAGCGCACATCGGCGCCGAGGCTGGTCAATGTCTCGATCAGGACTGCGGTCTGAATGGTCATGTGCAGCGAACCGGTGATGCGGACGCCCGCCAGCGGCTTTTTCGCGGCATGCTTGTTGCGGATCGACATCAGGCCCGGCATCTCGTGCTCGGCGATGGAAATTTCCTTGCGGCCCCAGTCCGCCAGGGACATGTCGGCAACCTTGTAGTTCGTGGTCGCCAGTAGTGAGCCAGTCTGTTCGAGCGTTGCAGTTGTCATTCGCTTCTCCTCATATCGTTATATCATGATATGTAGATGCATAAGTTGACTCCGTGATGTCTATCCTCAAAATACTTCGTGTGATCGCCGATCCGAACCGGCTGCGGATCCTGCTGCTGTTGCAGCGGGAGGAATTATCCGTGGCGGAGTTACAGGAGAGCCTCGGCATGGGGCAGAGCACGATTTCGACACACCTGGCGCAGTTGAAGCAGGCAGGCCTGGTGAACGACCGGCGGACCGGCAAGAGTAGTCTTTATCGGCTGACCGGCCTGGAAGATGATTCCGGCGGCCATACCAGTGTTTTGCCGGGTCTGCTGGTTGAGGCGCGGCGGGAGATTGCTGAAGCCGGGGCGGATGAAGCCGCTATGCTGCTGGTGCTTAAAAAGCGGCAGGACCGCATGCGCAGCTTCTTTGACAGCGTCGCCGGGCGGCTGGGCATGGATTATGCCCCGGGCAAGTCCTGGAAGGGGCTAGCCGAAGCACTGCTGAAACTGCTGCCGCCGATGGTCATCGCCGATCTCGGTGCCGGGGAAGGCGCATTCGCGCTGCTGCTGGCGCAGAGGGCGCAGCGGGTGATTGCTGTCGATACATCGGCCCGGATGATTGAAGTGGGCAGGGAGCAGGCGCTTCGGCAGGGGATTACCAATGTCGAGTATCGGCAAGGCGATATGGAGGAGGTGCCGATCGACGACAGGATGGTCGACCTGGTCTTCTTTTCGCAATCGCTCCATCATGCGCTGCATCCGGAGCGGGCGGTGAGCGAGGCGCGGCGCATTCTTCGGCCGGGAGGGCGCGTTGTGATCCTGGACCTGGTAAAGCACCGGTTCGAGGAGGCGCGGGAGATGTATGCCGATGAGCGGCTGGGTTTCAGTGAATCCGAGTTAGGAGGCATGCTGGAGGCGGCTAAGTTTGTTGATATACAGACGTCGATTGTTCACAAGGAGGCGGCCGCGCCGTTCTTCCAGACCCTGCTGGTGTTGGGCGAGAAGCCGGCCTGAGGCGCGGGGGCAGAAAACAAAACGCCATCCAGTCGACCGGATGGCGTTTTGATTCTGGTGGAGTCGCTTGCTAGACGGTGCGGTTTCCGGTCACCAGTCTTAGCAGGAAGGTGAGGATAACGGCGCCGAAGATGGCTACGAGGATGCTGTAGATCAGTCCGCCCTGGCCAGCTCCAAAGATGTGGCTCATCAGGAAGCCGCCGATGATGGCGCCGACGATGCCGACGATGATGTCCATCAATACACCGAAGCCACTGCCCTTCATGATCTTTCCGGTAAGAAAACCGGCGATCAGGCCAACGATGATCCAAAAGATAATTCCGTGTCCTGCGTCCATAAGTCTCGTCCTCTTTTCGCTTGCAAATCTTTCTGCCCGTATTGGGATGCGCAAAAAAAGAACGTGAAGAGCCAAACGTGGAATAACTTGCTGGTTACGTGTCCCCTGGGCACCCGGAAGGTCATGCACCGCAGCCCTTACGACGTTTCGCCGGATTCGTTATGTCTCTCCACGGCGAGGACAGCCTGTTTGCGCTGCAGGCCCCAGCGATAGCCGCTCAGACTGCCGTCGGTGCCGATGACACGGTGGCAGGGGATCAGCAGGGCTACGGGGTTGGAGGCACAGGCGCGGGCCACGGCCCGGCTGGCCGTCGGCTGGCCGAGGTCACAGGCTACCTCCCGGTAGGATTTCGTGCAGCCGCGCGGGATGGCAGCAAGCGCCTGCCAGACGCGCTGCTGGAAAAGAGTTGCGCGGAGGTCGAGTGGCAATTGATTGGTGATCGGATGATTGGTGAGTTGCGAGAGCACGGTCCTTAGTGCCTGCTGCAGAAGAGACGCTTGTTCCTTGCCTGCCATGGTGCTGTTTTGCAGAGTGCTTGCGTGCCGGAAGCGATGACGCAGTTCCGCTTCCAGCAGATCGGGCGAGTCGCCGAGCGCAACTGAGCAGATGCCGGCCGGGGTAGCTGCTGCCAGGACGTAACCGAGGATGCAGGACGTCGTGGCGAAGACGATGTCTTCGCCGCGGCCGCCATCGCGAAACCGCGCCGGCGTCATGCCCAGCTTCTGCTGCGCCCCGGTATAGAGTCGGCTGCTGGCAGAGTAGCCCGCGTCATAGAGTGCGGCAGTGATGCCGGCGGAAGGTGACGCCTGCGGATCAGTCATGAGATTTCGGAACCTTGAAACACGCTGGTTGATCTGAAACTGTCGCGGTGTCATGCCGAGCAGTTGATGGAATTTCCGCTGCAGGGTCATGGGCTTCATGGCGGTGAGGCGCCCAAGATCGTTGAGGGTGACGGCGCGATCGTGATGGCGCACCAGGTATTCGCACACCTGTTGGACGAGGGCCGCGTCCTGCTTGTCGGCCGGAGCGAGCGGGCGGCAGCGCAGGCATGGCCGGAAGCCGTGTTGGATGGCGTCTGCGGCGGTCTGAAAGAAATCCACGTTCGCGGGAGAGGGACGACGGCTGGGGCAGGACGGGCGGCAGAAAATGCCGGTAGTGCGAACGGCATAGACGAAGGCGGCGGCGGGGTCGCGAGCCAGTACGCGCGACCAGGCGTAATGCGGGTCGATGGCTGCTCCGGCTTCCTGGCTGGGTGGGGTGTGCATGGGGTTGAGATTCACGGCTGTCGTCATCGAGATGATCATGCCTGGATGATCGTACTGCGGGGATGGGGACGGCTATCCGAAAGCTGCGTTCAAATTTGATTCCGGTTGGACCGCCAGGAACGGTAGCACAGTGGGGAAGGATATTTCGTGACCATTTTGGGACAAATTTGGGGGATGCCAATTTGGTCCGACATCCCCCGCATAGTGGCCTGTTCTTTGCCCTCCGTTGTATGGGTGTGTACCCAAACACGTGACAATAATCGTCACATTATGAGAGTGAATCTGTTCGCCAACGTCGCCACCAGTCAGTCGCCGGAATCGGGTCCTTCGCCGGTATTGCTCACCATCAAGCCAGCGTGTGGACTTCCGGGAACTTACGAGTATAAGACGGACAGTGCGGCGCTGCTCAACATGCTGCATCGCCGGACGGACCTGAACGGGTCGGTGCTGAGCCAGTTTCGCAAGAACCTGATGAGTTCGAACACCGTGCGCCTGCTGGGTGTGGATATTAAAGACCAGGCGCTGGAAGAGATCGGCTACTTCATCGATTAGTGGAGGCTGGTCGGCCCCGGTCGGCCAGAGGACTCCACAAAAGTACCCAGTGGTCATGTCCGGCGGCTTTTCGGCTGCAAGGTTTTCATGGCGGGGCGCGCATTCCGGCTGCTAACGTGGTGATCGAGAACAATCTATGACTACTGCGTCGCCATCGCCCGTTGCCCTGAAAGCTGACTCGAAGACAGCTGGGTACCAGCCCAGCATCCGGTGTGCTCCGGACGTGTTCGAGGCGAACCTGAATCGGCTGCCGTTTGAGGTCGAGCACACCCTGGCAGGAAATCCGTTGTTTGCGGTGCCCAAGCTGGTCGAACTCGCGGTCCAGATCAACAATCGCAAGGATCCGCACCGCCAGTACGGGGACGTTTCATGCCTGATCGGTCGGCCGAAGCTGGGTGAGGGAGCGCTCGAGAGTTCCGAGTTTGCGCCTTCGGTGCAGGAGGCGATCGAAGGCATCGAGCAATCCGATGCCTGGCTGATGCTGAATCACATCGAGTATGAAGATGAGTATCGGCCGATCCTGGAAACAACGATCTGCGATGTACTGCGGTTGACCCGGCGGAACCTTCTCAGCAAGGTGAAGTGGTTTGAAGCCATCCTGTTTGTCACCTCTCCAAATCGTCTGACGCCCTACCACCTGGATCGCGAATGCGCGTGGCTGCTGCAGATCCAGGGCAACAAGGAAATCCACTTGTTCAATCGTGCGGACAAGGACCTGGTTCCGGACCAGGAACTGGAGCGTTACTGGGCCGCGGACAACCAGGCGGCGAAGTACAAGGCCGAACTGGAGGACCGTGCGATGGTCTTCCAGATGCGGCCGGGCACCGGGGTGCATATTCCGGTAAACACGCCACACTGGCTGAAGAACGGAAACAATGTTTCAGTATCGATGAACGTGAACTTTGTCTTTCACGATACTGAGTGGGGCAATATTCACAAGGCGAATTACTATCTTCGCAAACGCGGTCTGCATCCGCGACCAGCGGGAGTGAGCCCTCTTGCTGATGCGGCCAAGAGCCAGGTTATGTATTTCGGTCAGCGCATGAAGCACCTGGTGCGTGGCACAGAGTATGTTCCGCCGCGGGCGCAGGAGCAGAAGGCGCGGGTGAAGGCGTTGCTGCAATCCCGGGCGAGGGACTACGGCAGTTAACCCTCGCGTACGGTTGGCCATTCGGGCGTCCCGAAGTTTGCACTAATCCACGTTACATTTGTACATGGCTGTAAAAGCACCCTCATCTTTGTGATGTCATCATCCATGGCTCGCCTGCTAGATTGATTCGCGGGGTGACCACGATGACAACAGCAACGCAAGTCTCTGCTGGCTTGACCGCGACTGGATACCGGCCGAGTATCCGGTGTGCTCCGGAAGTATTCGAGGAGAATCTCAACCGTCTGCCTTTTGAGGTGGAACATACGCTCTCCGGCAACCCGCTGTTTGCGGTTTCAAAGCTGGTGGAGGTTGCCATCCAGGTAAAGAATCGCAAAGATCCGCATCGCCAGTATGGCGATTGCACATGCATGATCGGTCGTCCGAGCCTGAACCAGCATGGCCTGGAGGGTTCGACCTTTGCGCCGTCGGTGCAGGAGGCGATTGAGAGTATCGAGAGCTCGGACGCATGGGTGGTGCTGAGCCATGTGGAGTTTGAGCCGGAATATCGTCCGATCCTGGAAGCGACGATCTGCGATGTACTGCGGCTGACCAGGCGCAATCTGTTGAGCAAGGTGAAATGGTTTGAGGCAATCCTGTTTGTGACCTCTCCAAACCGGCTGACTCCGTATCATCTCGACCGTGAGTGTGCGTGGCTGTTACAGATCCAGGGTAACAAGGAAATCCATTTGTTCAACAAGGCGGACAAAGACCTGGTTCCGGACCAGGAGCTGGAACGGTTCTGGGCCGCGGACAACCAGGCGGCGAAGTACAAGGCCGAGCTGGAGGACCGGGCGATGGTGTACCAGATGCGGCCCGGCACAGGTGTGCACATCCCGGTCAATACGCCACACTGGTTGAAGAACGGGAACAACGTATCGGTTTCGATGAACGTGAACTTTCACTTTCATGATTCCGAATGGGGCAATATTCACAAGGCGAACTACTACCTGCGCAAGAAGGGCATCCAGCCGAAACCTGCGGGCGCCAGCCCCCTGTCCGACCTGGCCAAGCGACAGATGATGTATGTGGGTCAGCGGGTGAAGCATCTTGTCAAGGGCACGGAGTATGTGCCGGCGCGGGCCAGGGAGCAGAAGGCGCGGGTTGCGGCGCTGCTGAAGGCGCAGAAGAAGGCTTAGCACCGGGGGATGCAGCCGCCATACTCCCGGGAAACTAGAAGCGGCTGACGGAAACGTCGGTGACCTGCGAGCATTCCGGCACATGGTCGATGTGCGGTGTCGGTTCGGCAAACGAAAGGATCGTGTAGGGCTGCAGCTGTTCGTCGGCTTCACGGCGAAAGGCGATGCGGCTTTTGTATCTGCGATGGTCGCGGTCGTCGCGATTGCGGTATTCCACTTCGCAGCTGGTGGCTTCTGCCGCTCTCCAGCGATATTCGACGTGCCGGATGCCAGTAGCCTGGCTCCACTCGGAATAATCCTGCGCCTGGCTGATGGAAACCAGGGATAACCATGACAGCAGGCTGCCGAACAGTATTCTGACGGCGGCTGCTGTTGTCTTCGGGTGCGTTGGCTTCATCGATATCCTCAACCCCTGAAACTGTCGTCGTGGAGACTGGGCCCGGATCGTAGGCTCAAGGTAAATACCCGGGTCTCTGCCCGCAAGTGACAGAATCGGTTCCCGGCGTTCAGGAGAGAAGGCAGGGCGCGGCGCAGGATGGAAAGGATCAGCTGAGAGTGACGGGCAGCGATCGCAGACCGCGGAACATGATGGTGGAGATGTGAGGCGGGTCGTTGTCTTCGAGCCAGGTGGCGGGAAAGCGGCGCGCGAATTCCCCCAGCACAATCTGCACTTCCATGCGCCCGAGGGCAGAGCCGATGCAGGTGTGAATGCCATGGCCGAAGGCGAGCGAGCGCGGGCCGGAGCGACGGAGATCGAGGTGTTCCGGATTGGTGTAGCGGGACTCATCGTGATTGCAGGAATTGAGCATGAGGGTGACTTTATCGCCGCTCCGGATCAGTCGGCCGCCAATCGCCACATTCTCGGTGGCCACGCGTGTGGTGGTAAAAACCGGCCCGTCATAGCGCAGAAGCTCGGTGGCTGCTGCAGCGTGAATGGATGGATCGGACCCGAGCAGGCGGTATTGTTCAGGATGGCGAAGCAGGGCCAGCAGCGAGTTGCCGAGCAGATGGGTTGTCGTTCCGTGGCCTGCGGCGATCAGGAGGATCAGGTTCTGGATGAGGTCTTCCGAATCGAGCCGATCACCGCCCTGCTGCAGGGCGAGAAGATCGGAGATCATGTCGTTCCCGGGATTGCTGCGTTTGAGAGCGATGAGGCGGACCAGGTAGCGAGTGATGGCGAAGATGGCCTGCTGGGCCTGGTACATCATCGCGGGGGTCAATACGGCGCCGCTGATGAGCATGCCAAAGGCGAGCGACCATTCCAGGATCTGGCGGTGATCTTCACGGGGGATGCCGAGCATATCGGCGATCACGGAGATGGGCAGGGAGACAGCGATGTCTTCCATAAAGTCGATGCAGCCGCCGCTTTGTTCGGCCTCGTCCATGAGGCGGCTGGCAACCTGGTGGATCTGCGGTCGCAGCATTTCCATGCGAACGGGCGTGAAGGCCTTGGAAAACAGGGAGCGGAGACGCGTGTGATTGGGCGGATCCTGGAAAAGCATCTGCCGTTGCAGGCCCGCCATGACGGGATGCACACCGCGGATCTGCTCTTCCTGGGTGACGATCCACTGGGCGGAGAAACGCGAATCAGCGAGGACGGCAGCGCATTCTTCATACCTTGACAGGATCCAGCCACGACCGCTTGGATCTTCGTGTACCGGCGACTCGCGGCGCAGCTGTCGCAGGACCGGATAGGGATCCGAAAGCAGCCCGGGTGTCAGCAGGTCGTTGAGGGTGAAGGTTTCGATGGCTGCGGCGAACATTTAGTCCTCGGACGGCGGTGGAACGGGTTGGTTCAGACCTGAAGCAATAACGTTCCGGATACTGTCTGCGCCTGACGGGTGCGGATTCGATTGTAAAGAGGGCAGGTCCTGCGGTGAATACGCCTTTTCAGGCACAACGCGTCGAATTGGTACTGTGGGGTACCGTTCAGTCATTCTTGGTCACAAGGGAATCCACGCCGGCAGAATTTTGCGCCGGTGACGATGCTTCGAGTGTTAACTGTTGAGGTCGTTGACCTCTTTTGGCACATTATCCGTGCCGCCTATCCCGTTTTAGGCAGACCAGTGAGTTTCGTTAATTGACCCAGGGTTCAAACGTGCCGGATCAAGATAAGTTGATAGAAAGCTCGCTCACCAAAGCTCGCATATTGGAGTTCCTTACGAAACGCTGCGAATCCGAAGGGCGGCCTGTGTTCAGCACTGCAAAGACAATCTGCTTCTAGGGTTTGGCGGATGAAGCCTTCGTAGGATTTTCGAAGGTCAATTTGACCGTCTGGGTGTCGGCGCGGCTGTGATCGAGCGCGCCTCCCAGGGTGACGAGGGAGATCGGTATGGCTGCGCCGCCATTCAAGTCCCAGGTCACGCCGTAGGCAAGCGAGACGGAGAGTGTCTTGAAGGTGGCTGTGCCTACGGAACTGGTGAGCTTGATCTGTTCGGCAGCCTGTTGAAGAGTGTCGATCAATTCCTTCGAGAAGTCCTTCGGCCCGGGCCGTTTGTCCAGCCAGCCCAGATACTGCCGGGTGTTGAATCCGAGCGGTTTGGGTGCGGGAGGAGGGACGACATAGGAGAACGTCACGTCATTGGTGGAGTCGAATTTCAGACTGGTTCCAGTTGAGAAGACCAGGATGCCGAACTTGAATCCGCCTGAAGTGGAGCTGACGGTTCTGAAGTTGAATTCGGCTCGGGCAAGCTTGGGCAGAGCATCCGCGATGGTGCCGGGGGCGCGGTTGTATTCGTCGAGCGTGGCAGCAATCTTCTGAGCAACAAGACAGAGAGGAATTGGGGTGTCTTTCGGTTTGGCCCGGGCTTCCGGGGGAACGACACACACATTCTCGGCAAACGCACTTCCAGCAGCCAGCAGAAGGATGGCACCAAGGATTTTTCTGTTCATTCGAGACTCCGATTCGGATGACGAAGACAGCTGGGCCTGACTGCGGATGTCGGGCGCCATTCTATGGAATGGATCAGAGAGTAGCAATGACTGATTTTGATTCCGGTTGCAGCATGGTCCCGGAGTCGGGTTGAAGGTGTCACCAGTCGTTCCGCAACAACCTTCTCCACGGAGCGAGCACTCGGCTGTTTCAATCGAAGCGGGTGATTCCGAATCCCTGCAGAGAGAATCGGCGAGTCCTTGTTATCTGTATCCCGGTCGCGCCTTCACTCGTCTTGGTGGATGCGGTCGACTGTTTAGAAAATCGTAAGCGCTGCGAATCGTGAGAATCCTGTACTTCAAAAATTTCGGTCGGCACCAGCAGACCTTGCGCAGAGAGGACCAGCCGGGCTGCAGCCGGTTCTTCAGACCGCGCTAATGTTTCCAGGTATTTCCTGGTCTTGCGATTGCATACATCTCATTGCCGATCTGATCGAAGAGGCCTATCTGGTCGTCGCTAACCCGGTAAAGATCGAAGTGGGTGCGGTCGGGGATGTAGGTGAAGTGGGGTTCGGCGTCAAGCTGGCGGAGGACGGCCTCGAATTTGTGCGCGGCTCCGTCGAGATAGAAGGTGTCTGCGCTGCCGACATAGAGATGAATGCGGCCTTTGAGCGCGGCGCCGTCTTTGGTCCAACGGGTTTGCACGAGGTGGGCGAGGTCATAATGGTCGTGCCAGTAAGCAACGACCTCGGGATTTACGTTGCCGCTTTTGCGATCGAACATGGGCACAGGCGCGCCACTGCTGGAGCGGGGTGAGAAGACCCAGTCGAAGGAAGAGACCTGGCCGCCGTAGGGGCCGAGGACTTCTTCGAGTTTTGCAAATTGCTCGAAGGTAGCGAGGACTTTACCTTTGTCGCGCATGATGGGCGTGGGAGAACCGTCGGGCTTGCGATAGACGTTGGCCCTGGGCGCGTAGAGGTCGGAGCCGGTGAAGTCGTGGAAGTCGCTGGGATCGGGTGAGGTGGACCAGGTGCCGCCGAAGATGTCGGGGTAGTTGACCTGAAGCTGGAGTGTGGCCCATCCGCCGCTGGAGTGGCCGTTGAGCAGTCGGCTGGAGGGTTTGGCGTCCATGCGGTACTTCTTTTCGAGGTAGGGCAGGTATTCGGTGGTGAGGGCAGTACCCCAGGGGCCGTTGTTTACGGAATCGGCGAATTCGTGGGTGCCCTGAGGACAGGATTCGTCGAGCATGACCCAGATCATGGGCGGCATCTTGCCATCCTGCATGCGTTTGCGGATGGAAAGGCCTTCACTGAGTGCGTAGTCGAGGGTGCCGCCGAAGCCGTGGGTCCAGTAGGCAGTGGGATAGGTGGTCGAGGATTGCGCGTTGTAGCCAGGGGGCAGGATCACCCACGACTGGAGATTGACCGGGTGACCCCAGAACGCGGTGAGTGACGGGCTGGCAAGATTTCCTTCTGCGCGACGTCGGGAGCGACTTGCGCG
>CAZZVA010000008.1:0-29773 GCA_964657345.1 uncultured Acetobacteraceae bacterium | reverse complement strand
CACTGACCCACGAAGAACAGCAGGCCGTTTCGTTACTGCTCGCGGACCTGCAAAGCTAAGATGAGCACTCCGCTGCCCCCTGACCGATGCGGCTGCGTAGTGCTTGCCGGTGGCGCCAGTCGTCGACTTGGAACGCCCAAGCAGTTGCTTCGTATCGACGGGCAAACGCTGATTCGCCGGGCTGTCTGCCTTGCCATGGAAGCCGGCTGTTCTCCGGTTGTTGCTGTGCTTGGTGCGAATGCTGAGGAAATTTCGGCAGAACTGAAAGATCTTTCGATCTTCACGGTCTTCAATGCGGATTGGCAAACAGGAATGTCGACATCCTTAGTCGCTGGACTTTCCGGTATGGTCGCTTATGATTCCGAGTGCAGTCACGTGCTGATTACGGTCTGCGACCAGGTGCATGTCACTGTCGAGACGCTGCGTACACTTCGGCTGCGCGCTTCGGCAAATCCCGCGAAGATTGTGGCTGCCAGCTACTCTGGCGTGACCGGCGTGCCGGCTATTTTTCCCCGCGCCTTTTTCTCCGGGCTGCTCGCCATTCGGGGCGATAAGGGCGCCCGGGGGCTTCTTCAGGAGCTCATCAGTGATGTGGAGTCAGTCGAGTTTCCGGGAGGCGCACTCGACATCGACACCCTGGAGGATGCAAAGCGCGCCGGACTGACTGATCAGATAGCTGAGCCGGCAAGACGGCCCTGACCCGGATATACCGCGCCCTGATGCTCGAATAAAAGCATAAGAAATGCCTAAAGACAGGGCTGGAGCGCTCACTCTTGGCTAAAGTAAAGAGTGTGTGCCCCGCAAGCTCTGGCGGGTCCGGCAACATGAGTCATTCGCAGCATTGCTTTCGTCCATAGTCATGGTGCTTTCGCTGAACTCATCCAGGCCATCGGCAAGCCATCCACATCGAACCCAAGGAGTGCGTCATCCTTCGAAGCGTAACCATGAGAAGCCGACTCATTGCAGGTGTACACCTTCCGCCCGTGAGCCCGCAGCGGTGGTGCTGTCATACTTCCAGGGTCATCAGCCTGGCGGCTGTCTCTCTCGCCATGACGCTAATCGGAACAGGCTGTGAAAAGAAGTCTGATCCCGCTGCAGAAGCGCCGCAACAATCCCAGGTGCTGCAGGCGCCGAATCCCACCCTGGTGTCTGTCGATCACCCGGAGCAATTTCCTGTAGCGACGGCGAAGGCCTACCAGGCGACATCCTCTCTGCATGTGACGGGCGTGGTCAATCCGGACATCTCGCGACAGATTCCTGTCATTTCGCTGGCCTCCGGCCGGATCATCGCCATCCTCGCGCGCGTGGGCGATTTCGTGCAAAAGGGCCAGTTGCTCATGAAGGTGTCAAGCGACGATATCTCCGGCGCCTACTCGACGTATCACAAGGCAGTTGCTGATGAAGTTCTCGCGAAAACACAGCTCGACCGCGCGAAGCTTCTGTATGACAAGGGAGCCATACCGAAGAGTCAGTTGGAACTGGCACAGGATACTTACGATAAGGCAGTTGTCGACACCCAGACAGCACGGCAACACCTGAATCTTCTCGGCGTCAAAGATCCCGATAGCCCGCAGGTGCAGGTCGTCAACATCTACGCGCCGGCAAGTGGTGTCATTATCCAGCAGAATGTGACGGAGGCTGCGCCGGCGATCAATGCCCTGAACAGTGCGCCGCCGCTCTTTGCAATTGCTGATCTTACCCATGTGTGGGTGGTTTGCGATGTGTACGAGAATGATCTCGCCGAAGTGCATACCGGGCAGACTGCGGATATCCGGCTCAATGCTTACCCTGATCGAAAGTTGACCGGGACGATCAGCGAAATCGATGCCATTCTCGATCCGAATATTCGCACCGGCAAGGTCCGTATCCAGGTGCAGAATCCGAACTACTTCATGCGCGTCGGGATGTTTGCCACGGCTACCTTCCATGGTCGCAAGCTGGAAACGCATGCTGCGGTTCCAGCCAATGCTGTGCTCCATCTTCACGATCGTGCGTGGGTCTATGTCCCGGATGATGCGGGCAAAGGCAAATACCGGCGCAGTGCCGTGGTGACTGGTGAAACTCTGCCGGATGGCGATGTTGAGCTGATCAGCGGCTTGCAACCTGGCCAGCAGGTTGTGACGAATGCACTGGCTCTGCAGGATACGGTGGAACAGTAGATGATCCGTGGGCTGGTAGATTTTGCCTTGAACAATCGGTTGATGGTGCTGGCTCTTGCCATCATCCTGTTCGCGTGGGGAATCGTCTCGTTTCACAATCTGCCGGTGGAGGCGTATCCCGACGTCGCGAATAACTATGTGACCGTCATCACCCAGTGGCCGGGACGCGCTGCCGAAGAAGTGGAGCAGCAGGTGACGGTCCCACTGGAGATTGCGATGGCAGGAATTCCTCACCTGCAGCATCTGCGTTCCACTTCGATCGCAGGTTTATCCAGTCTCAACATGGTGTTTGATGATGCGTCGTCTGACGATTGGAACCGCGAGCGCGTGCTTGAGCGGCTTTCGCAGGTGACGCTTCCAAGCGGGTTGCAGCCCCAGATCGGTACGGACTGGAGTCCGGTCGGCCAGATCTACTGGTACACGCTCACCAGCACGAATCCTTCGTACGACACCATGGAGTTGAAGTCGCTTGAAGACTGGTCGCTGGAGAAGCGTTTCAAGCAGGTGCCGGGTGTCGTCGATGTGTCCAGCTTTGGCGGCATGACGCGGGAGTATCAGATCCACATCGATCCGGACAGACTCATCTCCTATGGTCTGACCATCGGCAACGTTGAGCAACAGCTGACAAACAACAATACGAACGCGGGTGGAAGCTTCATAGAGTCCGGACAGCAGCAGATTAATGTCCGGGAAGTCGGCTTGTTTACCAATGTCGATGACATTGGTAATACAGTGCTGAAGGCGCAAAACGGCACTGCGTTGCGGGTTCGTGACATTGCGACTGTGGAGCAGGGTGCGAAGATCCGCCTGGGTCAGATCGGCCGGGCGATCCGGCATGACGATGGCAAGATTGTGGATGACCCGGATGTGGTCGAAGGCATTGTCCTCCTGCAAAAAGGCGACAATACTGATTCAACGATTGCCGGTATTCGCGCCAAGGTAAAGGAACTGAACGAGCAGGTGTTACCGAAAGGTGTCCAGGTAAAGGCCTTTCTGGATCGTGGCGACCTGCTCAAGCTGACGACCCATACCGTGCTGCACAACCTGACGGAAGGAATCATCCTGGTGGTGATTATCCTCTTCCTGTTTCTGGGCAACGCTCGCGGAGCGTTCATCGTTGCGCTTACGATTCCGTTTAGCTTGCTGTTCGCTTCGATCTGTCTCGACCTGGTGCACATTCCTGCAAACCTGCTGTCTCTGGGTGCTCTTGACTTCGGCATGGTTGTAGATGGAGCCGTGGTGATGGTTGAGAATATCGTCCGGCGTCTCGGCATTCGCAAGCAGGGCGAGTCGGTGCTGGAGGTGTCCCGCTCGGCTGCTCATGAAGTGCAGCGCCCAGTCTTCTACGCAATCGGCATCATCATATCTGCATACTTGCCTATCTTTACGCTGCAGGCGGTAGAGGGGCGTCTCTTTCGTCCGATGGCCTGGACGGTAGCGTTTGCGTTGTTGGGGGCGCTGTTGTTCTCGCTCGTCATCGCTCCGGGCCTGTCCAGCCTGTTGTTCACCAAGGGAGCCAAGGAGTGGCATAATCCGGTTCTTATCTGGATCACGGAGCGCTATCGCAAGCTGGCGCATTACGCCATCCACAACCGCATGCTTACCGTGAGCCTTGCCGGCGTTATGGTGATGCTGGCGCTCTTCCTTGGAGAGAGTGGCGTCATTGGTTCCGAATTTCTGCCCCATCTTGATGAGGGTGCGATCTGGGCGCGCGGCACTTTGGCGCTGAGTACCGGACCCAGCGAGAGCGAAAAACTTGCGGATAACACGCGCCGGCTTCTGGCCAGCTTTCCTGAAGTTAAAGAGGTCGTAAGCCAGACTGGTCGTCCGGATGACGGCACGGACACCGCCGGCTTCTACAACACGGAATACTACGTTGGACTGAAGCCGAAAGAAGACTGGAGAGGCGCTTTCCACGAAAACAAGGACGAGTTGATCGGCGCCATGGATCGCGAATTGGAGAAGACTCCGGGCGTGCTCTGGAATTTTTCGCAGCCGATCTCCGACAACATGGAAGAAGCTGTCAGCGGCGTCAAGGGTGAACTTGCGGTCAAGATTTATGGTGACGATCTCAAGACCCTGGAAGATAAGGGGAACCAGATCGTTTCCATTATGAGCAGCATCAAGGGCGTCAGCGACCTCGGATTGTTCCGTGCCCTGGGTCAGCCCAGTCTCAACTATGCCGTGAACCGGGAAGCGGCTGCTCGTTACGGCATCAATGTGGCCGACGTACAGGATGCAATCCAGACGGCTGTTGGAGGAAATGCTGTCGGCCAGGTTCTGCAGCAGGAAGCTCGCTACGATGTCGTCCCGCGCTACAAGGCACAGTACCGAAACACTCCGGAAGCGATCGACAACATTCGTCTGGTCTCGCCGTCCGGAGAGCGCGTATCGCTTGCGCAACTAACTACCCTTAAGACCGTAGATGGCGCTGGGATGATCCAACGGGAGGGTGGTCAGCGCTATGTCGCGATCAAGTACAGTGTGCGCGGCCGCGACCTCGGCAGCACTGTGCAGGAAGCTATCAATAAGGTCAAAGCTCAGGTGAAGCTTCCCGCCGGGTACAGCATCGACTGGGCTGGTGAGTTCGCCAGCCAGAAGAGAGCCAATGCACGGCTGGCGCTGGTTCTTCCCGTCACCATCGTTGTTATCTTCTTCATCCTCTACACCATGTTCCGATCCGTGAAGTGGGCGGCGCTGATTCTAATCAACGTGATGATGGCTCCGGTAGGCGGTTTGATGGCGCTGCTGCTGACACACACCCACTTTAGCGTCTCCTCCGGCGTGGGGTTTCTCGCCCTCTTCGGCGTGTCCGTGCAGACCGGCGTCATCATGCTGGAATACATCAACCAGCTCCGCGCCCAGGGAATGTCGGTGATCGAGTCGGCGGTGGAAGGTGCCGTACTGCGACTGCGACCCATCATGATGACCTCGCTGGTCGCGACCCTTGGACTGATTCCTGCGGCCACTTCGCATGGTATCGGCTCGGATTCTCAGAGACCATTTGCCATCGTGATTGTGGGCGGATTGATTGCCGGCCTCTGCATGAGCGTCTTCCTCTTGCCAACTCTGTACGTCTGGGTTGCGAGAGAGGGCGATATCCTGCCGGAGCCTGAATCGGAGATCTGACGCAAAGGGGTTTGCTGTCCGATCACGAGGCTATTGCAGGAGAGAGAAGTAAAAGCCAGTGTAGGCATTGAGTCGGATGCTTGGATGGAATCGGACCGAGAACGTACTTTCCAGGCATGGCCATTCATCAACGAGGCGATACCCTAGTGCTTCCATGGAAGCGATCAATTCGCTCCGGTTGAAAACGCAATAGGCTGCCATGCAGAATCCAATGTCCTGAATGGTAGCCATGAATTTATGTTCCCAGACAGGGATTCTGTTAATCAGCACTGCTTGTGGAAGGGCAGGCAGGTTGCTGAGCAGGGAAGCCAGCGGCGCCTCGATGTATTGCAGTGCTCCGCTGCTGAAGAAGATGTCAGGTTGTTCAGCATGGCTCAGATCGGTAATAAACCGGATGGGCTTACTTTTTTCGCCTTCGCGAAGCGCAACCAGCTTGCCAGCCTCCACCATGCGCGGCACGTCGCAGATCGTCCACTGGAAGGATGACGGAAGAGAGAAATACTTCTGGACGGTGTAGCACATCATGCCGATGCTTCCACCAAGGTCGAGGAGTTTGCCGCCGTCCTTCATTAGAAGTCGCAGGTGAAGCATTACTGCGTAGTCTGCGGGCCGTACCCGGTCGATCGGAAGGGTGGTGAAAACATCGCGGGTGGATTCGCGGTCGTATCCAGCCTGTGCCTCATCCGGTATGCCAGCCTGGGCTTCGCCAAATGTTGGATAGATGCCTATCCAGGAGGTCTTGAAGACCAGCTTTACGATCCTGTTGTTCCTGGCGAGCAAAGAAAATCGCTTCACAGAACGTTGCAGACGATTCAGGGTGGGCTTGGTTGGTTGCTTCATGCGCCGGGATGACCCGAATTTGTTGCCAGCGAAATCGCTTCTTCTGGTTCCGACGCATCGGGGATACCGCCTTCACCAGGCGCGAGGAATAGATTGCTTTCAAGGGCATGCTGCCGGGTATACAGTTCGTGATAGCGTCCCCGTTGGCGGTAGAGAGTCGGGTGCGTGCCACTTTCCACGATGCGGCCATCTTCGACCACCAGGATCTGGTCTGCACTGCGAATCGTCGACAGACGATGCGCAATGACAAAGGTTGTCCGCCCGTCAATCAGGAAGCTGAGTCCTTCCTGGATCATCGCTTCCGATTCGGAATCCAGGCTGGACGTCGCCTCATCGAGGATGAGGATACGCGGGTTGGCAAGAATGGCGCGGGCGATGGAGACACGCTGGCGTTGTCCGCCGGAAAGCTTGATCCCTCTTTCACCTACAATCGTCTCGTACCCCTCGGGAAAGCGGCTTACAAATTCATCTACCCTTGCGATACGAGCCGCTTCCAGAACGGACGCGATGGGTGCATCCGGATTGGCGAAGGCAATGTTCTCAAAGATGGTTCCTTCAAAGAGGAAAGACTCCTGGAGGACAACGCCAAGCCGGCTTCGAAAGTTGCCGAGTTGCAACGTGGAAAGGTCATAGTCATCCAGTAGAATCTGGCCCCTGGTCGGACTGTTGAAAGCACATATCAAGCTGATGATTGTCGACTTACCGGCTCCCGATGAGCCAACCAGCGCAGTCACCGTTCCGGGCATCGCTTCGAAAGAAATATTGTGAAGGACTTCTTTGCCTTCCACGTAGCTGAACGATACATCGCGAAAAGAGACGTGGCCAACAATCGACTTCTGGTCGACGACTTCAGTACGCCGCGGATTATCATCTTCGCGCGGAAGCGAAAGTAACTCGAGTGTTCTGTCCAGACCGGCGACTGCTTCTGTCAGTTGGGTGCCGATGGAAACAATCTGAACCATGGGTGAAACCATCATCGCCAGCAGCATCGAGAACGAAATGTAATCGCCCAGGGTCATCCTGCCCATCATGATCTCGTGTGTTCCCAGCGCCATCATCACCGCAGCCACCATGCCCAGCACGGCAGTCGACGCAACCGTTGTCAAAGAAGTTTTGCCGATCGCACTCAGCACGTTCTCGAGGATTCGGTTGGCACCTGCGCCAAAAATGTCGGATTCCCGGCTCTCTGCGCGGTAAGACTTGACAACCCGGACACCACTGAACGATTCCGTCAGTCTTCCCGTGACTTCAGCGGTAATACTGCCTCTTTCGTGTGCAATCGGCCGGATGATCGAGAATACTTTTCGCTGCAGCAGTCCGAATACCGTCATGAACGCAAGGACGATCAACGTAATCATCACGCTGATGCGCATCGCGAGGATGAAGGCAAAACTCGCAGTCAGCAACCCGCCGGCAAATTCCATCACACCGGCGCCGACGAGATTACGGACACCTTCCACATCGGCCATTACCCGGGATACCAGGTTGCCAGTGCGATTCGCGTCAAAGAAAGCTACTGGCAGTCGCGTGATATGTTCCTGCACCTGGATACGCAGGTCCGTAATCAGGCGCCAGGCCGTCTTCGACAAAAGCTGGGTGACGGCGTAGACGGCGGCCGCCTGGACAGCCGTAGCAGCAAGCACGACCATAACAATCTTCGGCAGCAGACCGATCTGCTTCTTGCCGATGACCTGGTCCACCAGGTACTTGGTGGAGTAAGGAAGCACCAGGGCTGCAAGCCTGCCGATGGCAATAAGGAGTAGACAAAAAAGTAATAATCCAAGGCGAGGGCGCACAATGTCCCATACCGCCGATCTGGCCCGGTGCACCTTCGAATTAGCCTCTCCGATTCCTCGGGAGAGTGCCAGTGGCCTGGCACCGGATTTGTCCATGTTGACAAGCTATCATTTAGCGCAGGCCCTGAAGCTTACCCAAAAGGAACCAGGTGGCTTCACTTTAGTAGTTCAGTTCTTATATGGAACGGGACTCTGACTTCGTATCGAGCACCTGCAGAGGGTAACCTCATCCAGGCACACGGCAGTGTTTCTCGGCAGCGAGTCGCGCTGTTCAGGCTTCTTGCGAAGCCTTAGTATAGTCAAGCTGGCTGAGGTTGCATGCACTCTAACTCTTCGAATGGATGATGGCCTTGATCAAAGACTTCAGCCCGTCAGCTTCTGTAGAGCCCCCCAGGATCGATGTCGTCGTGATCGGAAGGAATGAATCGGCCCACCTTCGAGCTTGCCTGGAGAGCGTTCGTGCGCTCGAATATCCGCGGGATCGAATCCATGCCAGATATGTCGATTCCGAATCCTCGGACGATTCACGCGAAATCGCGGCTGCCTCGGGTGCCGAAGTCATCCGTCTAACTGGCACCCCGATGACAGCTGCCAGGGGTCGCAACGCCGGCTGGATGGCAGCGCCGCCTGAACCTGGCTCCCTGATTCTGTTCCTCGACGGTGACACCCAGGTGCATTCCGGATTTCTGGAAAGGGCGGTAGACGCGCTTTCAGATCCTTCGATTGCTGCGGTCTGGGGACATCGTCGCGAAAGTCAAACCTCCGCCTCGGTATACAACCGGATTCTCGACCTCGATTGGATTTACCCTCCCGGATTCACCGAGTTTTTTGGAGGCGATGTCCTGGTGCGCCGTTCTGCTCTGGAGTCTGTCGATGGCTACAATCCGGAGCTGATCGCCGGGGAGGAGCCGGAAATGTGTCGCCGCCTTCGTGAAAAGGGTTGGAAGATTCTGCATATCGACACGCCCATGACGAGCCATGATCTGCGCATTACCCACTTCTCGCAGTATTGGCGGCGTTCCGTGCGGGCCGGGCACGCATATGCCCAGGTATCCTCACTGTTCCGGCACACCGGCGATCCTTTCTGGTCAGCCGAGGCAAGGCGAAACATGGTGCGCGGTACGATGCTGATCCTCATCGCTTGCGCCACTCTCATGGGCAGCCTGCTGCTGCGAAGCGTCTGGGTACTCATCCTCGCAGTGTCGCTGTATTTGCTCGCGGCATTCCGGAGTGCGTACAAAGTCCGGGCTCGCTCTTCGTCGCGGGCAACTCTGCTGCTTTTCGGGCTGCATTCTCACTTTCAGGAGATCCCCATCTTCATAGGACAGATGAGCTATCGCATCGCCAAAGCGAGGCGCCGCAAGATGACCCTGATCGAGTACAAACGAGCGTGATGCTAAATTGGTTATTGCTGGCTAACCAGCGTCGCGATGGTCGAAGAGACAGCGGCCATGTTCGATAATCTGCGGGAAGATCTTAGAAGCTATGGCGGCGATCCGACCCGGCGAGGCTTCTGGACCATGGTCGTCTACCGGTTTGGACGGTGGCGGTACACTGTCCGGCTGCGACCTGTGCGTCTTCCTTTCTCCATCTGCTACAAGTTGCTGAAGATTATTGTTGAATCACTGACTGGCACCGAACTGCCTTGCGAAGTCCTCCTTGGGAAGCGCCTCAGGATCGAGCATAGCTTCGACATCGTCGTCAGCGGCGATGCGGTACTGGGCGACGATGTAGTCATCCGCAATGGTGTCACGATCGGTCTGCGACATGAAGGGAAGCGTGGGTCGCCAGTCCTCGGCAACCGCGTCGACATCGGCGCCGGAGCCAAACTGCTGGGTCCTATCCGAATCGGGGATGACGTGAGTATCGGCGCCAATGCCGTAGTGATCTCCGACGTTCCCGCCGGGAGTATCGCGGTCGGTGTTCCGGCACGTGTACTTCCAAAGCGATCCTCCGTGTTTGCCACTGCGGCCGCGTCTAACGCCGACCCTGGTCCACAGGCTGCCGACTCTCGCGATTGATCGGGCTGGCTGGCACGCCAACAACGGTTTGGCCGGCCGCAACGTCTCGCGTGACCACGGCGTTGGCTCCAATTGTTGCGCCATCGCCAATAGTGACGCCTTTCAGAACAACCACTCCCCGCCCGATCCAGACTTCCCGGCCAATCGAAATGGGCGCAGCGACGTGGCCGCTGTAGCGCATGGGTAGGTCGGCCGTGCGCAAGTGGTTCGCGTCTCGGATACTCACATACTCGCCGATCATCGTACCCGGGCCGATGTGGATCGATTCCATGGCAACCAGGTGAACCCCGGTTGAGATCACCACACCGTCCTCGACGACGATTCGCCCGCTGCCCTGTGTCTCCAGGTAAAGACTGGGATAAAGCAGCAGATCTTCCCCGAGCTTTATGTCGCCAGTGCCATATACTTCCGGCTTGCCGAGAACGACAACAGAGGCAGACACAGGATGTGTAACAGCGGAGGCCAGATGAGCATGCGCGCCGATTCGGCGCACTCTTCTGCGCAGTGAAGAGGTCGTCTTCAGCCAGGACGCATAAAAACTCGAGAGGGCGTTCTTGGCGAGCGTCATAATTCCGGTGTCAGCAGCATTTTTACCACGGCTGAGGCGGCGATTGTCGGCCACCGTTGGTTTCCTGCCATGCGCGCCGCATGAGAGATACATGGTGAGTATCTGCGTCACCGGCTGCGCGTTGTTCGGGTTCCTTACTCAGGCTCTTGCGAAGTGCTCGTTGACCGAACCAGAATGTTTCGAGCAGCCTGGCGAGATGCGCCTGCCATCCATGATGTTTCCGGTAGTAAAGCAAGGTGCTGCGCATGCGCCACAGGGTAAGCTGCGAGCCGGCTTTCGACATCTGCAGGCTTTTCAGCCCTTCCGACACCTGCCTCGATGACTCGCCACCGATATGGATCACGACGACGTCCGGCCAGTACCAGATGGAATAACCCGCTTGCTTGATGCGGCGGCAGAGATCGACCTCTTCGTAGTAGAGGAAGAACCGAGGATCGAACAAACCGACCTTCTGAAGCGCTTCAGAGCGAATGATTGCGAATGCTCCCGGCACCCAGTCGACGGCCATTGGCTGCATCTGGTCGGCCCAGGTACAGTCAAAGTGCCCGAATATCCTCGATTGAGGAAAGCGATTCGATAGTCCGGACAGTACAAAGGTATCGGTAAGAATGGAAGGAAACATCCGGGCAGATGGTTGCCACGAGCCATCCCTTCCAACCAGTCGCCCGCCTCCCAGCCCGATCGAGGGATCCTGGTCCATGGATTCGATCGATTTTCGCAGGGCATCCGGTGCCAGAAAAGCATCGGAGTTTAACAGGACGATGTAGCGACCGCGGGCCTGCTTTATGGCAAGATTGTTGGCTCTGCCGAACCCCAGATTCTCCTTGCTCTCGATCAGCTGAATTTCTGGCCAGTCCCGGCGGATGCGTGTGACGGAGTCATCCCGCGAGCCGTTGTCCACAATGATGGTTTCGAGCCGAATGCCTTGAGCCGCAACACGAAGGCTTTCGAGGCACTCGGTCAACACCCTGCTGGTGTTGAGGGAAACGATGATGACCGAGATGTCAATCTCAGATGGCATTGCGGGCTTTGGCTGCATAAGGGGCAAGTTCGTTCAGTGTTGCAGACAGCGTCCGGAGATTGTCCGGAAGGTTGTAGTGCGCCAGCACCTGCGCCCGGGCTGAGATTCGAAATTGATCGCGCTCTTCGAGGTTGATCATCAGGCGTTCTATTGCGGCGACCAGATCGCCAACCGAACCCGCAGGTACCAGCAGGCCGTCTTTTTCGTGGCGAATCAATTCCGGAATACCGGCGATGAACGTACTCACGCAGGGTACGCCGATTGCCATCGCCTCCATCAGGGCGACCGGAACGCCCTCGGCAAAGCTGGGCAGCACAAACAGGTCTGAGACCCCCAAGTGTTCCATCACCTCAGCATGACTTCGTGCCCCTGCGAATACAACATCCATCTGCAATTGATACTCAGCAGTCAATTTTTCCAGAGCACGCCGGTCCTCACCATCCCCGATTAGAGTGACTTGCAGGGAATATCCTTTTTGTTTCAGGGCGGCTGTGGCCAGTATCAGGATCGCCTGGCCCTTTGCTCCCACGAGCCTGCCCGTGCATAGTATCCGGGTACTGTCTTTCCTGCCGTCTTTGAATGGAGAGTCGGCCAGTGCGGGCTGGATGCCGAGGCGGATCACCCGCAGCTTCTCCCACGTCATTGAAGGCACGATGCGCATCAGCTGGCTCCTGCAGAACTCGCTGATACAAATGACGAAGCTGGCGTTTTCAATCTTCTGTCTGAGCGCGGTCTCTCTCTGGTCGAAAAATTCATCAGGTCCGTGCACGGTCATCGAATAAGGGATCTGCCAGGCCAGACCTGTGATCATGCCGACAGTCGCAACCGGCCCGGAGAAGTGAATGTGAAGATGAGCCAGTTTCCTGCGCTGCATCCAGTCACCCAGCAGAAGAGCCTCGGCCAGATAGAAAAGAGCGTAGACGGTGTATGAAAGATTTCCAGGCTGTAACCGGAGTGCCTGGTAAAGCCCTCTCAACAGCACTTGAGGACGCATGAAGCTTATACGGGCCAGGTGCAGAATCGTCTGCAGGATTGGCTGACCTTTGATGTAGTACGTTTTCGCCTGTTCATCGCGTTCCGGGGCGCTCAGTCTGTCAACCGGACGATCCGGGCGGTTGATAGAAGCAGTCTCGATTTGCATCCCAGATTGGCGAAGGCCATCAATCTCCTGCAGAAAGAAAGTGTGCGACACTGCCGGGTAACGGCTCATCAGGTAGGCGCAATGGAGTTGAATCTCGCGTTGCGCTATGTCTTCACTCGGTGCGTGTCTGTCCTGTGACATATGTCTATGTTGTACTTTGATCTGCTTCTACTCTGGGACCGTCTGCGATGCCATTCGATAAATGTGCTCGATCTCTTCGATCTTGCGGGGCCATGTGAAATGCTCCAGCACGCGTTGATAACCGGCAGCTCCCATGGCCGAGCCCAGCTTCGGATCCTCTAAGAGCCGGTTCATGGCCAAAGCAAAGGCCCGCACCATCGCTTCTTCACTTGTCGGTTCCACCAGAAAGCCGCATGCTGCATCCACGTAGTCGGCCGGACCGCCCCAGTCGGTGACAATCACGGGACGCTCAGCTGCCATCGCCTCGAGCACCACAGCGCCGCCGCATTCGTAGATGCTGGGGAGCAGGAGCGCTGCGGAGTCTGCGAGCAACCGGGCACACTCAGCATGAGACTGAAACCCCAGGAAGCGGACGCGCCCCGCACATTCCCTGTTGGCAAAGTCTTCCCATGCAGAGCGCATGATTCCTTCCCCTACGACCGTAAGTTCTGCGTTCGGAACGAGCGCCAGCGCCCTGATAGCGATATCGACTCTCTTCCAATGGACGAGACGACCGATGTAGAGAAAGCGCTGTGGGGTGGCCACGCCACCGGTGGAAGCAGTACTTGCATCCTGCCCGGGTCGGGACCGCCAGGTATTCGGCTCGACCGCATTCTCGACCAGTTGAAAGACCGTGCCACTCAGCCCTCTCGGCAGGGCCGATCGGGTTCGTGCGTTCGCGACCAGCAGGATGGCTGCCTTCCGTTTTCCTGGAAGCACCCGGTTCGCGATATCAGCCCAACGTCTGCCGAGATGGATCGAAAGGCGGCTGAGGCTGGATTCATCCTCGCGGAACGCAGCTGGATAATCCATACCCCCATTCAATGGCCCGATCACTACCGGCACCTTAAAGCCATGCATGAGCGATGGCAGTTTGGGAGAGACTGGTGTCGGTTGATGGATAACCGTGATTCGCTGCTCGAGAACAAGGCGTCGGATGATGTGCTTCTGTCTGCTTTGTGTGAGCAGGTGGCTCAACAGGCCGATGCTGGCTTCTGCCACGCGGCGCGGCAACAAGGTGCTCAGGTGGTAAAGCCACCGGTGCAGCCTGGTATCAGGAGTGTAGAGGATGCGACCTTTCTCTGCGGGAAGAAGAGCTTCCAGTTCGCTGCGCGTTCGATCATGAACGACAAGCCAGGCTTCCACGCCTCGCTCTCGAAGCAGACGGAAATAGTGGTAAGGCAGAATGGCTTCCCCGCCAAAACGCACGGAGGCGCTGTCAGCAACTATGCAGACGCGCAGGTCGTCAGGCAGTGCGGAACAAGGCGTAATAGCCAAGCCCCCGCAGTAAGCGCTTGATGGATTGCTCCCGGCCATAGCCTGATGGCGTCAATTCTTCGAATGCCGGCCCTTCAGTGACTTCCACGCGATCGACGTGGGAAGCGAGGAAGGAATGGCCCACAGCATCGGCAATCCAATATTTCGCTTCACCGCCGCCATGGAAGCATTTCATGTCTGTCCATGGCTCTGAGCGCAACAGGCGCGCGCCCATGACATTCAGCCTTCGAAGAATCCGCTTTCCCTGCGTTCGTTGCCAGCAGTGCCAGGCCACAGGGTTGAGGTGGCGGCCTCCCATCTTCATTGCGAGCGCAGCCCATACGATCGCTTCAATATGCATCACCCGCGGCAGAGTTGCGCCGCCGATCGTTCCGATCAGCCAGTCCAGCCATTCGATGTCTTCCGGACCTCGCCAGTGAGCGACACCGATATCTACATGGTTTGCAAGCGGCACGCCTGCGTTCATCGCTGCCTGAACAGTTGCATGCGGTAACAGGCAATTCGGCTTCTGCCACATCAGCAGCAGACCGTTCCGGGGTGTCACCTCAAAGGTAAAGTTGTTCGGGAAGTAGAGATCAGGATCCAGCAACACCATTTCCGCGCCGGGCTCTGTCAACAACAAGGGATCAGTGATCTTCCTCCAGCAGGGGTGCCCTTTACGAAAGGCACGAAGATGAGGAAGACGTGCGAACAGGGTAGCCTCCCGGTCTGCGAGGTCGTTCTCTGCATGGACACTCCACAGATGATCCTTCCCGCTCGGCAACGCATCCATGAAGCGAATCAGGTCTTCGCGATCCGCGTCCGAGTCGGTGATCAGACTCAGATTGATTGGATCCAGCGATCGGGCAAGAAGACTTGTGATCGCGTGGCGAGCGTAGCCAAGCGAGGTAGGAGAGAGAACCAGATAGAGATTACGCCGTTGCATCATATATCCGACTGCGGGCCCCAGGAATAAGTCTTGATTGAACGGTGCTTAGAGCTTTCTATGGCAAGTGATGCAATATATCCATGTGGTGCACGGAGGGAACCTAGCTGCCAGCGATCCCTGCAGCTTGGATCCCACGAACACTCAGAAAGAATCGGGCCTTGCTGAGCGAAAGCTACGCTGAAATCGGACATGGATCGGGACAGTCCGTCTCCCAGCCCTTTCAGAAAAGCTTCCTTACAGGTCCATAGCCTGAGGAAAGCGGCTTGCTGTTCGCAGACGCCAGGCAGAGCGCACAGGCAAGCTACTTCACCAGGAGAGAAGGCAAAGCGCGCAAGATCCATCGCGTCGCAATTCGCGTCAGATCGTTCTACATCGACGCCCACCCGGCTACCTTGCGCCACCGCCACAACAGCCAGGCCTTCGGTGTGTGAAAGGTTGAACTGCAAGCCTGCATCGTTATTCGCTACACAGGGTTTTCCGGCCGGATCATACGTAAACTCAATCCTGGCGCTGTCCTGCTGAAGGTAATGCCCGAGCAGCATTCTCAACCTGGCCCGGTTCGCTACCCACTCCTCGGCATGGTGCGAGAATTGAAAGCGATTCGCACGGTCAAGTTCATCGACTGAAAGCCAATCCCACCACCCCGCCTGTTGCTCGCCTGCGCCAGGCGTCGTGGCTGCAGGATGAAACAACCACCACACATGGATATTGTTCTCAAGGGCGGGCACGCTGTTCTGGCACAGTGGAAAGGAAAAGGAATGAGTTTCCTTAGACGATAGGACAGTCGACATGGAGAGCCGCTCCTCTCAAGTGGATCGACTTCAAGTCGCCGCTTCCGGCCAGGTGAAATTGTTCCTCAGGAGACTCATGCCCCGCTCCCTCAAGCCCCGCCCGCAGGATGGCAGCAGTCGCTTGCAGGTTCTCCCCGACAAACATTGTTTCGTGGTCCCCTGGAGCCCATAGAACATCGACCCCATGTTCAGCTACTCGTTCCCAGCCACAAGAGGCCGCAGCTCCAGGTACCTCCCGCGACTCGCTGGCACGAATCAGGGTCAGGCGGATCGGTATCCGCCTTTCGCGGTAGTCTTTCAAGGCCGAAAATGTGTCCAGGCTGGTGTTGTGCATAAACTGGGGCAGGGCAAACTGATACTTTTCCGACAATCGGCGCAGCCGCTCCCAGTTCTTGAGATAGAGATGATAGCGGGCTTCCCTCAAGACTCGAGCGGCAGCCATCCACACATACCGGACCTTCTTTCCGGACGGCAGTCCTACCATCTTGCGGCGGTGAAAAGAGAGCTTTCCGGACACTTCCCGGAATGGCAGGCCTCTCCGGGAAGTCCTCGGAGCTTTTACCGAGTCGAGGTAGCCGGGAAGCCAGGAATCGAACAAGGCTGTGTAATTGACTCTTTCGCCCGCGAGAATCAGCTGCCGCGCTACCTCGACGGTCAGAGGTCCTGCAGCGCACCAGCCCGCCAGATGATAAGGACCATGCGACTGTACCCGACGAATTTCGCGGACATACCCGCTCACCCGCTCTTCAATCGTCAGATGCCCATCATGATCAAGCTCGCGAAGCCCGTAGAAAGGCTGATCACTCCCCAGGCTCGTCGAAAGTCCTTTGTAGAGCAGGTACGAGTGAATCATGAACAGAGCAGGCTTGCTGCCCCCGGTCTGTACGTGAACCAGGGGGGACATAGGTGCCTCTCCCCCTAATGTCAAAGCAAGAGCCGCGATCGTCTTGGCGTCGAAGATTGCCGTGATCGGCAGGGATGTCTCGAAGGCCTTGTTGATGCGTGCGAAGAGGCGCACCAGTAAGAGGGAACTGCCGCCAAGATCAAAAAACGGAGTGTGTATATCGACATGCCGCAGACTCAGCACGTCCTTCCAGATAGCCGAGAGCTTTTCCTCGACATCCGTCATGCTCGTTGCCGGCGTAGTCACAGTCGCTCGGTGAGCCGTGGCCATTGCGGGGAGACCAGTCAAATCGACTCTGCCGTCGAGCGCCAGTGGCAGCTCGTCCAGCCAGATGTACTCGGACGGCACCATGTGGCCTGGCAGAGTTGCCGACAGATGCTCAACGAGACCCGAGCGGCTCTTATCTTCGCTGGCTTTCGGCGACACCACATACGCCACCAACGCATCCTCGCCGTGCAGCTTCCTGACGATAGTGAAAGCGTCATCGACAGACGTGAGAAGGCGCAGAGCATCCTCAATTTCACCGAGGCTGACGCGGTGCCCGCGTACCTGGACAAAACGGTCTTCGTGGTCAATTGCCTCGATCATGTCGCCAGGCCCGCTGCGCGCCATGGAATCGACACCTGTCTCGTTCCAGAACAGTCGGCCGAATGCGCCGGTCGGTACGGGATTTCCTTGCTGATCTCGAACGGATAGCCTGCCGGAAATCGGCAATAATCCAGACGGCACCGATCGATCGGAGAGAGTTTGGCGGGCTACATAAGCCCCCAGCTTCGGTTCACTGAAAAGATAGAAGGCTGACTGGAAATACCGGGGAATGCGGTTGTCTCGTTCTCGAATAGACGCACCGGCGAGGCGGCCGCCTCGGAGTATCAGCGCGACACGACGGTCTCCGTTCCATCCCTGCCTGGCAAGGCTTCCTGATTGTGCGGGAGAGAGCAGGATCCTGGTTACCTGATTCTTGGTCAGAAGCTCATCCAGCGAACGTTTCGACTGGTCGTGAGCGAATGTCAGCTGGGCGCTCCCGGCAATCGCCATAAGACGATCAAGGCAGGCTTCCATCGGACCTGTGGCAGGGAAAGTAAGAATCGATTCCTGGGTTTCGACCCTGCCGAACATCCATCCAAGCTGTTCAGCGGCCGCTTCAAGCGACGCCATGACGTGCGTGAGTGGAAAGCTTTCTCGTTCCGCCGCAGCGGCGTTGGTCAGAAAAAGGAGCTCGGCTCCCGAATCCGGTACGAAGCCGACAGCATCCGGCAAGTGTTCCAACTCATCGAAGAAAAGCTGACCGGTGGCTGCCTGGGACGACAACTCCCGGGGGGCCAGGAGCCAGCAGCCGGGCAGCTGCTCGAGAAGAGCATGTGCCGTCTTTGCCGTGCCGTGTGATGGAAGTGGAAGCACCTTTGCGCCAGTCTTCAGCGCCCCGAGTAAAGCCACAACGCTGGCTGCTGTTTCAGCAAGGTGAACGACCACAACGGATGCAGTCGTTATATTCTTTCGCTTCAATTCTGCGGCGACAGCAGAACTCTGTGCGTCAAGGCTGGCCCAGCTGATAGCCTTCGAATTGTCTGCCACTGCAACGGTATCCGCCAGGCGCACGGCCTGAGCCTGCAGATAATCAAAGAGCAGGAACGATCGAGTCGACCTGCCGGTTGAGAGAGCAGGAGCTGGTACCGTACGAACAGAGACTTTGGCATCGCCGGCCAGCGCTGTGAGTGGCCGGGACGGATCCTCCAGGGCATTTTCCAGCAGGCTGGTGAAACTTTTAATCAGACCACGAATCCGGTCAGACGAAAAAAGCTCGGTGTTGTACTCCATCTGGATGCGCGGGCCCTCCGCGCGTTCCACAATACTGACTAGCAGATCGAAGTCTACGCCGCCACTGACGGAGCGGCGTGGAGCCACAGAAATTGTGGAAGCCGTCTGTGGCTGCATGAAAGCTTTTTGATACAGGAACCACACCTGGAGAAACTGCGAGGTGGCTCCAGCCTGGGTCATCTGAAAATCTTCGATGATCCGGCTGAATGGAAGGTCCTGATGGTTGTAAGCCTCTGTGCCCGTTTCTCTAACCACGTGTTCGAGATCTGCAAAAGTGGAATCGCCGTTCACTTGGGCGACGATGATCTGAGGATTTGCAAATCTCCCGACCACGTTTTCCATGCCCGGTTGTGTTCGGTTTGCAATCGTAGAACCAAGCAGGAACCTGGTCTGGCCCGTGTATCGTGAACACAGTGCTTCGAAAGCAGCAAGCAGGACGATGTGTTTCGTTGAGCCGGTGCTCCGACAGTATTCCAGCAGCCTGTCGTCGATTGCTTTCGGCAGTAGTGCCGACTCGATGTGGCCGGGAAAGCTTCTGCCCGCTGTACGGGGATAATCAGTCGGCAGATCCAGGGCAGGGAGATCGGAGGTTACACGCGACTTCCAGAAGGCCGCTGCTTTCTCAGCGTCCGGACTTTCCAGGTATTCCTGCTGCCACAAGGCAAAATCGGCGAACTGAAATGGAAGCTCGGGGAGCACGGCCTCTTTGTTTGTGACGATGGCGTCGTACAGCAGCGTAAAGTCCCGGATCAAAATGCCATTGGACCACCCGTCGCAAACAATGTGATTCATCGTAAGAGCTAGAACGTGTCTTTGAGGATCAAGATGAATCAGACGTGCATGAAGAACCGGCCCTGCATGCAGATCAATGACGGTATGTCCATGCTGATGAACCGATGTTTCCAATGCTCCCGCGCGGAGGTCTTGCGCAAGCGCGGACAGATCTTCACTTTGGAAGCTGTAGAGCGGCCGATTCAGGATCACCTGCGAAAGCACACCTGACTCCAGCCTGAAAATCGTTCGCAGCGCTTCGTGGCGCATGGTCAGCGCAGCGATCGCTGCTTCGGCAGCAGCGTCCTTCATCTCGCCGGCAATGTCGAAGGAAATGGCCATGTTCGAAGCAGTGGAATGCGGATCGAGCTGCGCGAGCATCCAGTAACGAATCTGTTCCCGGCTGGCAGGAAGAACGAACGTTTCTTCCAGGCCGGAGGATTCAACTGCGGCTCTCAGCGCGGCGTCATCGTCCGCACGCGCGTGAGATCTCGAGAGCGTCGTGGTCATCGCGAAAGAGTCGACTGTATTGGGATCAGTCATGCTGTTTGCTACGCCATTCTTCCATTGCTGCGTTTAATCAGCATTCGTTAAACTCTGCTGTTTACGGAAACGTTCGCGGCTGACAGGCCGAATCGTAGTGCGCATTGCAGGTGCTTCGACAGCAAGGCCTCCGCTGTCCTCAAGCAGAGGAGAAACGGCAGCAATGGTTTTGTACTGGAACAGGTGTTTAGCTGTCATCCGAATTCCTGCCTGATTGGCCTGGGTAGTAATCCTGAAGATCGACAAAGAGTCACCGCCCAGCTCGAAAATACTATCGTGGATGCTTACTGATTCCAGCTGGAGAACTTGGCACCAGATGGACGCCAGTTGACGTTCCACGTCGCTACGCGGACCCGTAACCGGCCTGGTGTTGGCACGGCGTTCGGCTTCCGGTGCAGGAAGTGCGGGATAGTCGACTTTGCCATTCTCAGTCCGGGGAAAGCTCTCAAGAGAAACAATCGCAGCGGGCTGCATGTGATCGGGAAGCTGGTTGCGGAGATAGTCTCGTAACTGTTGCTTAACCGAGGAAACATCCACATTTGCGACGGCGAGGAAGTAAAGGGCCAGCCGTTTGTCGCCGGGAATGTCTTCCGGAGCATTCCAGTCCGGTCGCGCCGAAACGATCGCTGCGCGTACCCCGGGAACGCTCTCTGCTGCCGCCTCGATCTCTCCCGGTTCGACGCGGAAACCACGAATCTTGACCTGACTATCACTGCGCCCCAGGAACAGCAGGGTGCCATCCTGCTGATACCGTACGGTATCGCCGGTTGCATAAAGCCGTTCGACGCGTTTCGCCTCACCTGCTGCCACGGAGGGCATGGTCCAATCCAGAAACTTCTTGAAAGTCAACTCGGGTGCGTCCCAGTAGCCGGTCGCAAGTCCGTCTCCGGCGGCATATAACTGGCCCGGCACGCCGACTGGCACAGGCGCAAGCTCAGCATCGAGAACGTACACCCGCGTATTGCTGATGGGCCTGCCGATGGGAACGCTGCCACCATTGAGACTCTCAAGGCTGATTGTGTGGCAGCAGGTGAACGTAGTATTTTCCGTCGGTCCATAGCCATTCACAAGACGAAGTGCAGGGATCGCTTCCAGCACCCGGCGTACATGTCGGACGGAAAGCACATCACCGCCCGCGAGCAGCTGTCGCAATGGCATCAGAAGCGCAAGATGGTCCATCACCATCAGGTGAAACAAGGCGGCAGTCAGCCATAAAGTAGTAACGCCGTACGTCCGGATGGCTTCGCCAATCTCCTCGGGGGAGGGCTTGTTACTGCTCATCAGGGCCAGCTTGGAGCCGTGCAGGAGTGCTCCCCAGATCTCCAGTGTCGAAGCATCAAAAGAGACCGGCGCGAGCTGCAGGAAGACTTCATCCGCGGCGAAACGGATGAAGTCCGACCCTTTCACCAGTCGCACAATGGCACGATGCGGGACCACCACGCCCTTGGGCTTCCCTGTCGATCCGGAGGTGTAAATGATGTAGGCAGGGTCTTCCGCCCTGACAGCAACCGGTATCGTCTCTCCGGAAAAACTTGACAGCCTTTCCAGGGCTGATTCGAGCGTCACCAGGCGCAACCCGGTGCTCCCGAAGTTACCCAGCAGGGATGCCTGCGTCAGTAGCAATGTGGGTTGCGAATCCTCCAGGAGCAATGACAATCTCGCCTGAGGATACGCCGGGTCAATCGGGATGTAGAGACCGCCGGCTTTGAGGATCCCTAGGATCGCGGCGAACATCGCCGGACAGCGATCCAGGCTGAGAGCGACGCGCATCCTTTCTTGAAGATGCTGGCTCTCAAGCAGGCGCGCGAACTGATTGGCCTGTGCATTCAGTTCCTCATAGGTGATGTTCTGCAGACCCTGCTGCAAGGCGATGGCTTTAGGTGTCCTCGCCACCTGCTGCTCAAACAGCACATGAACGGGCGTATCTGCGGGATACTCGATGCTGGTCTGGTTCCAGTGGACCAACATTTGTTCACTGTCGGCATCACTGAGCCATCGAAGGCGCGAGGCTGGTGTGGACGCATGGTCCGCGGCTTCACTTAACAACATGGCCAGACCATGAATCCATCGTTGTATCGTGGTCTCATCGAAGAGGGCGCTGTTGTAATCGACCTCCAACGTCAACTCTTCGCCGCGCTCTACAAAGTTGAAGAAGATGTCGGCATTGACTGCTGCCTTTGGATTGGCTTCCATCCTCGTCGTCAGCCCGGCGAAGGAAAGTCCGTTGCCGACCTGTTCGAGATTGAACTGCGCTTCAACCAGGGAAAGGCGACCCGCATTGGTCGGGATCTTGAGTTTTCGAACCAGGGTGCCGAGCGTATAGTCCTGGTTGTCCAAAGCATCATAGACACTATTGCTTATCTGCTTGCACAAATCTCCAAAGCTGGAGGCGCCGTCGACGTCCGCCCGGATGGGCAGGAAATTCACGGCATGTCCCACATAGCTCCTACCGTTGAAGTTCCGTTGACCCGCCATCGGGATGCCTACAACAAGATCCCGCTGCCGGGAAAGCCGGCTCAGCAGCAGGAAGTAACCACTGAGCAAGGTGTTGAAAAATGTGTTCCCGCTCTGCTTCGAGCTCGTTCTCACCTTCGTTACAAGGTCGGCAGGGAAGATATGACGCAGTGTCGCGCCTTGATGCTCTCGCAATGCCCCGCGCGGATGGTCAAGCGGCAGCTCCATCGGCGGTGGCAGCGTGCGAAATTGAGCCAGCCAATACTTTTCTGTTGCCGCACTGGGCTCTGCATGTTCGCTGCGCGCCTGCTGAAGGAACGAGTGAACCGGCAGAAGGGAAGCGACGGTACCATCGCATGTTGCGGTATAGAGGCTGCCCACCTCTTCAAAGACAACATTGATCGACCAGCCATCAACAACGATATGGTGGCCGGTAAAGACCAGCATCGCTTTCTCATTGCTCTGCCGGATCAGGCTCACCCGGAAGAGTGGCGCTGTCTGCAGATCGAATGGAGTTTCTGCCTCCACCCGAAGCAAACGGGCAAAACGCTCCTGCTGCTCTGGCGTCGGCATCGCTCGCCAGTCGTGATGGTGGATGGAGAACTGGATTGTCGGCTGCACAACCACCGAGTCGCCGCTGGATGACACAGCAAGGCGCAGTGCTTCATGCCGCTGCACTACCTGGTGCAGCGCCTTCTCGAGAGCCGCTTCATCCAGCGTCCCGTCTAGGTAAAGTGTGACAGATTCGTTAAAGGCGCAACTTGCTTCCGGTCCAGGTTGCGATGCCAGCAGAATCTCCCGCTGCGCCTCAGTGATCGGAGCCTCGTTTGCTCCCTCCGGCTGGCCAGCCACGTCTGCTGTAACGGCCACGGCAGTGTTGCGAGGCAACTCTTCCGGCAGGTTTTGTCCGATGATCCTATGCGCGCGCATCTCCCCTAGCACCTGCTTGAAGACGCTCCGCACTTGGGCGAGATCTTCGTCTGTATGCGCCGTGGTGAGGAAGCATGGGAAACCTTCCTGCAGGTGCAAACCGAGTTCGCGCAGATGGTAGTACAACAACTTTGCGAGCCGGGCTTCGGGAGCGACCGAGAAGAAGAACCAGGAAGCAAAATGCTCGATGTGCGAAGGAAAGCCGTACTCCCGGAACATGGCATTGAGATCGTTGACCAGGGCAGTGTTCTTGGCTGCCAGTGTGTCCTGCAATGTGTTGCCCGCATCGCGCAGGTGAAGAAGAGTCGCGCGCACGGCTGCCATTGTCAGTGGATGGCGCACAAAGGTGCCGGCGAAGAAGGTGACGCCCACCTGCGGGACCGAAGCGTCCCCGAATTGCCATGCCCCACCATCGAGCGCATCCATGTAGGTCCGGCTGCCCGCCACCACCCCCACTGGCATCCCCCCGGCGACGACCTTTCCATACGTAGCCATGTCGGCGCGGATACCATAGAGGGCCTGGGCACCCGCGAGGTGCGTGCGAAAACCGGTCACGACCTCGTCGAAGATCAGCGCGGCGCCTGCCTCTTCTGTAATCCTGCGGACTTCCAGTAGAAACTCTTTCGGGCGCAGCTCCGGATGCCGGCTTTGCATCGGCTCCACCAGCACAGCTGCAATCTCGTCAGCACGCCGGCGGATCACGTCGAGCGCATGCTGCGATCCGTATTCAAGTACCAGCATGTTGGCAACGCTCTCGCCGGGAATTCCTGGAGCCGTCGGGATACTTTTCTCGCTGCGATTGGACTTCACCAGGACTTCGTCGATCTGTCCATGGTAGGCACCTGCAAACAGCACGATCAACGAACGACCGGTCACGGTGCGCGCCAGCCTCATCGCGGCCATGACTGCTTCAGATCCGGTATTGCAAAAGGTAGCGCGCTCCATGCCAACCAGGTTCGTCAGTAGCTCGGCACACTCGCCCGCAAGTTCGGTCTGGGGACCGATGGGGAAGCCAAGTTCGAGCTGCTCCCTAACAGCTTTTGTTACAAAGGACGGAGAGTGCCCGAACAGGATGGATCCGTAGCCATTGAGGATGTCGATGTATTTGTTTCCATCGACGTCCCATAGATACGCGCCGCTCGCCCGTTCGACTGCGAGCGGGTAGACGACTTCCTTGAAAAGAGGATGGAAGCCGGAGGCAACTCGCGGATCCGCCAGAACCCCCCTGTATCTTTGAGCACTCGTCTTGGAACCGGCTGTCTTCTGACTGTACCTGCGGAACAACGAATCCATGTATCGCTGCTGCTCCTCGGACAGCGTGTCGCCCGGATGCAGGTCGAGGGGACGGAGCGGCATCAGGGTGCCGAATTCCTTCTCCTTCTCCGGTGTTGCCGCCATTGCCGGCATGGGATCAGCGATTCTGGCCGTTTCCGGAACCGGCGTGGGCGATGAAAATGCCTGCATGGGTGCTGCTGCGTTCGACCCCCGCAGGAATGCCAGTTGCTGTTGCATCAAGGCACTCATCGCTGCCATTTGTTGTGCGAACAGCGCCGAGTAGCCATTCGCGTCCGCCGGAGCAGTCTGGACAGGTGAGGGTGGGACAGATATCCCGGTGCCGGGCTCGCCATGCGATCCAAAGGGCTTGCTCGCATTCGTCGTCGCCACGGCTGGAGCGGCAGGGAGGTTCTCCTTGGGAGCAACGGCAGCCAGATGGGCTGCCAGGGATTCAAATGTGCAAAGATCTCCCATGATTTGACGGAAGCTTAGTTTGACGCCGTACTTGCTGCGTATGGATTGCGTCAGTTGGGTGAGAAACAGAGAATCAAGACCAAGTTCCAGGAAGGATGTTCCGGGAGGTGTCTCAGACAGATCGAGATCGGAAAGTTCTGTCACCAGGGACTTCAGATCCTGGAGCAAAGGTGCATTGCCGGAAGGTGCGGGCATTGAGTTTGCCTCTAAGTCGGAACGATCACTGCAGACGTCCATCGTGGTCACGGGAAGGATACCGGAAGCTGCTTCACTTTCGAATCCCGCTTTAGCGCCATCCGGCAGGATTGGAGCTACTGCTGCTTCTTCCGGTGGGGCAATCCAGAAGCGTCTGCGCTCAAAAGGATAAGTTGGCAGCGGCACCCGCCGAAGTTCAACGCCTGGTCTGAGCGCCTTCCAATCGATTTCGTAACCCTGCTCCCACATCTCTGCCACTGCCTTCTCGAAAGCAGCGGAATCCGGACGGTTATCGGAAAGGCTTGCGATCATTTTCGCGGACGCGGCTGTCGGTATCTGCCTCACGAGGTTCGAAAGAGTCTGCCCCGGTCCGACTTCCAGCACCACTGCATCCTCCGCCCCGTCGTTTCGGTTCAATGCCCGGTTCACAGAGTCCAGAAACAATACCGGAGACCGCAACTGCGCGAGCCAGTAGTCCGGATGCGTGACTGCGTCGGCGTTGACCCAGTCTCCCGTCAAGGTGGAAATCCACGGCGACCGGGGATGTTCGAAGGCAACAGAGTTCAATTCTTCCCGGAACTCCTGGAGCACTGGATCCATCATCCGGCTGTGAAAAGCATGCGAAGTGGCAAGCTTCCTGGTAGCTATCCCGCCCGTGCTGAGTCTGGCTGCCAAGGATTCGATATCAGCAAAGCTTCCCGACATCACAATCGATCTGGGTCCGTTGACTGAGGCCAGATCGACCGCCAGCCTTCTCTTCTCGGAGTCAGCCCTGCCTTCTTCCTCTGTTCCGAGAAATGGCTGGACTGCTTCTACCGAACTCCTGATCGCCAGCATCGCTCCGCCCGGCAGCCTCTGCATCAGGGCGCCGCGTTTTGCTACCAGTCGTAAAGCTTGCGAAAAGGTCAAGGAGCCGCTCAGGGTTGCCGCGACGTACTCTCCGATGCTATGTCCGATGAACACCGAGGGCTTGATCCCGAGGGACTCCCATAGCTGCGCCAGGGCGAAGGAAACAGCGAAGATGGCTGGCTGTGCCACGTCGGTCCGATTCAGGTAGGCCGTTGCTTTTTCCTCCGCGGCACCCGAACCTAGAGGCGGGTAGATCGCAGCGATCAGTCCATCGCGAAGATAAGGACGAATGAGAGTGTCGGCCTCTTCGACTGCTTTGCGAAACACCGGCTGTTGCTCGAACAGCAGCCTGCCCATGCCAACTACCTGGGCTCCCTGGCCCGGAAACAGGAAGATGGGTCCAGGCAGCACATCCGTATTTCCCGACCCCTTCTTCGCCAGCGCGGAGTCAGCGGCCTTGCGCAATCGAGCCGCAGCCGACTGGAAATCTCCGGCTATGACGGCAGTTCGAAAGCGAAAGCGCGTCCGCCCTTGCTGGAGCGTGTGGGCGACATCCTGCAGTGGACACTCCCGGTCCGCATCTAGGTGGTCTGCGAGGTTGGCGACCATGGCCGCAAGAGCCCTGGGCGTCCGGGCAGAAAGCGGGAACACCTCCGTGCGATCGGGCTGAAGGCGTCGAGTGCTCCCGGGAGGAAGCCCGCTTGACTCCCGGGGTTCTCCTTCTTCGAGGACGATATGTGCATTGGTCCCGCCAACACCAAACGAACTGACCCCCGCCCTCAAAGGGCTTTGCGACTCCCACGGCGTCGTCTCGACCGGAATCCGAAAGGGCGTCTGCGTGAAGTCAATCTCTGGGTTCGGGGCTTCAAAGTGAAGTAGCCGGGGGATCGTCCGATGCTGCATCTGCAGGACAGTCTTGATGATTCCGACGACTCCGGACGCTACATCCAGATGTCCTATGTTCGCCTTGGCCGTGCCGAGCATGCAGAACTGGCGCCGGCTGGTAGCAGCACCGAAGGCGCGGCTCAAACCATTGATCTCCACTGGATCGCCCAGCGGCGTCCCCGTTCCATGCGCCTCTACATACGTAATTGTTTCTGGATCAAATCCCGACATCGCCTGCGCTGCTGCGATGACATCAGCCTGACCGTTGACGCTTGGCGCTGTGTAGCCGGCCTTGGCATTGCCGTCGTTGTTGACAGCGAATCCGCGAATCACTGCCAGAACGGTATCGCCGTCTGCCACGGCATCGTCAAGGCGCTTGAGCAGAACCACACCGGCACCATGGCCAAACACGGTTCCTTTCGCGTTCCTGTCAAACGGACGAATGCAGCCATCTGTCGAGAGGATGCCCCCCTCCTCCGGTACATACCCCCGCTTCTGGGGAAAGGTCACTGAAACTGCGCCCGCCAGAGCCATGTCGCAGCCATACATCATGAGACTCTGGCAGGCCTGGGCGATGGCAACCAGAGAGGTCGAACAGGCAGTCTGGATGGCGAGGCTGGGTCCTCGAAGACCCATCTTGTAGGACACTCGCGTGGGTAGAAAATCCTTGTCATTGCCCAGCATCGTGGGGTAATTCGCGGATTGGTATCCCTCGGTGAATCGAGCCAGGAACTCGCGATCTCTGACCAGGTTATGCATGAAGTAGGTATTCATACTGCAACCGGCAAAGACCCCGATCATTCCCTCGTAGCCGGCCGGCGAGTGCCCGGCGCTTTCCAACGCTTCCCAGGCACATTCGAGAAAAATGCGATGCTGCGGGTCCATCAACTCGGCTTCCCGGGGATAGATCCCGAAGAATTCTGCGTCGAACATATCGACATCCGGCAAAACGGACCGGGCCGCGATGTATTCCTGCTGGCTTGCTGTCGTCGCGCTTGTTTCAAGTTCGGCGGCCTTGAAATGTGAAACCGAATCTACACCTTCCGCCAGATTCTTCCAGAATTGAGCAACACTGCCGGCGCCCGGAAACCGGCCTGACATGCCGATGATCGCAATCCCGGGGCGAGACGAGTCTTCCTCCGCGGAGAAGCCGGGCAGATCGTTGATGCTGTTGGACACCCGTTCATTGCCTTTCATGAGTGGCTTCCCATCCGGCGGTTCTTTAAGGATCAGCTGGTGTCTCTTATGCGCGTGTTGCGCGCCGAGCAGCGAAAGCACGCTGCTGCATGGCCGCCCTTCGTTCCGCAGGGCTCCGGTTCATTACTGCTGCTTCTTGTGTCAATGCAGCAATCAGACTCTTGGCCGACGGATTCGTAAGGATATCGGCGGCAGAGACCACTCGACTGAGTTCGACGCTGAGCCTGACGGCCAGACGGGCTGCCAGCAGCGAACTGCCTCCCAAATCGAAAAAGCTTTCATCCACGCCGGCATCTGCAATACCCAGTACCTCCCGCCACGTCGCGAGGATTTTTACCGCTGGTTCCATCTGATGATCTTCCGCCTTCAGACCATTCATCTGCGATCCATCTTCCGTCTTCGATCTTCCATTCTCGGCTTGCGGCCACTTACCCGCTTGCAACGTATCGATCAAGAAGCAGATACCTTAGTAAAGCCATCCTTGGAAAAATCATCCCTGACCGAAGTTCCGTCCTTTGAGGCCTCATGCATAGTCTTGGCTGGCTGCGGTCTCTCCTCCGGAATTCTCCGCGGGTACTGCTTGCTCAGACCCTTGCCTCGTTGCTTTTTCAATTGCTGCTGAAAATCCAGAACATCCTGGCGAAGGGCAGCGTCTGCATGCCCGGGGTCGACACGATTCAGAGCCACTGCCACGCCGGGTACGTGCAACCGCTCCAGTAGTGCTGCAGAGCGTTCCAGCTGCTTACGAGTGGTACGGCCGGATTGCGCCACGATGATGGTTCCATCCGCGATACGGGCTAGGTATTCCGTGTCCGCCGAGATCAGCAAGGGACCGCCATCCACGAGCACAACATCATAGTTGCTTTCATTTTCGGCCAGCACCTGCGCAACAAACGAGCCGCTGAACATGGTTTGCGACGACTGAGCAAAGTGAGAGCTGAGGGTAAGAGGGTTGTGTTGCTGCGTCTGCATGGTGCTGTCGGCCGGGGGCCCTGGATAGCGGCGGCTCTCCGACGCGCTTTCAGGTTTGGCATTGCGCTTGCTCTCAGTCCAGTTGTCTGAGTTTTCTTCGTGCTTTGCTTCATGGATCGGAGCAGCCGTGTTGACGTAGCTGATCTTTCCATCCACATTCGTCGCTGCGACTGTAAGTGTATTCAGGTTCAGGACGCGCAGCTGTTTGGCGAGCTTCTCTACAACCGTCGTCGTCCCGCTCTCCGGCTCCGTGGCAGTGAACAGGAAGGTCCTGGCTCCACTGGCACGGACCGCATGGTGGATGCCTGCGGCAAGACGCAGCAGGTACTGCTGACTTACCTCCGGGCTGAAGTGATCGTGGTCAAGCAGCACGCCGAGAGGAGCGAAACCCATGACCTGCTTTACATCCTCCGCGTTGTACAGGTGCGGATCAAAAAAGTCGAAAGCGACCGCGGCGACGATGCTGAAGCCTACACTTGCCAGGAAAAGGATCAAGGCAAGCAGCGCAAACTTGCTCTTGACAGGACCGATAGGAACCATCGCTGCGGCTGACAGGTAAACGGATCCTGGAGAGGAACTATCCACCTGCAGTTCGCGGATACGATCGCCAATCGCGGAAAGGCTTTTCTGCAGGTCCAAAATGTCGGCGCTTAT
>CAZZVA010000007.1:0-30945 GCA_964657345.1 uncultured Acetobacteraceae bacterium | reverse complement strand
ATGTCGAGAACATCATCCTGAAGCTGCTGCAGGCGGCAGATGGCGATGTGGCCCGCTGCCAGACCGGCATTATCTACATTGATGAGATCGACAAAATCGGCCGCAAGGATGAAAACCCGTCGATAACCCGCGACGTGTCCGGCGAAGGTGTACAGCAGGCGCTCCTGAAGATTCTGGAAGGGACTGTTGCCAATGTTCCTCCGCAGGGAGGCCGTAAGCATCCCCACCAGGAATTTACGCCTGTCGATACCACCAACATCCTGTTTATCTGCGGCGGTGCCTTTGTGGGCCTGGAGCGGATTGTCGGGCGGCGTGTCGGTAAGAAGGCGCTGGGGTTCAAGCCCACGAATGACAAGTCAGCAAAGGAAGAAGAGGTTCTGCCGGCACAGCGTGACAACGAGTTGCTGCGCAAGGCTGAACCGCAGGACCTGATCAAGTTTGGGTTGATCCCGGAATTTGTAGGTCGTCTGCCGGTGATCGGCATCCTGGATGAGCTGGATGAAGTGGCGCTGGTGGAGATCCTCACCAAGCCGCGGAATGCCATCCTCAAGCAATACCAGCGCTTGTTCGAATACGAAGGGGTACGGCTGAAGTTCGATGCGGCTGCTTCCAAGGCGGTGGCGACTGAGGCACTTGCCCGCAAAGTAGGGGCAAGAGGTCTGCGCATGATCCTCGAGGAATTGATGCTGGACCTGATGTATCACCTGCCCAGCAACAAGAAGATCAAGGATCTGGACATCACGGCTGAAATGGTTCAAAAGCGTGATCTATCGGTGACATTGCTGGATAAAGCAGGCTAGAGTTCGCAGCAGGCTGAATCCGGTCTGTGCGAATGAACGTCAAATACGCAAGAGCACCATCAAAACGAAGAGTTGTTCCTGGAACAAAGTCTCGGAATGAATGGTGCTCTTCTCTCTTTGATGTGTGAAGGTTAGAGGCGGAAGGAATTCGCGTGAGTCAGCCAAAGGAACCAAAAGAAGTGAAAGAGAAGATCGACAAGAACGACGTACGCAAACTGCCCATGATGCCCATCCGGGACATGGTTATCTTTCCGTACATGATGACTCCATTCGTCGTAGGGCGTGAGTCCAGCGTGCGGGCGCTGGAAGAGGCATTAAACGGCGATCGGAAGATCTTTCTGGCCACGCAGCATGATGCGAGCATCGATGAGCCGAAGGCCGAGGATATCTACGCGGTCGGCACCATCGGCAACATTGTGCAGAGCGTCAAGATGCCGGACGGCAATATCAAGGTGCTGGTGGAAGGCATCGAGCGTGCCAAGGCCGTTGATATGAACGACAGCGATGGATTCTTCGTCGCGACTGTGCGCACCAGCAAAGTGCTGCCGGAAATCGGACCGCAGACCGAAGCCCTGATGCAGCGCGTCACCTCGTTATTCGAGCAGTATGTAAAGCTGCAGCAAAGCCTGAATTACGAAACTATGATCGCAGCTGTCCGTATGGATGAGCCAGCGAAGCTGTCTGACACCATCGCTGCGAATCTCCAGCTATCCATTGAAGAGAAGCAGGAACTGTTGAATGTCTTCGATCCGATGGAGCGCCTGTCGCGTGTGGCAGATGTGCTCGATGTTGAGATCGAGAAGCTGAACATGGACCGCAGTATCCAGAGCCGCGTTAAGCGGCAGATGGAGCGCGCGCAGAAAGAGTACTACCTCAACGAAAAGATCAAGGCGATTCAGAAGGAACTCGGCAAGCAGGAAAAGAGCGAGTTCGATGAGTTGAAGAAAAAGATCGACCAGGCAGGCATGCCGAAGGATGTGCTGGAGAAGGCCATCCAGGAGCTGAAGAAACTGGAAGCCATGCCCCCGATGTCAGCCGAGTCGACCGTTTCCCGCAACTATCTCGACTGGCTGCTGGCTGTGCCGTGGAAGAAGCGTTCGAAGGAAACACGCAGTATTGAAGTTGCTGAAAAAGTGTTGAATGAAGATCACTACGGCCTTGAGAAGATCAAGGAGCGCATCCTTGAGTTCCTTGCCGTCCGGCAGCTGGTTAAGAATCCCAAAGGCTCGATTCTCTGCTTTGTCGGACCTCCGGGTGTTGGCAAAACCTCGCTCGGCATGTCGATCGCCAAGGCAACCGGCCGCAAGTTTGTGCGTATGTCGCTGGGCGGTGTGAGAGATGAAGCGGAGATTCGCGGACATCGTCGGACCTACATCGGCGCACTGCCGGGACAGATCATCCAGTCGATGAAGAAGGCTGGTACCAAGAACCCTGTCTTCATGCTGGACGAAGTCGACAAGATGGCTTCGGACTTCCGCGGCGATCCAGCCTCGGCCCTGCTGGAAGTTCTGGATCCGGAACAGAATACGAGCTTTCAGGACCATTACCTCGACGTCGAATACGACCTTTCGAATGTCTTGTTCGTCGCGACTGCCAACGTGCTGCACACCATCCCTGGTCCGTTGCAGGATCGCATGGAAATCCTGCGCCTGCACGGCTACACCGAAGTAGAGAAACTTGAAATCGCCAAGCAGTATCTGGTCAAGAAGCAGCGGGAAGGCACGGGCCTGACCGAAGAAAACATTACGTTCAGTGACGATGCTTTGACTGAGATCATTCGCGCGTACACACGCGAAGCCGGCGTTCGCAACCTCGAACGCGAAATCGGCAATGTATGCCGGAAGACAGCCCGCAGAGTGGTAGAGAACGGAGCCAAGCACAAGGAAACCATCACGGCGGAAAACGTCCATGACTTCCTTGGCATTGCCAAGTTCCGCGACTCGCAGGTACATGAGAAATCGGAAGTCGGCCTGGTGACGGGCCTGGCCTGGACGGAGGTCGGAGGCAGCATTCTCTCGACCGAGGTGCAGGTGCTGGATGGCAAGGGTAAGCTCACGCTGACTGGTCAACTCGGCGATGTCATGCAGGAGTCGGCGCAGGCGGCACTCAGCTACATGCGCAGCCGCTCGCAGCATCTTGGACTGGCAAAAGACTTCTATCGCAATGTCGACATCCACGTGCACGTTCCGGAGGGAGCGATTCCGAAGGACGGCCCTTCAGCCGGCATCACGATCGCGACTGGCCTGGCAAGTGCGCTCGCGAAGATTCCTGTACGACGCGACCTTGCCATGACGGGTGAGATCACGCTTCGAGGCAAGGTCCTGCCGATTGGCGGACTTAAGGAGAAGCTGCTCGCAGCCCATCGTGCCGGCATCTTTGAAGCAATTCTGCCAAAGGACAACGAGAAGGATCTGGCGGACCTGCCTGTCAATCTCAAGTCGGCCATGAAGCTGCACTTCGTTGAGCAGATGGACGAAGTGCTGAAGATTGCACTCGAAGGTCCTCTTCCTGAACTTCGCGAAGAAACACCAGAGGCACTCGCTGGCGTGCATGCAAACCTTCCCGCCTCTCCTGGCCACGCGCACCAGTAGAGCAGGAAACAAGTACACTTGCAGAAGGGGCTCAACCGAGCCCCTTCTGTTTTGCTGCGGAGAGTATGCGACCCACGCCCAAGTTTCTTTTGTCCGCCATGGCGGCCACCCAGTTCCCTGCCACGGAAGCGCCGGAGGTGGCGTTCCTGGGCAGATCAAACGTAGGCAAATCCAGTCTGCTGAATGCGCTGGTGGGTTCCAAGCAGGCGCACGTTTCGGCGACGCCGGGCCGCACGCAATCGATCAACTTCTTTGCGCTGCATGAGGGCGCACCGGGACGAGAGCCGACCCTGATGCTGGCTGATCTTCCAGGCTACGGCTACGCGAAAATATCGAAATCGATCTCTTCGGAATGGCCCAAGTTCATCGAGCCGTACTTGGCCGAGCGCGAGCAGCTGGCATTATGCGTCTGCCTAGTGGATGCGAAAATTCCGCCCCAGGAGAGCGATGCACAGCTGATCGGCTACCTCAAAAGCATTCAGCGAACGCTGCTTGTGGTGGGAACAAAGGCAGACAAGCTTTCCGGCAATGAGCGAACGCGTTCCGCTGCGGCACTCAAAGAAGGGCTGGGCATAGACCGCCTGCTGATGTGCTCTGCAAAGAGCGGAATGGGCATCAAGGAGTTGTGGGTCGAGTTGCGTGCGCTTCAAATCTGAAGCTGCACTACCAGCTGGAGTACGGCTGCCCGTCACTTCCGGTTTCCGTCGATCCACTATGAACATCCGTGATGCCGGGATCGGATTCGTTCAGGTCTGTGTACGCAGTGTCAGTGTTCGGCACCCAGGTATCTTTGCTGTGGGTCGTCGGGTCGGCAGGGATCTCGCGAAGATAGCCGGCCTGCACCAGGTCGTCCAGCGCCTGCGGGGCTTTGCCCTTGTCGAGTGTGTAGGAATCGATGGCGCCTCTTATCACGTGCAGATCTTCCTTGAGCACGGCTTCGCGTGTGGCCTTGATCGATCCGAGATAGCTGGGAATCGCGATCGCTGCCAGAATCGCGATGATCAGCATCACCACCATCAACTCCACCAGCGTGAAGCCCTTGGAAGATGAGTGACGGCGAAGCTTTCCGGATTGTAATTTCTTCTGGCTCATCGTTGTTGTCGTTTACTTCCCAATCGAAACATTGACTGTTTCCTACCAGTCAGCGTACTTGGTTCCGTTCAGCGCAGTGCCCTGCGACTTTGAATACACATCGAACACACTCTGCCCGCCGAAGGACGTACTGGTGGGCTCATCCTGCATGGAGCGCATGCCCCAGTCCTGGTGCCCGGTCATCGGGTCAGTCGGAATGCGGCGTAAAAACTTCAGCTTCTTGCCCTGTACATCCACGCCATTGACGAGCGTGTCGAGATCCGGCGGATAGTTCTGGCTGTCGACCTTGGTCTGGAAAGCGCCTTTGTCGGCCGCGTCTTTGTACTTGTCGATGGCGTCGCGCATCTGCCAGAGATCTGCGCGCAGCTCCCGCTCCTTGGCTCGCTTGACCTGGAAGCGGGCGATCGGCACAGCCGCCGAAGCGAGAATGGCAAGAATCGCCACGGTCACGATCAACTCGACCAGCGTCAGGCCGGCAGCCGAGTGCCAGGTGGAAGGGCCGAAGTGCTTTTGCTGCTGCGCCATCCTGCACCTACTGCGTCACGTGCATAATGGCGCCCGAGGTCACGACTGGCAGCGCTTCCTGCTTACTGTTGCGCGCTGTTGCCTGGGTCAGATTGATGATGCTGTCGCCCGCGGTCTTGGCCATGAAGGTGAGCATGCACAGCTGGCCGTTGCCGCTGATGCCGGATACCCCCGGCGGCCGCGAAAGCGAGAGTGCCACCGCACCATTGTCATCGCGATGTACCAGGGCCGTGGTCTGACCATCCTTGCCGAGGAAGTTTCCAGTGTCGGCATTGATCAGCGTCAGCTTCGAAGCGTCGTACTGCAGCTTCATCGGAACCGAGAAGACGTCGGTGCCGCCCGAGAGATTCACAGCCACCTGGAAGGTGTTGCCGACACGCGGCATGGTAGTCGGCGCAATGATCTGCAGGTTGATCGGAGGAGCATTGCTGTTGGGCGCATTGTTCACCGCGTCCTGCTGCAGGGCGGCCGCGCTCTGCGGTGTATTCGCGCTCGGATTGGGAGCTGCGGAGGCCTGCGGGATATTGGCGCCATTGGGCACAGGCGTGCTCGACGGGATGGACCTGTCCTGCATCGAGGCCGGCAGGGCGGAGGCTGGAATGCGAACCGGGATGGTGGCAATGCGCCGCACTTCCACATTCTGGCCGGTACCCGTATCGATCTGCTGCAGATTATTAGGACTCAGCGTAGTGCCGCGAACCACGTGCGGCGTGAGCATGAAGACGATCTCGTCTTTTGATACTGTGTGGTCTGTCGACGTGAAGAGGTACTTGAGAATTGGGATATCGCCCAGTCCCGGCGTTCCAGTAATGGTGTTCGTCGTCTGCTGGGTCAGGATGCCGCTGAGGATACTGACTTCGCCTTCTTTCAGACGAATAATCTGATCGATGGTGCGCTGGCTGATGATCGGTTCGGTGACGCCACTGATAGTGGAAGAACCATTCTCCTGCGAGACGATGATCTTCAGCTTCAACGTCACATCGTGGTCGTAGTGAACCGTGGGCGTAACTTCGATTTCTACACCGACATCGAGGTACTGGAATTGCGTATTGACGAGTGAACTGACGACCGCAGTGGCAGCGCCCGTCTGATACGAACCGGTAGCGACCGGAATCTTTTCACCGACCTTGAGGTCAGCCTTCTGGCCATCTGTGGCGCGAAGCCGCGGATTCTGCAGCACCTTGGTATCGGTGTCATTGAGCAGCAGGTTGGCTGTGGCCTGCCCGACCGTGACGCCGAAGTTGCTGGCACTGAGACTGCCAAGCTGATTCAAGGTCAAGCCGCTCGTCGTGCTGGTACTGGAAGTACTAGATGTGCTGCTGGTGCTGCTGGTCGATGAGGTCGACGAGGTGCTCGACGTCGAGGTGCTGTTGGCCTGCAGCGTCAATCCAAAGGATTGCGGCAGCGATATGCCGATGTTCCGCTCCTTGGAACGATTGACTTCCAGTACCGCAACATCGACCACCACTTCCGGCCGGGCCTTGTCGAGATCATCGATGACCCGCTGAGCCAGCAGGAGTTCATCCGGCGTGGCCCGCATCACGATCGCATTCTGGCTCGGCACAGCATAGAGTTTGGCGCCGGTGAGCAGGTTGCGCAGTGCCGTCTGGATGTCGTTCAGGTCGTTCTGCATGGCAGCATTCGCAAGATAGAAGGTCTGCACTGCCTGTTCGTCCAGCTCGGTGCGCTTGGCGCGGGTGTTGGCTGCGACGAAGATGGTGTTCGGCGTGATGGGCCGCCAGAAGGTATTGGAATCCATCCCGGTAATGCGCAGGGCATCCAGCAGCGACACATTCTGGAGATCGACCGTGACGCGTTTTGAATTGTATTCCGGATCAAAGAGGACATTGATGCCGGCGGCCTTGCCGATCGTCTGGTACACAACCTTCGCGTCTTCGACCATGTGCAGGCTCAGCGGCTCGTTCGATGCCGGCTTTAACTGCACCGGCTCAGACATCGCGCCGCTGTCTCCATGGGTACCATTGCCATCCAGGGAACTTTCCCCTGTCGGTGGAGGATTGTCCATCTTCTCGCGGACAGCGCGGATATCCTGCTGGGCGAGTTCGTAGGAGGGATCGATCTCGAGAGCCCGCATGAACTCGGTCAGGGCGCCGGTCATGTCTCCCTGGTCACGCAGCTTCTCACCGCGCTTGACACAGACTGCCGCTGCCTGCAGACGCAGGCGCTCGTAGGAGGTCTTGTAGGTAAGATTCTTGGGTTCGCGGGTGAATGCCTGGTAATAGTCTTCGTAGGCCGCGATGTAATCGTCTTTGGCCTCCGCGTCCACGCCGGCCTTGTAAAGATTGGCAGCGGTCTTACCCTTGGCGGCAAGCACCATGTCCGGGGAGATGGCCAGGGCAGCGAGAGAAAGAGCTGCGGGGAAAATCCATTTCGAAGTACGGCTCTTCATGAAACTCCAGGCCGGCAGCGATTGCACCGGCAAAGCAGGTTACGCCTCAGAAGTATAGTCGCGTGCGGCAATCGTTTTATCTACTCGAAACCCCGAGGCGGCTGCAGGCACAGCCTTCTTGCTTCCTACGGTTGTCAATGTTGCCGCTGGCAGATTATAGCATCGCCTCCGGACGTCGAGCGGCGCAAGGCAAATGGCTGCATGCTACGATTTAGGTTCGCGTCATGTCCCGCCAGTCAAGCCATTCCACAGAGTCCGCTCCCCAGAAAAACAAGCCCCGCGATCCGGTCGCCGCCGGCATGCGCGATGCTGCGCAGAACCGCCAGGCCGGGCACAATTACTTCCTCATGGAAAAGTTCGAGGCGGGGGTCGCCCTGCATGGGACCGAGGTGAAGAGTATCCGGGAAGGCAAGGCCAATCTGCGCGACGCCTACGGCCTTGTCAAGAATGGGGAAGCCTTCCTGCTGAATGCCCATATCGGCCCTTATTCGCATGGAAACATCGAGAATCATGAGTCGCTGCGGACCAGGAAGCTGCTGCTGCATAAGTCGGAGGTCGAAAAGCTCCTGGCCGCTACGCAGCAGAAGGGGCTGACGCTGATTCCGACCCGGCTGTATTTCCGCAATGGTCGCGTCAAATGCGAACTTGCCGTGGCCAAAGGCAAGCAGGATTGGGACAAGCGCGCCACCGAGCGCAGCCGCGAAGCCGACCGGGAAGCCAAGGCAGCGATTGCCCGCAGCCAACGCGCTGCCATCGACCGCTGAAAGCGAACTGCCCGTCCGACGAGCCACTTGAAAGGAGTTCTACTGATATCCATGGAAACCACACTGCTCAAACAGGCTGCTGCAACGGTCGAGACAGAACTGCTCATTGTCTTCGCACTCAACAAGGCAGACAAGAAGGACACCAAGGCCAGGCCAGTCATTCACCTGCTGCATGCCGGCGAAGCGGTCAGTAAAGCCGCGGGCGTTGCGTTGGGCGGCGAGGAATTCGCTGCCGGAAGCTGCGAGACACTGTTGCTGCATCAGCCGGAAGGATTGAAAGCAGAACGTCTGTTGGTGGTCGGCGTCGCCAAGGCCACGCTGCAGGAACTGCGCAAAGCTGCGGGCACTGCCGTGCGCTTCGCCAAACCACGGAAGATCCGGAAGATTGCCCTGCTGCTTCCGGATGTCTCGGTGGATAGTCTCTCGCCATTGCTGATCGCACGCTCGGTGACAGAGGGCGCCGTGATCGGCAACTACGATTCCGATACCTACAAGTCGGATCGCGTGGACAGGAGCCTGGGAAGCGCGCAGATTATTTTTGAGAGCGGCGACACCAAAGCCATTCAGACGGGTGTCGCCGAAGGCATCGTCGTGGCCGATGCGCAGAACTTCGCGCGAACCCTCGTTAACGAGCCCGGTAATTATCTGACGCCGACGGTCCTGGGTCGCCGTGCCGCGGAGATGGCGAAGCACGCCGGTCTGCAGTGCGAAGTATCCGGTGCAGAGAAGCTGCATGAGTTGAAGATGGGAGCTTTCTGGAGTGTCTCCCAGGGTTCGGCAGAAGCGCCTGCACTCATCGTGATGACCTACGAGCCGGAAGGCGGCGCGAAGACCGGAGATCCGGTGCTGGGCCTGGTCGGCAAAGGCATTACCTTCGACACCGGCGGCATCTCTCTGAAGCCGGGCGACGGTATGGAGAAGATGAAGTACGACATGGCCGGTGGCGCGGCCATGATCGGCGCCATGCAGGCGATCGCTGCCTTGAAGCCGCGAGTGAAGGTGATCGGCATTGTCTGCGCGGCCGAAAATATGCCATCCGGCACCGCGCAGAAGCCGGGCGATATCCAGACGGCCATGTCCGGCAAGACGATCGAAATCATCAATACGGACGCCGAAGGGCGGCTGGTGCTGGCAGATGGCCTGAGCTATGCGAAGCAGCTGGGAGCAACGCACCTGATCGATGCCGCGACCCTGACCGGCGCAGTCGTGGTGGCGCTGGGTGTTCAGAACGCCGGAGTCTTCGCGAATGACGAGGAGACTTATGACAAGTTCGCGAAGGCCCTGGAGATTTCGGGCGAACGCTACTGGCGCCTTCCCGTTGAAGATGAGTACCGCGACCAGATCAAGTCAAATATCGCCGACATTATGAACACCGGCGGCACGCGTTATGGAGGTGCTATCTCGGCAGCGATGTTCCTGAAGGAATTTGCTGAAGAGACGCCGTGGATCCACCTCGATATCGCTGGCATGGCCTGGATTGATGATGGAAAACCGTGGCTGGCGAAAGGTCCTACGGGCGTAGGGGTACGGAGCATTTTGGAGTGGGTGCGGTCGTATTAGTCGACCGGCTCCCCGATCCACATAAACTTCCGCGACCAGCAATTGGACCGGAAGAGGCGGGCGCCTGGGTCCGCCTCTTCCAACCAGAGAGTGTCGACTAGGATGCTGCTTTTAATTGCTGTCCAGCTCGCGCACCAGCTTCGATGATCTTCCTGCTGAAGGCTGGAATATCTTCAGGTTTGCGGCTGGTGATGAAGTTTCCGTCTTCCACGACTTCTTTGTCGACCCAGTTGGCTCCGGCATTCTTCAGGTCCGTCTTCACGGATGGCCAGGACGTCATGGTCTTCCCTTTGACGACCCCAGCTTCGATCAATGTCCATGGACCGTGGCAAATGGCCGCGACCACTTTCCCGGATTGTGCAAACTCCTTTACGAATGCGACTGCCTTTTCATCGATACGCAACTTATCGGGATTGATCTGGCCACCTGGCAGCACGAGGATGTCGTAATCGGCCGGCTTTGCGGTTTCCAGTGTCTTGTCGACCTTCACGCTCTTGCCCCAGTCTGTCTTGTCCCACCCTTTGATCTCGCCTGCCTTGATCGAAACAACGTCCACCTTGGCACCGGCGTCCTCGAGGTTCTTTTTCGGATCAGTCAACTCGACTTGTTCAAAACCATCGGTCGCCAGGATTGCTACGTTCTTTCCATGCAAGTCTGTACTCATAAAAACATTCTTCCTTTCATTACCTTAAGTAAGACGGTGGGTAACTGACCGGCGTTGCCACAAGGATCGTTCAGCCTGTACATGCACTCTTTCATCATGAAAGTTCGGTGAATGTGCAGGAAGGGCTGCCGAGATTTGACACGTTTCTGACAGAATCCATATGGAGGTTTCCATTGGAAATCAAAAACAAGATGCAAAGCCTGGCATTCGCAGCCTGTGTGCTGGCTGTACTGGGCGGCTGCAAATCCGGCTCAGGCGGCTCGAGTTCGGTTGCGCTGGTGGGTGCCGGCAGCACGTTCGTTTATCCCGTCATGACGCGTTGGACCGCTGACTTCCAGGCGAAGAACAGCAACGTGCAGATCAATTACCAATCCATCGGCAGTGGCGGCGGCATCCAGCAGGTGAAGGCTGGAACCGTCGATTTCGGCGCATCCGATGCACCACTCAGCGATGACAAAATGGTCGGTATGGCGCCCGTGATCCAGATACCGGAAAGCGCCGGCCCGGTTGCCATTATCTATAACCTGCCTACACTGAAGGCGCCCATCAAGATATCTCCCGCAGTGCTGGCAGGTATCTTCATGGGCACGATCAAGACATGGCAGGATCCAAAGATCAAAGCGGATAACCCCGGCGTCGATCTGCCCAAGGATAATGTACTGGTCGTCCATCGCGCAGATGGCAGCGGTACGAGCAATATCCTCACCACTTATCTGTCTGCTGTCAACGATGAATGGAAGTCGAAAGTCGGTAAAGGTTCTCAGGTAAGCTGGCCGACTGGAAATGGTGGGAAGGGTTCCGAGGGCGTCACCGGCCAGGTGCGGCAATCTCCAGGGGCGGTCGGTTATGTCGATTTGACGTACGCGCTGCAGAATAATCTGCCGGTAGCTTCGATCAAGAACCAGGCCGGCGAGTATGTTGCACCGACTGCGGCTGCCACTTCAGCGGCAATTGCAAGTTTTGCCTCTGAACTCGCGAAGGATGTGCGGACGCCTATTGTGAACCCGGCTGCGACAGCGAAGGACGCTTATCCGATTTCCGGATTGACCTTCCTGATCATTCCCAAGGATGGCGCGGACAAGGCCAAGCGCACTGCCTTGAAAGCATTCGCTACGTACATTGTCGGCGACGGACAGGATGCGGCTGGTTCCTTGAACTATGCTCCCCTGCCAGATGCAATCAAGCAGCAGGACCTGGAAACGCTGAAGCAATTAACAGCAGGCGGCCAACCACTTTCCTAGCCTGATCTAAACAAAAAAAGGGCGCCTGCAACGGCGCCCTTTTTTTTGCGATCTAAGTGCGGCTGTTTGAAGCCGGGTCATAATCAAATTCCATGGCTGCATTTTCCAGTTGACAGGGATTGTGCGAGACAGAAATAGTTCCGGTCAAGTTGCCGGGGCAGTCCAGCAGGATTGGTGAGGATGCCGTCCTGAAATGATATCGATATCATGGGACTGCAAATGGAACGATTCTGGGAAAAAGGGCTCACCTATGTTGATGAAGCGATCATGCAAATACTTCAGCGCACTTGCAGTGCTGCTGATCCTGGCGCTTAGCAGTATGCTGACTGCGCAAACCGAAAGCGTAAAGGATGAGGTCGACGCGCACGGACACCACTTCGCAAACCGCAACGGCCGGCTCATCTTCCACCGCGGTAAGCCCTTCCGCATGGCCGGCTCTAACAATTACTACCCGATGTACGTATCGCAATTCATGGTCGACAAGCTGCTGACGACTGCAGCGTCCCAGAACTTCAACACCTTCCGGCTGTGGGGATTCCTCGATATCGGCAACCAGGACGGGACGAATTCCGTGGACGGGCCACACGACGGTGTCTACTTCCACTACTGGAATGGGGCATCTCCTGCCTTCAACGATGGCGCCACAGGTCTCGAACATCTGGACTACGTACTCTACAAAGCCGCGCAACTCAATCTCAAGGTCATCATTCCTTTCGTGAATAACTATGACCAGTTCGGAGGAATGGACCAGTACGTGCGCTGGGTTGGAGGACAGTACCATGACCAGTTCTACACAGATCCCACAATTCGGCAATGGTACAAGGAATGGATCGATCACCTGCTCAACCACACCAACATCTACACCGGTACGAAATACAAGGATGATGCGACCATTGCCATATGGGAGTTAGCCAACGAGGAACGTTGCGCGGGCTACGGCGTGTATCCGCAATCAAGCAGCTGCACAACCAAGATAATTACCGACTGGGCCGACGACATAAGTACCTATATCAAGAGCATTGATCACAAACACCTGGTGTCGCCGGGCGATGAGGGCTTTTACTGCACCGATCCAGCCTCAAGCGACTTCACCATCAACTGCAGCCAGGGTGTCGACAGTATCGCCTTGGCAAAGCTGCCAAATATGGATGTTATTTCCTACCATGTCTACCCGGATGCCTACGGCAAGACACCGGAATGGGGCACACAGTGGATACAGCGCCACATAGACGATTCGCATCGGTTGGGAGATCGTGCGGTAGCCGGGGAATGGGGTCTGCTTGAAAAGAATACACGCAACCCTGTTTATCACCAGTGGGAAGATACTGTGCTGAAGGATGATGGAGCCGGTGCGCTCTACTGGATTCTTTCCGGCGTGCAGGACAACGGAACACTCTATCCGGACTACGACGGATACACAGTGTACTGTCCAACTCCCGTCTGCACAGCATTCACCAACTTCGCACGGCAGATACAGCATCTGCCGGTGAATGATGCGCCGGTGGCCGACAATGACCTTGCGACTACAGCAAACAACACAGCTGCGACAGTAAATGTCACGACCAACGACATTACGTACCAGGGTGTTCCGCTGAACCTAAAAACCATCGACCTGGATCCAACTACACCTGGCCTGCAGAAAGCACTCACTACCGGCTTCGGGAGTTACGCAGTCGACTCCGGGGGAAGCGTGACATTCAAGCCACTTTCCCAGTGCGTCTCAGGAAGTATCAGTACGCCCTACACCATCGAGGATGACCTTGGACGAAAGTCACAGCCGGCCAACATCGTCTTCAACGTAGGTGGAATTGCAGGAGAGCTGTTTAATTTTGAAGATGGTGTGGATACGTGGATGGAAGCCAGCTACTCTCCAGGCGCAGGTACAGTTGCGCAGGGTACGGTTGGCGCTACCAGCTGCGCACACAGTTTGCAGATCAACTCGACAGGTGGAGGCTTTTTCGGCCCGGCCTACAATACCGCTCCCCTGCCGCTGGCGACCAATGGCATCCACGCTCTTCTCTTCGATGTCACAACGGCTGCTGCGGGAACATCGCAATCGGTGGCAGTGCAGTTCGGCAGTGACTATCATTACTGTTCCACTCCATATAGTTACCAGAATGCCGATACGACTGCGACTGTGACGGTAGATCTGGCCAGTCTTGCAACAGCTGCGAACTGCGGTGGTACAGTGCCTGCCGATACGACTGTTATCCAAGGCTTCTTCGTCTACTTCAGTGGCGGAGGTACTTATTATCTCGACAATGTCCGGACTAATTAATGGCTGATTTGCGAGGAGAGTTGTAATTCGACTCTCCTCGTTCCATTGAAGCAATTAAATCAGGGCCACTCGTGGCGCTTCGGGATTATTCAGAACGGATTTCGGCTTGCGTCCTGCTTCGACCTCTGCAATTACTTCACCCAGGTAGCTCACGGTTCCATGAAGCATCAGGTCAGTGAAACCCGCTATGTGGGGTGTTATCAGAATTTGGGGATAAGCCATTAACGGATTGCCTGCCTCCGGAGGCTCGACCTGTAATACGTCCAATCCTGCTGCAGCCACCTGGCCACTTTGCACGGCCGCCAGCAGCGCGGCTTCATCGATGAGTGTTCCACGGGCAATATTTATCAGGATCACACCCCGCTTCATCGCCGCGAACGCAGCAGCGTCGATCAGGTTTTCGTTCTCCTTGCTGGCGCGTACGCAGATGACAACGAAGTCGGCACCGGCCAGCGCCTGCGATAACTGCCCGGCCGGATACGCTGTAACATCTTTCGGAGCGTGCTCTGGATGCTCGTCCGTTGCGACGATCTTCATGCCGAATGGACGGAGACGATCGATGAGCTGCTCCCCGATGGCGCCGAGGCCGACGACGCACACCGTCTTCCCGCTGAGTGCGGGCTGGATGAGCGAGGGCGGAACGGAGTCCTGACGCGCCGGTTCCAGAAATTGGCGGATGTGTCGCGCGGCGCCAAGCATCAGCAGTATCGCGCATTCCGCAACAGAGGTCGCATTACCGGTGATATCCGAAGGCGCGAAGGAGACCCAGATGCCCTGCCGGGTCGCAGCATCCTGGTCAACAGCCTCGTACCCGGTGCTGGCCGTCTGGATGAAGGCGAGCCTGGACTGACCGGCAAGCTCTTCCGGCCCGACCTTGCCAAGTGTGATGAGAAATTCGAAGTCCTTCGCGGGCGCAGGCTTGCCGCTGATCCATGAAACAACTTCGTGCTGCTTGTTCTTCACCTGTAATTCGCGGAGCAACTCCGCTGTAAAGTCATTTTCCTCATGCAGAAATGCAATCTTCATAAAGTCCCCTACGCATGGGATGCGGATCAAGGACTGCCACCACTGCTCGGCTTCAAGCTGCACAGAAAACGCTTGCGCTACATGGCGTCGGGCGAGGCAATGCCCATCATTGCTAATAGAAGCACCAGCTCGCGTTCTGAAACTGCAGCTGTTGCCAATAAAAGTTGTTTTCGTGTTGCGTCGGGCTCGTTGGCAATATGGTGGCGGTGGTAGAAGTTGTTGAATTGCTGCGCCAGCTGAAAAGCATGTTTCGCGATGAAGGCGGGCTCTGCGGTTGCAATTGCCTGCTGTACCAGCAGAGCGGTTTTTCCAGCGGCGACCCATAATTCCCACACGCCGCTTCCCTCTTCTTCCGCAAGGATACGGGCCGCAGTATCAGAGTTGAATCGAGTCAAAACATCCTGCGACGTCACCTGGGCCTTGCGGAAGATGCTGCGAGCTCGCACGATGGCGTACTGCACGTATGGCCCGGTCTCTCCCTCAAAGCTGAGGGCTTCGCGAAAATCGAATGCAATGACCGAGTTGCGAGTGAACTTGAGCATGAAGTAGCGGAGCGCGCCGATGGCGATGGCGTTGGCGATGGAGCGGCGATCGGCTTCGTCCCGCTCTGGATGCCGTGTGTTGACCTCTGCTTCCGCAGCAGCAATGAGCTTGTCGATCAGGTCATCAGCCTTCACACCAAAGCCTTTGCGCCCGGAAACTTCGATATACGGACGCTTGCGATCTTCTTCCGAAACGTCGTAGCCGAGGTCGATGGCGCAGCGTGGGGTGAGCGCCACCATCTCGTAGGAAAAGTGAGTGTAGCGCGCGGCTGCATCTGTATAGCCCATGCCGCGCAGCGCCTCAATGACATTGCTCTGCGGGTCAGACTGGCGGCTGTCGATGACGTTATAAATAGCCTGCGCGCCGCCGAAATGCGGATGCTGCGTCGCGCCCTTCTCTGCCGAAATCCAACATTCGTGATCGGGATACTGGTAGAAGGGCAGATAGCCGAAGTCGCGTCCAAGCAATCCGAACTTCCACAGGTGGTAAGCGATATCCTTGCCCACGTAGGTGACGGTTCCGTTGGAGCGCACGATGACCTTCGCATCGTCGTCGGTCTCACCCTCGGTGATTTCAGCGGCTCCAGGGCGCTTCATCACCCAGCAGCCCTTGTTCTTGCCTTCTGATTCGAAGTAGAGAACGCTCTTCTGCTTCAACTGCTCGAATGCGAGGTCCCAGAAATGCAGCCGCAGAATTTCGCTCTCGCGCGGCAGGAAATCGTATTCGATGTCGAGGCGCTGCATGGTCTCGAGATGCCGGCGCAGGACTGCCGTCGAGATAAGCTCGGCGATCGCCGCGGTATCGTTGTTCCCTTCCTCGAGAGCGTGCAAAGCAGCGAAGCGAATCTTCTTGCGAGCTTCCACCTGCGCGGGATCGGCAGTGTACCACTGCGAAACGCGCGCGTAGAGATCCCAGCAGTAGTAATCAATGCGCCTGTCCTGTTGGGCGAGTGAGGCCATCAGCGAGCGGACATCTTCCAGGTTGTAATGCTCCAGCTCCTGCAGACCGACGACGACATCCGCTACCTGCACGCCGGTATTGTCGATGTAGTTCTGCACATCGACCTTCTGCCCGGAGGCTTGCAGAAGCCGCACAAACGTATCGCCAAGGATCGCATTTCGGAGATGGCCGACGTGGGCAGCCTTGTTCGGATTGATGCTGGTGTGTTCGACCAGCGAATGAATAGGCGCGTCCCCTGTCGACGTCCCGGTGTTCCCGACTGCATTCAGAAGTGCTGACGATCGATCGAGTCTCGCATTGATATAGCCGGCGCCTGCAACTTCAAAACCGGCAAAGCCTTCGAGGGGTTGCAGACCAGCCACAATATCTTCTGCGATCTTCCGCGGTGCTTTCTTCAGCTGCTTCGCCAATTCGAAAGCGATTGGCAGGGCGTACTCGCCCATCCGTGGATCTTTCGGCTGTTCGATGACGAGGCTAGCGGACTCGATCTGGAATTGAGCCAGCAGCACTTGCTTCAGGCGCTCGCGCAGCCGCTTCTGTTGTTCTAAATACACTGTGGGTCACCGGAAGATGAAGCGAATCCTGGGTGGAATGCGCTTGGAACTGCTTGATTTTAATGACGATTTTAACAGATCGAAACCGGTTGCATGGTTTGACCTGCGGAAAGCCAGCACCTAAGATGAAAAGACCGCACACGATTGTTTGTAAGCGCCTTCGCCTGCCCATAACACCTGAAGACTCATGCCTGAAGCAAACAAGTTTTACATCACGACGCCGATTTACTACGTGAATGCGCGCCCACACCTGGGCACGGCGTATTCGACTATCGTGACGGACGTGATCGCTCGTCGTAAGCGGGCGCTCGGCGCGGATGTTTTTTTTCTCACTGGCACGGATGAGCATGGGCAAAAGATCCAGCGTTCGGCAAAGGCTCAAGGCAAAACGCCGCAAGCATTTACGGATGAGGTTTCGAATGAGTTTCGCGCGCTCTGGAAGCGATTGGAACTCAGCAACGACGACTTTATCCGTACTACCGAGCCACGCCACAAGCTCGGTGTGCAGCGGCTCTTTGCGCTGCTCAAAGAACGCGGCTTCATCTACAAAGGCACGTATACCGGCCAGTATTGTGTGCATGACGAAGCGTATGTCGATGGTCCCCCGGGCACGCATTGTCCGGACTGCGGGCGGTTGACCGAAACAGTCAGCGAAGAAAATTACTATTTCAAGCTCTCGGCATTCGAGCGGCCATTACTCGAGTTGTATGAACGCGAGCCGAACTTCATCCGGCCCGAGAGCCGTCGCAATGAAGTGATGGCGTTCGTCCGCAGCGGATTACGGGATCTGTCCATCAGCCGCACCAGCTTCGACTGGGGTATCCCTGTTCCGGGCGATGAGAAGCACGTGATCTATGTCTGGATGGATGCGCTGGCCAACTACATCACCGCACTCGGCTGGGGCAGTGATGAACCGGCAGACAGGACGCGGTTTGAGAAGTACTGGCCGGCCGACCTGCATGTCATCGGCAAAGAAATCAGCCGCTTCCATTGTGTCTACTGGCCGGCGTTCCTGATGGCTGCCGGACTGCCGCTGCCGAAGAGCGTGTTTGCTCATGGGTGGCTGTTGTTCGATCACACGAAGATGTCGAAGTCGCTCGGCAACATCGTGCGCGCAGAGACAATCCTCGATGTGCTCGGCGCAGACGCACTCCGCTACTTCCTGCTGCGCGAGACAGTGTTCGGGCAGGATGGCAGCTTTACCTTCGACGCGCTGGTCCAGCGTTACAACGCCGATCTTGCGAATGGCTACGGCAACCTGGTGAGCCGCACGCTGAACATGATTACGCGCTACTTCAACGGCGTCGTGCCGGATGCAGTCTCGAATGCAGCACTACGGCAGGCGGCCGAAGCTGCCGTCGCTGCGTACAACCAGCGCTTTGAGGCACTGGAATTGTCGCGGGCACTGGAAGCCTTGTGGGTGCTGGTAGCACGCGCCGATGGCTACATCAGTGAGACAGCACCCTGGAAAGTAGCGGCCTCGCCGGAGCCAGCCGATAGGCAGAAGCTAGCGGAGATTCTCTACACCTCGGCCGAGGTCATTCGCATCATCACGGCACTGGCGCATCCGGTACTGCCCACTTCGACCGCGAAGATCTGGACGCAGCTGGGGCTGGGCGATATTGCGCAGGCCGATTTGAAGAACATTGCCTGGGGTGGTCTTGCGGCCGGCACACGGCTGGGCGAGCTGACCCCGGTATTTCCGCGCGCGGAAAAGGACGCGATTGAAATGATGCAGAATATAGAAATCAACAATGCGCAGAAGACTGCGCTCGATCAGAACGCAAAGCCAAATGCAGAGCACGCAGACTCGACTTCACCCGAAGCTGCACCGAAGACCAGCAATCTTGCGGGCTCGTCGCCCGAGGTGAATACGGCGCAGATCCCGGCGCAGTCGTCGGCTGCGGCTGCAGAACATGCTGCCCCGGCAACTCCCGCGCCAACGGCTGCCGCTCCCGCCGGTGGCGATGGCAAGATCACCATCGACGACTTTGCCAAGGTGGAATTGCGGGTAGCGAAAGTCTTGGTCGCCGAGCGCGTGCCCAAGGCAGACAAACTGCTGCGCCTGGAAGTGGATCTCGGCTACGAGCAGCGGCAGATCCTGGCCGGCATCGCCGAATCCTATACGCCGGAATCACTGGTTGGCCGCAAGGTCGTGATCGTCGCGAACCTGGCTCCACGCAAACTCCGCGGCCTGGAATCGAATGGAATGATTGTCGCGGCCTCGGTCGAAGGCGGGAAAGCCGTGCTGGCGGGCTTTCTTGAAGACATAGAGATCGGCGCGAGGCTTAAGTAGGTGCTGGTCGATTCGCATGCTCATCTCGACAGCGAGCGATACGCGGACGAGCTCCCGGTCATTCTCAGGAATGCCTGGGATGCAGGCGTGCGCACGATCCTGTCCGTCGGGATCGGCGATGGGCCGTCCACCATGCATCGCGCTCTCGACCTGAGCCGCGGGTTAGCCGGTCAGCCGGAAACGCCACGCATTTTTGCCTCTGCCGGTATTCATCCGCACGAGGCAGCACAGGCGGATGATGCTGCAATGGCTACGCTGGACGGGCTGCTGGCAGAGCCTGAAGTGATCGCAGTGGGTGAGATAGGGCTGGACTACTACTATGACAATTCACCCCGCGAGATCCAGAAAGCAGTCTTCGCTGCGCAAATGGAGATGGCAGCCGCGCACCGGAAGCCCATCATCATTCACTGCCGCCCTTCGGACAATTCGACCAACGCCTGGGACGACACGTTGACCCAGATTGAAGATGAGTGGGCATCGACCGGGCTGGGCGGGATCCTGCATTGCTTTACCGGGGATTGGGACCACGCGCGGCGGGCCCTTGACTGCGGCTTTCTCATCTCCTTCGCGGGCAATGTCACGTTTCCCAAGGCGCAGCCGATCCGCGACGCAGCCGGGCAGGTACCTCTCGATCGTATGCTGGTAGAGACTGATGCACCCTTTCTGGCGCCGCTCCCCTATCGCGGGAAACGCAACGAGCCGGCATGGGTGGCGAGGGTTGCCGAGCAGATTGCCGCTGTGCGCGGGATAGAGGCAGCCGAAGTAGCCGAGCAGACCAGCAGTAACTTTCATCGCTTCTTCCACATCGGATAGAAGTGCGTGAGCCGCGCTGCCGCCTATACTGGCAGCGGCAGGCAGTACAGAGGAACGAGGGCGTATGGCAGCAACCGAGAACTCATTTGATGTTGTAAGCAAGGTCGATATCCAGGAAGTCCGCAACGCGATTGATCAGGCCACCAAGGAAGTCAACGCACGGTTTGACCTGAAGGATTCGAAGTCGGAAATCAAGCTGGAGGGGGCTGACACGATCCAGCTGGCCTCGGCGGATGAATACAAGCTCAAGGCAGTGATTGAAATCCTGTCGCACAAGATGGTGAAGAGGAACGTACCGTTAAAGTCGCTGGTTTACGAGAAGCTGGAGCAGGCTTCAGGATCGAGTGTGCGCCAGAAGATCAAGCTGCAGCAGGGGATTCCCGGCGACAAGGCCAAGGACATCGTCAAGCTGGTCAAGGATTCCAAGAAGAAGGCGCAGGCCTCGATCCAGGGCGATACCGTGAGGATTTCAAGCAAGGACCGCGACACGCTGCAGGAAGTCATCGCCCTGCTGAAGGGTCATGAGTTCGGGATCGATCTGCAATTTACCAATTACCGGTCCAATTGAGCCGGTTGGCGCAGCTGCGGGGTTACGGATATAGCAGCAAACGACAGCAAGAGGCCAGATTCTGCCGGGTTCTGCCATTTCGCCCGCTATAAAGGGACCATCGTTTATCTTCGTCACACTACAGAAACGGCCCGGGCCGACAGAACCCAAACTTTGGTATGTATAAGGTGCGTCTCATTCCCTTTACACTCATAATCAGGGAGCACAGGTGAGCACACAGGCCATAGCGTCGGCGAAAGAGGTGTTCGACCTGTTGCGGGACGACCTGCTTGCGATTGAGCAGGAGCTGGTCCGCGACTCCGTCTCCAATGTCTCGGCGATAACGGAGATCAGCGACTACCTCCGGGAAGCCGGGGGCAAGCGGATCCGGCCATCCCTGCTGCTACTGGCCGCGCGTGCCCTCGATTACCAGGGCCGCAGTGCCACCCGGCTGGGCGCGGTCGTCGAGATGGTCCATACCGCGACGCTGGTCCACGACGACATCATCGATGCCGCAGACACCCGGCGCGGCCGTCCATCCGCCAACACGACCTGGGGCAACTCCAAGTGTGTGCTGGCCGGCGACTGGCTGTACATGCAGGCTTTTCGCGTCGCCCTGGAAGAGCGCAACCTGCGCGTGCTCGACCTGCTGATCAGCCTGACCCAGCAGATGGTTGAAGGCGAACTGCTGCAGATGGAAAAGGTCGGCCGCATGGTCAATGAGGCGGAATACTACGACCTGATCTATCGCAAGACGGCTTGCCTTTTTCACGTCTCGATGCGTCTTGGCGGGGTCCTGGCAGGCGCGAGCGAAGAGATGGAAGACCAGCTGGGCGAATTCGGCCGCAGCCTGGGCATTGCCTTCCAGATCGTCGACGACGTTCTGGACCTGACGGCGAGCGAAGAGGTACTGGGCAAGCCGGTGGCAAGTGACCTGCGCGAAGGCAAAGCTACTCTCGCGGTCGTACATGCCTACGAGCGGGCTACCCTGGCCGAGCGCCTGGCGATCGATCATGTCCTGGAAGACGAGTCATTGATCCGCACCTCTCATGAAGAGATTGTCCGCATCCTCAACCGGTATGGCTCTGTCGATTACGCCATGCGGACAGCCTATGAATACGCAGAGCTGGCACGCAAGGCGCTGGCCGATCTTCCGGAGAGCGATGCGAAACGTGCCTTGTTGTGGATGCCGGACTTCGTGGTAGCCCGCGAGAAGTAGTCAACGCCACGGCAATCTAAGCTGTCGAAAGACTGCTATCCTGATGAGTCTCTGTAGGACCATCATGCCAGACACCCAGCTATCACCTGCCAAACCGCCCATCCGCGTGCTTGTTGCCAAGCCTGGCCTGGATGGCCACGACCGTGGAGCGAAGGTGATTGCTCGTGCGCTGCGCGATGCCGGCATGGAAGTGGTCTATACCGGGCTGCGACAGACGCCCGAGATGATCGTCAACGCGGCCCTGCAGGAAGATGTCGACTGCGTGGGACTAAGCATTCTGTCCGGCGCCCACAATGTGATTGTGCCGCGGATCACGGCCATGCTGCGGGAACGCGGCGCAGGCGATATACTGGTCGTGGTGGGCGGCACGATTCCGGAGCAGGACATCGAGGCATTGAAGGCCTCGGGTGTCGCTGCCATCTTCGGTCCAGGCACCACGCTCGATGCGACGGTGCAATTCATCCGCGAGCACGTCCGGCCGCGCACGCTTTCCCTCTAGCCCGAATCACGAACACAAACAGAAACGCGCCGACGTCTACCGGGCTTGCACAGTAGAGTGGCGCGCATTCTGGCTGGTTAGCGGGGTGGTGGCTGGGCGTGACGATGATGGCGGTGATGACGGTGGTGACGAACTGGATGATCCTGGGCCTGCGCAACCGTAGCCGCGCCAACACCGATCATGAAAGTGAGGAGGAGGAGTGTCTTCTTCATGGCGCAATTGTAGCCCCTTCAGTGCGCACACGATAGACAGGCGCAGTGAAGAAGCTCGGGAATATCACGAAGGTTGCACGCTCTTTCCCATCGCACTGCGCAAGGGTGCGACATAGCGGAGCGGCAGCGGCGTCTTTTTCATCTGCCGGTCAACCACCACGTGGATGGTTTCGCCCTCCGCCAGCAGGGTCGGATCGCCGGCTGGCTGCAGCTTCAGCAATCGATAGCCAAACTTGATCACCGAGGTGCGCAGGTGCAGGAGTGTGGTCTCGACGACAAGTTCATCGTCGTAGCGAGCCGGCGCTTTGTAACGGCAGGTCACTTCAACTACTGGCAGCAGGCATCCGTCTTCGCGCTCCATGCTCGCGTAATCAAAACCGGTGTGGCGCAAGAAATCAGTGCGGCCGATTTCGAACCAGACGAAGTAATTGGCATAATAAACGACACCCATCTGGTCGGTTTCGGCATAGCGAACCCTGAGCTTGCTGGTAGATACGTGCATCGCTTTAGAGTATCGCGGTAGACGCGAGAAGGACGACCCCGGTTATCCGGCGTTGACAGTGCTGCCTTCCAGCCAGGCCGGCAGAAGAGTAGCGCTCAGCGGCAGGAGTGTCAGAGCAAATGGCAGAAAGATGCGCACTTCCTCCGACATGCCGAAGGTGAGGAACATCGCACACTCCAGCAGCGATCCGGCAACCAGCCCGCGTGCCCATCCGTTGAGTTGTGGCCATTGGCGCTGCGCGAGCCGGATCGTAAGCACCCACGGAGGAAGCGCACACAGCAGCACCATGGCACCGGACCAGGAGTGAAGATTGTCGAAGAACTGGAGCAGCGCGACCTCGCGCACATTGTGCGGGAAGATGAAATGAGCCAGGTCGTAGGCGATCCCCACGGCAATGGCGATCGCTGCGAGACTGGTGATTATCTGCCATCCTCGTCCCAGCGGCGTGCTCGCGGCGGGAGACACGAGGCAGGCCAGCAGCATGCCGGCATGGAACGCCACCACGGCATCCACGCGGATCGTCGAACCAAGCAGGGCGACCAGCAGGAGCGTGCCCGCCAGCATGAAGCGAGGCACCCGCAGGAAGCCGGAGCAGAGCAGCGCGCTGCTCGCCAGGATGAGCAGGGATGGAATCGTCTCCGGCTCCTGGAACCAGAGAGTCCACGGCAGATAAATCTGCACCAACAGCAGTCCCAGCAAAACCTGTATCCATCGACGGGAGACAGTAGCGTGACGGAAAGCTGGTTGACGCGTCAGCAGGAAGAACCCGATCGCGAGGCTGGCCAGCAGGCAAAAACAATCAGCGATTGCGAACACATGGCGCAACTGCAGGTGTCCCAGCCGGGCGAGGAAATGAGCCGAGTAGTAGATGCCGATACGGTACTGGGCAGGAACGACGCCATGCCCGCTGGTAAGCCGCTGCCAGCTGAGCGGGTCTTCGTGCTCCACCTTGCTGTAGCCCCAGTAAGCGAGGAAGGTGTATCCCGACGTCAGCAGCAGGATGGCCCAGGTGAGGAAGACTGAGAGTCGCCGCTCCAGGGGGCGGGGCTGCGTTGTGCCTTCACAAATCGGCTCAGAGCGGGAAGCTGACACTTCCACACTCTACCAGTCACCCGAGGACCAAAATGGAACTGCCTTCGCGATCCATCCTTTCCGGGAAGCGCGACTCGATTTGCTGCGCTAAAACTCTGCGTTGTCCGCAGTTCAAAGCTAGTCTGTGGATCAGGGCAGTCCCGGGGGCAGGATGAACATTTGGATTTTATGTACGGGAGTGGTGATGACAATCCTCATTGGATCCCCTGTGAGGGCGCTCGGGCAATCCTCAGCAGGATCCGTGGGATCGATGGCGGACTTCAAGCAGCAGCAGGATGCGGGCATTGCCGAGTCCATTCGACAGAGCCAGGACCGGGCGCGAGCAGGCAAGCTGGTGATGGGAACGGCAGCTGGCAGTAAGCTCGCCAAGGGCGGCAGGCAGACAGCCGCGCCATCCACGCCGGAACGACCGGCGATCATTCACCTGGCCGTCCATCCATCGCAGACTGGTCACGACTACCGGCGCCTGAACAATGTCAGATAAGTCTCCCGGCGGGCATCCTGGAATCTGGGGAGGCCTGCGAATCAGCCAGCTAGGGCTTTAGTTTCGAGAAGAGCGAGAGCTTGGAAATATCATTGAACATGACAAACGCGAAGAAGATCAACAGCCCGACGAAGGCGGCCTGGTAGATCCGCTCCTTAAAGCGCTGGTTCAGGTCGCGCCGGATAAGCCCCTCGATCAAAAGGAGCAGGATCACGCCGCCATCGAGGATGGGAATCGGCAATAGATTGAATATGCCAAGGTTCAGGCTGATGATCGTCATCAGTCCAATGATCGGTTGCCAGCCCGGCTGCTGCGCGGCCATGCCGGTCACGCGCGCTATGCCGATCGGGCCGCTGAGATTCTGTACTGCCATATGACGGGTCAACATCCGGCGCAGCACTTCGAGGATCAGGCTTGAGTTCTTGGCGCTGAACTTGACCGACTGGCGGAAAGCCGCGGGCAGCGCCATCTGCTCAACCTGGAATGGCGGCTCGGAACCCTTGAAGCCAATCCGGTACCCTTTTGACCCATCGCCAACATCCGAGACGACTGGCTGCACTGTCAGTGCCGGCAGTACCTGGCCTGCGCGCTGGATCGTCACGTGCAGGGGTGCGCCATTCTGATCCTGCAGGTAGCCGAGAATGGCGGGCACGGAATGAAGCTGATGGCCATCGATACTGAGAACTTCATCGCCGGCCCGGATGCCAGCCTGCGCCGCGGGCATGCCGGCTTCGACATAATCGACTTTGACTGGTGTCGATTGCATCCTCGGGACAAAGCCAAGGCTCTCCCAGTTGAAGTCTTCGCTGTTCTTCACGTTCTCGATCATCAGGCTCGAAGGAATCTGCCGGCCATTCCGCTGCACGGTGATCGGAACAGACTGGCCGATATTCATGGCCGAACGAATTGAGATCTGCTCCCAATCCGGATTCTGGATGGTGTCGAATCGGGTAATTCGGTCTCCAGGCTGGATACCAGCCCTGGATGCAGGACTGTTCGCCACGACGAAGTCGACATCGCCGGGCTGGACACGGAATAGCTCGACTTCGTTGTGCATCATGTAAAAGCCCGTCATGAGTACCAGGGCCAGCAGGAAATTTGAGACCGGTCCGGCGACCGCAATCAGGATGCGCTGCCAGCGTGTCTTGGAGTTCAGGTCGCCTGGATCACGCACCGCCTGCCCGCTGGCCTCTGCGGGATTGCTCAAGTCCATCGGCATCATGCCATCGCCGCCCAGTTCGCCCGCCATCTTCACATAGCCACCAAGCGGCAGCAGGCTGAGTCGATAGTCGGTGTCTCCGCGCCGGAAGCCGAAGAGGCGCTTGCCGAAGCCGATCGAAAATGTCTCGACGCGCACGCCGCACAACTTGGCTACGGCAAAGTGGCCGAATTCATGCACCAGCACCATAATGCCGAGCACGATCAGAGTGGAGACAATACTGGTGAATACAAAGGACATATGGAAAATACCTGGACGAACTAGAGCTGCCTGGTTCCAACTGCGGCGGGAAGAGCCGAAAAGCCACGGGACTGGATCACGTGCTTTGCTGTCATACGGGCTGCTTCATCCAACTGCAGGACCTCTGCAATCGTGCGAGGAGACACCGCCGGAGTTGCTTCGAGTACTGCCTCAATTGTACGCGGAATGGCCGGAAAGCTGATACCTCCTTCGAGGAACGAGGCGACCGCAATTTCATCCGCTGCATTCAACGCGACCGTGGCAGCACCTCCTGCTTCCGCTGCTTCGTAGGCCAGTCGCAGGCAGGGAAACCGTGCAAAATCCGGCTGCTCGAAGGTCAGGCTGCTGAGAGCCGCCATGTCAAACGTAAGTTCCGAGGCGACCCGCTCCGGATACGTCAAGGCATAAAGGATCGGGAGCCGCATGTCGGTCACGGAAACCTGGGCGAGGATGCTGCCGTCGATGTACTCCACCAGCGAGTGAATGGTGGACTGGGGATGCACCGTCACCTTGACTGCCGACGGTGGCAGGTCAAACAACCGGCATGCTTCGATAATCTCAAGACCCTTGTTCAGCATGGTTGCCGAATCGATGGTGATGCGCTGGCCCATGACCCACGTCGGATGTTTGAGCGCCTGGGCGACAGTAATGGTTTCAAACTCGGAGAGCGGCAAGGTGCGGAATGGTCCGCCGGAAGCCGTGAGCCAGATCTGGCGGACTTCTTCCCTGCTGCCTCCCCGCATACACTGATGGATGGCATTGTGCTCGGAGTCGATCGGCAGAATTGGCACCCTGCGTTCCCGCGCTGCCCTGCTCAGAATCTCTCCTGCCGCCACCATCGCCTCCTTGTTGGCGAGACCGATCGGCTTGCCCGCCAAAATGGCCGCATAGGTGGCCTCAATCCCCGCCACCCCCACGATGGCTGAAATCACAAAGTCGACCTGCGGCAGGGTGGCTGCATGCACCGTCCCGGCAGATCCAGATACGACGTCGATTCCGGTCATGCCAGCGTGCCGGAGTCTTGAACTCAGTTCCCCGGCAAGCTCCTCGGTGGCCATGGAAACGACAGACGGCTTCCAGCGCATGGTCTGCGAAAACGCCAGCTCGACATTGCGGCCGGCAGCCAGTGAAGCGACCTTGAACCGGTCAGGAAAGCTGTCCACGATGGAGAGACTGCTGGTCCCGATCGAACCAGTGGAACCGAGAATGGCTAACTGCTTCAAAGAGTGAGACTCACGATTGTGGGATCAAAGAGACGCATCGATAAAAGCCTACATCAGCGGCGAACAACCGGCAGGAATGCCTTCTTCTTCCTGACTGCCACCGTACGCGGCCCGCTAAAACGACTGCTGGAAGATCTGCGCAAACCACAGGACAGGCGCCGCGAACAACAGCGCGTCAATGCGGTCGAGAACGCCGCCGTGGCCAGGTAGCAACGTGCCTGAATCTTTAACGTCCGCGCCGCGCTTGACTGCCGACTCCACCAGGTCGCCCACCTGTGCCGCGATGTTCAGCAGGGCGGCCAGCATCAGCCAGTGGAGAACCGTGCCAGGATAGTCAAGGATCGTGAAGCCATGCTGCTGAAGAAAATAGGCCAGCAATAGCAACATGCCGGCCACCAGCATGCTGCCTAGTATTGAGGCAAGACTGCCCTCCCACGTCTTGTTCGGGCTGATCGCAGGCGCAAGCTTGTGGCGGCCGAATGCGCGACCAATGTAGAGAGCTGCGATATCGCCGGACCACACGGCAAAGAAGAGGAACACCAGGAGGGCCGGTCCGCCATCTTCCAGGCTGAGCCGCGGCAGGACGGTCATTGAAATGCCACAGTAGACGAGCGCAAAGATGGAAACCGCTGTGTCGAACAGGACCTGCTTCAGGGGACCTCGAAAGCTGATGACACTGAAGAGCAGCAGGCAGGCCGCCGTAAAGACGGGCAGCAGCCATTCACGCTGGAAGTAGAGTGCGAGAAACAGGGCGCCAAGACACACCAGCACCAGGATGCGGGGAGCCGACGCGCCAGTAGCAGCGGCCAGTGCCAGGAATTCCCAGGCGGCCAGCATCGCCACAGCAGCAGCACACACGACCAGCAGCCAGAACGGACCCTTCAGCAGCAGCAGGATGACCAGGGGGATAAGCACAGCTGCGGTGAGGATTCGTGCCATGGGCTGCCTCAGGATAGCAGCAGAAGCGGTAGGAAAGCCGTTGGCCCTTCTTCCAGCCATCGAGTATCGGCAAGGGTGCAGTCCATCCGACAAGGGACTCGTGTTGCGGCATTTTCGTATCAAGGAAAATGCCCGGCAGGAGCCTCCACAGATTCGTGGTGGTCACTGCCGGGCACTGGGTGGGACGCGGAGGATCTAGACCGCAGCGTGTTCGATCACGTCTTCCCGGACTGCTTCGTCCAGGCTGACTTCGCTGGCGCTCGAAGGTAGAGCGATGCCCAGGACGTCTTCAATGCAGCTGGCGTAATGGATCTTCACACCCGCAGTCTGATCCGGCGTCAGGTCTTCCTCCACGCTCTGCCGGTTGTCGCGCGGCAGGATCACCTGCAGAACGCCAGCCCGCTTCGCCGCAAGGAATTTCTCCTTGATCCCGCCGACCGGGAGAACATTGCCGCTCAGTGTGATCTCTCCGGTCATCGCGGTAAGCGGATGCACCGGCCTGTCTGTCAACAGCGAGACCAGCGCAGTCGCCATGGTGACGCCTGCCGACGGACCGTCCTTCTGGATGCCGCCTGCCGGCACGTGGATGTGGATGTCGGAGTTCTCAAGAAAGTCTTCCGACAACCCCACCGATGCTGCATTCGAGCGTACCCAGGTCAGCGCGGCCTGCATGGATTCCTGCATCACCTCGCCGATCTGCCCGGTAATTTTGAAGCCGCCCTTACCCTTCATACGATTGGCTTCGATGAAGAGAACATCGCCGCCGACGGGTGTCCAGGCCAGGCCAACAGCAACTCCCGATCGCTTGGTGCGTTCCGCGAGCTCTGTATCGACGCGTACCTTGATGCCGCCGAGGAAGTCATGAATGACTTCCTTCGTGACAACCAGTTTGTCCGCCTTGCCTTCGGCGATGCGGCGGGCCTGCTTGCGGCAGACCGTGCCCAGGAGTTGTTCCAGTTTGCGGACACCGGCCTCCCGGGTGTAATGACGAACGATGTAGCGCACACTCTCTTCCGGAAACTCGATCTTGGCCGGGAAATTTTCCGTTGCGGCGACCACCCCTGTCTCATCCGTTCCAGCAGCCTGAACCGGTTCATCCGGCTGAATCCCGTTCTCTTTGATCTGTCGCGGGATCAGGTAGCGGAAGGCAATATGCACTTTCTCCTCTTCCGTGTAGCCGGATAGATCGATGATCTCCATACGATCGAGCAAGGGCGGCGGAATTGGATCGAGCATGTTCGCAGTGCAGATAAACAGCACCTTGGACAGGTCGAAGGGCTGGTCGAGGTAATTGTCGCGGAACGTATTGTTCTGTTCCGGGTCCAGTGTCTCGAGCAGGGCTGACGCCGGATCGCCGCGGAAATCGCGTCCCAGCTTGTCGATCTCGTCCAGCATGAAAACAGGGTCGTTCGTCTCCGAGCGACGCAAAGCCTGGATGATCTGCCCCGGCATGGCGCCGATGTAAGTCCGGCGATGCCCGCGGATCTCGGCCTCGTCGTGCATGCCGCCGAGAGAGATGCGCTGAAACTTGCGTCCAAGCGCACGGGCTATCGAACGGCCGAGAGACGTCTTCCCCACGCCGGGAGGTCCGACGAAGCACAGGATCGGACCCTTCATATCCGGCTTCAGGCGACGCACGCTCAGGTAGTCCAGGATGCGGTCTTTGACCTTCTTCAGGTCGTAGTGGTCCTCGTCCAGGATCTCCTTGGCCTTCAGGATATCGACCTCAAGTCCGGACGACTTGGCCCAGGGCAGTACTGCCAGCCACTCGATATAGTTCCGGGTGAGGGAAAAGTCTGCTGCCATCGGCGACATCCGGGACAGCCGGTTCAGCTCCTTCAATGCTTCCTTTTTAGTGTCCTCCGGCATTCCGGCGTGCTCGATCTTGTCGCGCAGTTCCTCGATGTCCTTCTGACCCTCGTCAATCTCGCCGAGTTCCTTCTGAATCGCCTTCAGCTGTTCGCGCAGATAGTAATCGCGCTGCGATTGCTGGACCTGGTCCTGTACCTCGGACTGGATCTTGTTACGAAGCTGCTGAACTTCCAGCTCCTTGGCCAGATGTTTGTGGATGCGTTCCAGCCGCGCCACCACGTCCGGCGTCTCCAGCAGTTCCTGTTTATCCGTGGTCGGCAGGAACGGCAGCGAAGACGACACGAAATCGACCAGCCGGCTGGGATCGTCGATATTCATGGCAATGGTCTGCAACTCGTCCGACAAAGTCGGCGAGGAAGTAACGATCTGCTGGAACTGCGAAGTCACGTTGCGATGCAGTGCTTCGAGCTCGGCACTCCGCGTGATGGGAGGCTCTGCCACGATCTCCACCTCGGCGGTCATGAACGGCTCCCGCTGCACAAACTCGCCCAGCCTGACGCGCTCCGTGCCCTCCGTAAAGACAAACAGACTCTGGTTCGGCATCTTGACTACTTTGTGAACGGTTGCCAGGGTGCCATACGTGTGCAGATCGCTCGGCTGCGGCTGATCCAGCCGTGCGTCGCGCTGCGCCACTACCACAATGGTCTTCTCTTCTCCCAGGGACTGAATCAGCTGGATCGAACTCTCGCGGCCCACGGTCAAAGGGAGGACTGCGTGCGGAAACAAGACAGTATCGCGTACAGGCAACACCGGAACGACGCGCTTGTCAGCAGTCGTTTC
>CAZZVA010000006.1:0-31357 GCA_964657345.1 uncultured Acetobacteraceae bacterium | reverse complement strand
TGGATCAAGAAAACCTTTGTTAGCTAGCCAAGCATGAAAAGAGCCCGCCGGAGCGGGCTCTTTTCATTGCGCAACCAGTCGATCAGTACTGTGGCAGGACCTCGATTGCGTGGCTGCCGTGAGTCACTGCCGTGATCGCCGTCGGCTGCCCATTCGCCGGGAAAGGCGAGTTCTGTACCGCGTTCAACGCACCCGTATTGGGATTCAGATTGAGCCCGGAAACTGTGTTGTCGACGAAGTTTGCCGTGTACAGATAGCGTCCCGAACTCGGCTCGATGTATACAGCCGTTGGTCCGGTCTTCACCGCGTACGTCCCCGTCGCCACTGCGCTCGGTACGCCTGTGGACGTGATCTGGTAGGCGCTCACTGTACCGCCGCCACCATAGTTCGCGACATAGATGTACTTCGCCGTCGGATCGATCGTGACGGCATTCGGATACACGCCGGTCGCAAACGGTCCATTGTTGATCGGTGTCAACCCGCCCACTCCCGTTGCCACATATGCCAGCAGCTGGTTCTGGGTCAAGTCGGTCACGTACACAAAGCGGTCCTGCGGATCGCTGACAATGGCATCCGGAGACGAACCGGCAGCAAACGGTGAGCCCTGGATCTCGGTCAGCACACTGCCGCTTCCAATCGAAAATGCCGAAATCTGACCACTCGTCGCCGAGCACTTGGCCGTCGCCGTGTATTGGATCGTGCTCGTGCCGTTGGCGCCCACGTTCGAAGAAGACGTCGTATCGGCAAGCTTGGGAGGCTGACTCGCGGGATCGTCCACCACATAGACAGCAAGATCATTGTTCAACACATTCACCGCGACCGGATTGTTGCAGGTCGGGAAGTAAGGTGTGCCATTCGCAGTATCGGCGACAGGCGTGCCCAGCGAACCATCCGCATTGATCGGATACACCAGCAACGCCCCGGGTCCCGGCGTGCTGGGCGAATATTGTGACTGGAACGCATTGGTGACATACAGGTAGGTCCCCGCCGAGTTCACCCGCAGCGACGTTGGAAAGCTCGCATTCGAGTTCTGCGTCTGGTACGTGTTGAGGGAATAAATCTTGGCATCTGTACCGACCGCAAATTCCACGATCGTACTGTCGTCGTGATTCGCGACATAAAGAAACTTGCCATTCGGCGTGCTGGCAATATCGATCGGATTGCGTCCGAGAGAGGGGAAGGGAGATTCCTTGATGGGGTTCAGCGTGCCCGAGAGATGGTCAACCAGGTAGACGTTGATCTGCCCGGTAGCACTCTTGGAGTTGGTGATGTACACGTAATCGATCGTATTGTCCTGGCCACAGGCCCCGATTCCGAAAAGAGTGCCCAACGATACAGCGCCGGCCAACGCAGCCTGGCCGATATGTCTCAACTTCATGTATTTCCTTCGTCCTCGCGTATCGAAACTATCCCGCTCAGGGGCTGCGCTTGCAGCAATTCTGTATATGAGTGAACCGTTGCCCAATTGTAAAAGCTGGGAACAGCATTGGCTAGTCATGCAGACCATTGCCGGTGCCGCTCCCGGCGACTTAGAAAGTGGTTCCGCTTGCCGTGCACCAGGTTGGATTTCCCGGTCCTGCAAACGTCGTTTTCTTGCGCTGTGTCGTCAGATTGCCGGTTTCCGTGTTGATCACAAATCCCGAAATGGTGCTGTCATTGTAATTAGCCGTGTATAGGAACTGGTTCGATGGATCCTCCAGGACACAGCGCGGACCGGAACCTGTACCTACGTTGACTGAGCCATTGTTTACGCCGCCAACCGACGTCAGCACACCATTCGTCGGAGTGATCTGATACTGCGAAATGATACTGGCCGGCGCACTCAACCCGGTGTTCAAGCCCCGGTTCGCTACGTACACATACTTGCTCGTACTGGATTCCACTACCATCGCATCCGGATAGACAGCATTGGAATAGCCCAGGGCCGCCTGCGACTGCACGCCGCCGGTGATCGAAGCCAGTGCACCATTCGAACCCGCGGTGTAGGTCAGGATCGAGCCGTTATACAGAGTCGGATTCCCGGTCTGTGTCGGGTCGCCGGCATCGAGTAGATAGATATACGAGCCCTTGCCATAGATGTACGTCAGGTTGGTCGCGCCCGTCGGGAACTCCGAGTTCTGCGTGGCAGTCAACTGGCCGGTCGACGAAGAAGTCGCATAGACCGAGACGAAGCTGGCATTCGTGGTTTGACCCGCGGCTCGGTCGATCGTAAACAGGTTGGTGTTGAAGGTCGTAAACCACACCGGATCCTGACCCACAGGGAAGAAGTTCAGGGGGTTGCCGTTGACGTCCTTGACCTGCTGGTTCTGAATCAGGGAGAGCCGGCCCGTCGTGCTATCCAGCTGATAGACAGAAACATCACCACCGGACTGGTACTGCAGCGGCGTGTTCTGACTGGTAGGCGCGTTCTGGTCAAGCACGTAGAGGTAGCCGCCCGTGCTATCGGTCGTGATCGCTACCGAGTTGTTGCCAACGCTCGTATAGCTCTGCTGGAAGCTGAGGGCGCCGCCGCCACCGATCGTAAAGACGGAGACACTGCTGCTGGTTGGCTGGCCGGTCGAAGCGCACGGATATTTTGCATTCGGATACACTGCCGGATCTGCGCAGCCGGCGTTCAGAACGTAGAGAAAGCGGCCGCCCGGCGTGACCAGGGCGTCCACCGGGTTCGAGCCACCAGAGCTGTATGGCGATCCACTGACCTGGGTGAGATTCCCCGTATTGTTATCGATTTTGTAAGACGCCACATTGCTGTATTGATGGCCAGTTACAAAGAAATAACCAACCGTATGACTCTGGACGCAAGATGTAAGACCAAAGCTTAAACCGACGCCGACTACAGTGGTCAGAACAGCCTGACCAAACTTCCTCAACTTCATGCGCTTCCTTCATCCTGACCGTGGCGGGGAACCGATGGTCATGGGGCTGCATTCGCAGCAGAACTCTGGGTGGGGAATCGACTCCCATTGCGATTGTAAAAGCAAGGACCACTTTCGGCTAGGGCCAGGCATCTTAATCCGGTTCTGACTGCAACAGCCAGCCCCGGGAACCGGCCCGGTACAGCCGCCGGAAGGCAGCTTTACCGGGCTGTTGCCCACTTACCAGACGCGGCAGGCGTTTGCCGGATACATCGGCGTGCCCTGCTTGCAGCTGAAAGCCTTGCCGAACTCATCGAAATTCTGCACCGAACCATTGGTGCGGAACTTGCCCGGTGAGTGTGGATCGACCTTGGCCATCATCCGGGCAGACTGCTCGGTCTGGTTGCTGCACCAGATCTGTGCAAACGACAGGAAAAAGCGCTGCTGGGGTGTGAAGCCGTCGATCTTCTCGGCAGCATCCGTGTACGGCGCCTTCTTGCCCTCCTGCTTCAACGTGTCCATCAAGGCCATGTAGGCGATGCGCAGGCCGCCATTGTCAGCCGTGTTCTCCCCCAGGGTCAGCTTGCCGTTGAGGTTGGTGCCTGGCGCAGTTTCAAAGCCGCCATACTCCTTTACCTCGCAGTCGGTCTTCTCCGTGAATTGTTTCCGGTCTTCTGCCGTCTGCCACTCGCGCACATTGCCCTTGCCGTCGTACTGGCTGCCTTCATCGTCGAAGCCATGGGTCATCTCGTGGCCGATCACTACGCCGATACCGCCAAAATTCACGGCCGGGTCCTTGTTGAAGTCGAAGAACGGAGGCTGCAGAATGCCGGCCGGGAAGTTGATGTCGTTCATCGACGGGTTGTAGTAGGCATTGACAGTGGGCGGCGTCATTCCCCACTCCGTCTCATCGACCGGCTTGCCCAGCTTGCTGAAGTCATGCATCAGGGCGAAATGCTGAGTATGGTCCAGGTCGGCCAGGAACTCATCCGGCGTCACCTTGACCGACGAATAGTCACGCCAGTGATCCGGATAGCCGATCTTGTTGCGAAAGAGCGAAAGCTTCAGTTCGGCTTCTTTCTTCGTCGCGTCGGACATCCACGGCAGCTGGGAGATGTCGTCGCCCAGCGACTTGTCGAGCGCGGCTACCAGCTTCTGCATGCTCTCCTTGTCCTGCGGAGGGAAGTAGCGCTTGACCCAGTCCTGGCCGACTGCTTCGCCCAGGTTTCGATCCGTCAGCCGGACGCAACGCTTCCAGCGTGGCGTGATCTCTTTCTGTCCGGCAAGCTCCATGCCGTAGAACTTGAAGTTTTCATCCACAAAGTTCGTGGAAAGATACGGTGCCGCGTCATGCAGGGCGTGCCAGCGCAGGTAGCTCTTGAGCGCACCCAGGTCCCGCTCCTTGATCTGCTGACTGGCGGCTTTGAAGAAGTCCGGCGTTGCGACGTTCAGCGTGTCGAACTGGCCAATCCCCACCTGGCTGAAGTAGTCCTGCCAGTTGAAATCCGGCGCCAGCTCCTTCAACTGGGCGACCGTCATGATGTGGTACACATTCTTGGGCTCGCGCAGTTCTACGCGTGGGGTCGAGGCCTTGGCCAGTGCCGTCTCGATCTCCATCACCGTCTTCGCTTCGGCCGCGGCCTTGTCCGGTGTGTCTCCAGCCAGCTGGAATATGGCTGTCATATGGGCTACGTACTGCTCCCGGATCTTCTGCTGTCGTTCGCTCTGCTCGACATAGTAGTCCCGGTCCGGCAGTCCCAGGCCCCCCTGCATGACCCCGGCGATCTGTTTGGAGGAATCTTTCTGATCCTGCTCCACTCCAAGCTCGAAGAAGTCCGGAGCCGACGTCGTGTGTGTGGTCGCCAACTGGGCCAGCAGTGTGGCCAGTGCCGTTTTATCTGACAGTCCATCGATTGCCTTCAACGTCGGTTCGAGAGGCTGGATGCCCTTTTCGTCGGCAAGGGACTTGTTCATGCAGGCGCCATAGAAGTCGCCGAACTGGGTCTCGAGAGCCGTCCGACTGGGACTCGGTTTGGCAGCCGCCTCCAGCTCTTTGTACTCGAGCCACTGGTTGCGCTCAGCCAGCTGCTGGAAGGTTCCCCAGCGCACCTGGTCGGAAGGAATCGGATTGTTCTTGACCCAGTTGCCGCACGCGAACTGGTAGAAGTCGGTACAGGGATCGGCAGTCCGGTCGATCGCCGTGAGATCAAAGCTCTTGGTCGCTTTTGGCTCGGCGGGGACAGTGCTCGAAGAGGGTGTGTCGGCGAGAGAGCTCAGTTCCGGGAGGGAGCTTTGTGCCAGCGCTGCCCCCGTTCCGAGCAGGATGACTGCAGCTAGATGGAAGGGTCGCATGGGTCTCCGGGGTAAGTTTCGATAACGGGGCACTCTGGAATAGGAGCAGATGAGTGCCGCCGCTGCAACATCAACAGCCGATGACAGGACTGTTAAGCGAAATTTACCATAAGGTACAAAGTCGATGGCAAATCCAGTCGCCCGACTTCCATACGATCACTTTGTCGAAACCAGCGTCGCTAAAACACCTTGACGTGGAAAGTAAGGTACTTTTTGGGATTTTCCCGAATCGACGTGACCAGGCCCCGCGTCTCGGTCAGCATCTGATCGCTGTTGTTGTAGAGTGACGGATTCCGTACCAGCTGCCCCAGTGTTCCCTCGCCGCTGTCGACGCGATTCAGAATGGAATCGAGCCGGGTGACCGTATCCTGCAGCTTCTGCGCAAACTGAGGATCTTTCGTCATCACACCCAGCGCCCCCTGGCCTGCATTTACCTGGGCGATGAGCTGATTGGCCTGCGCGACAGTACTGTTCAGGTTGTTATAGAGAGTCTGGTCTTTCAGGAGCTTGCCGATGCTGCCCTGCCCGCTATCCAGGTCTGTGGCGATTTTGTTCAGCCGGGCGACAGTCGAATTGGCATTGTTGTAAAGCGTGTCGTCCGCGACCAGTTTGCCGATCGAACCCTTGCCGCTGCTGATGGTATCGATAAGCCCGGCGAGTTGATTCACTGCTCCCATGGCCTTGTTGTACAGATCGGGATTCTGGATCAGCTGACCGATCGAACCTTTTCCGGTATTCAGCGCATCGACCAGGTTATCGACCTTGGCCAGGATCGTATTCAACTGCTCGATGGTGCCTTGGCTCGACTTGATCACGTCCGACAGGTTCGGAGTTTCATTGGTCGCAAGCTCGGCGTTATTCTGCACTGCCGGTCCGGAAGCATGCTTGCTATCGATGTCGACGATCGTATCGCCAAGCACGCCTACCGTATTCAGACTGCTCTTCGAATCGGCATGCAGTGCTTCCTGGTATTTCCTGCTGATCTTCATCGTGACTTCGACCGGCGTCAGCTTCCGGGCCGGCACCACCCGAACAGATTTCACATTCCCGATGGTTACGCCTTCCAGCGCCACAGGGGCGCCGACCTTCAAGCCGGCGGCATTTTCAAAGTAGGAGCGGACGGTGATCTTACCGGTAAGCAGGCCGCCGGTATCGCCCGACATGAAAAAGATGAGAGCCGTCAATGCAACCAGGGCTGCCAGTACCAGGACTCCGACCTTCAGCTGAGACCAGCGGACTTCTTGTTGACTCGGCACATATCTCCTTACGAACGAAAATCCTGTTGCGACCAGGCCAGTCTAAGCCGTGCATGCGAATGCGTATGGCCGTCTACGCCTAAGACTAACAAAAAGCTTCTCTTACCCCGGTCCACGGAGCAAGCCTTTGCGATGTTGCCATCGATGTCTTCCCTATGATGTGCAGCTACCCGCGAACGTTGCAGGGAATTGCATCATGGCAGATTGCCCTCCATGTTCACGACCGCCATGGCAAGAGCCTCAGTGTGGGTCAGCGAAAGCGTGATCCGCTGGACCCCTTGGCTGGAAGCAAGTTCGGCCGCACGTCCGCTCAGTACCATGGTCGGCGCCCGTCCCGGCAGGCGTTGCACTTCAAACTCGCGCCAGGTGACGCCGCGACCAATGCCTGTGCCCAGCGCCTTGGCTGCGGCTTCCTTGGCCGCGAAACGGGCAGCAAAGCTTTCGACGGCGCCAATCCGGCGAGCCTGGCAGTAGGCCACCTCGCCGGAGGTATAGATGTGGCCAAGAAAGCGATCGCCAAAACGGTCGAGGGAGCGGCGGATTCTCTGGATCTCGATCAGATCAATGCCCGATCCCAGAATCACTCTGCCTCCATCCACCAAGCCTGATACGTGACCATACTGCATTCTTCTCCCGGTTCCCGCTCACGCGCTCTGCGAGTTTATCCGATGGATGAAACATGGAGCCTTCCCCTCCCAGGACGATGGACGAAATTTTTACGGCCGGTCAGCCGTTGCTGCAGCTGCGTGCCTTCTCAATGGAAGGGAACCAGCAGATCGAGCGCGTTCTACCGAGCGCATTATCGTCAAGCGGCGCCTGGGTGTTGCGGCAGGAGGTCGTCAGCGGCATGTTGCGATCTCTCTTTGAATTCGAGCGTTCCAACGGCATCAACGTCTACATCATGCTGGTAGGTCTCGGCCTCGAGTTCACGCGCAACTCGCACCTCATCTTTACCAGCTTCTGCCAGCGCACGCATCATCTTCCCTATCCGCAAACCGTCCTGGTCTCGACCTGCAACCTCGAAATCCGGGAGCTTGCCGACGATGCGAAATCGTTTGAACCATTGTTCGGTGGTAATTCCGCAGCCTAGACACCTTTAGGCCTCGACCAGGCCGTACCTGCGCTGCCACGCATCCTTCAAACGATTCCAGACCTGCGTCTTTTCAGCCGGCGTACTCTCTTCATCGGCATTGGCGACAAAGCGCACAGACTCTATCTTCGCCAGCTCCAGCAAGGCACGGTCACGCAGCAGGTCCGCAACTCGAAATTCCGGTAGACCCGCCTGGCGCGTTCCGAAGAATTCTCCGGGTCCCCGCATCGCCAGGTCCAGTTCTGCGAGCTCAAAGCCATTCTGCGTGCGCACCATTGCATTCAGGCGCTCCTCCGCCTCTGCTGACACCTTCAGCCCGGTCATCAGGATGCAATAGCTTTTCGCCGCACCCCGGCCCACACGCCCCCGCAGCTGGTGCATCTGCGCCAGGCCGAAGCGTTCGGCGTGTTCAATCACCATGACCGAGGCATTCGGTACGTCCACGCCAACCTCGATCACCGTGGTCGAGATCAGCACGTCGATCTCACCGCGCTGAAATCGCCGCATGATGATGTCCTTCTCATCCGCATCCAGTCGCCCATGCAGAAGACCGAGCCGCAGGCCAGCCAGCGCCCCTGTCTTCAACTGCTCGTACATGTCGGTGGCTGCCTTGAGCGTAGGCTTCTCGAACAAAGCTGTACTCCTTACCTTGCGGCCGTCTATCTGCTTCGCGGCTGTCTTCTTTCTGCCCGGCGCAGCTTTGATTTCCGGCTCTTCGATCGGGAAGTCAAGCTCGGGTTCATCTTCCTTGGCTCCCTCAATCACCGGGTAGACCACGTAAGCCTGGTGCCCTGCCTGCACCTGGCGGCGCACAAACTGCCAGACTTCCTCACTGCGCGAATCAGGCAGCCGTCTCGTCACGATCGGCGTTCGACCCGGCGGCAGTTCATCGAGAATGCTCACATCCAGATCGCCATAAAGCGAGAGCGCGAGGGTCCGTGGTATCGGGGTCGCGGTCATCACCAGTGTGTCCGGCTCGCCCTGGCCGGGCTTCTTCATCAGCCGGAAGCGCTGCATCACACCGAAGCGGTGTTGTTCATCGACCACCACCAGACCCAGCTTGTCGAACTCGACTTTCTCTTCAATCAGCGCGTGGGTACCGATCACAACATCGGCCTCACCACTCGCGATTCGTCGTCGCGTCGATCGTTTGCGATCTTCATCCAGCGAGCCGGTCAGCAGTACCACGCGATAGTTGCGGGTCGACCGTTCCAGCAGCTTGCGTGCCCCGATGAAATGCTGCGATGCCAGGATTTCGGTCGGCGCCATCAAGGCTGCCTGGTAGCCGTTTTCAATCGCCACCAGCATGGCCTGCAACGCGACGATGGTCTTGCCCGAGCCGACATCTCCCTGCAAAAGACGCCGCATCGGACCCGGCTTCTTCATGTCGTCCACGATTTCGCCGAGCGTCCGTTTCTGCGCCGCCGTGGGATGAAAGGGCAGCACCTCGCGAATCGCACTGCGGACTTTGGCATCCGTCACGAAGCCGATGCCAATGCGCTCCTTCATCTTCTTACGCTTCAGCTCCAGGCCAAGCTCCAGATAAAAAAGTTCCTCGAAGATCAGGCGCCGGTGCGCCGGCGTGGTGGATCCCTGCAGCTGTCCGATCGGTGTGCCGGTGATCGGGAAATGGGCATGCTGCAGTGCCTGTTCCCGCGATGGCAGATCCAGCCGCTGCAGCAGCTGCTCCGGAAGTGTCTCTGGAATTCGCCCCTTCAACTCACCGAGCAGCGTATAAATCACGCGCCGCTGCCAGCGCGACGTCAGCACCGTGCCGCCCAGCGTTTCATACACCGGCGTAATCCTGCCGACTTCCAGCAGTCGCAGCAGCTGCGACTCATCCGTATTGTCCAGGTCGCCCGGCAGTACCTCGAACTGCGGCTGGATCATCTTGAACTTGCCGAGCCGCGAGCGCGATGCCTCCACCTTGCCGTAGAGCGCCAGCATCTGGCCGACTTTGAAGCGATCTTTGAGGTAGGTGCCGTGGAACCAGATGCACTTCAGCGTGTCGATGCCCTGGCCGATCGTCATCTCAAAGATCGGCATGCTGCGCGTGCGCAGGAGCGTCGTGCCGCGTACTTCGCCGATGATGCTGGCCATCTCTCCAGCCTTCAGGGAAGCAAGGGGAACCGGGTTCATGCGGTCTTCGTAGCGGAAGGGAAGGTGGTACAGGAGATCCTCGACCGTGCGGATGTTCTTCGCAGCAAGCGCACCGGCATGGCGCTCTCCAACACCTTTCACGAACTGTACAGGGGAACCCGGCTCCAGCACACTGCGATGCTAGAGCATTTGCGTCGAAGCCGCCATGAAAGGGCGGTCTCCTGGCGCAGCAGGAAAGCAGAGCGACTCGCGCATCGCGGTGCGCAGTCAGTATCCATATGCCTCGCTTGCTGGATCTGCGTAGTACACTGCCGACATCCGGGAGGCCGGCTTGCCACTGTCAACACAGGAATCCTCGGCTCTTCCCTCCCTTCGCGCACCGGCGGCGACGATCGTGCAGCTCGACCGCATTTCGAAGTCCTACGGCAAGAAAATTGCCATGCAGGACCTGAGCTTCTCGATCGAAGCCGGCAGTATGTTCGGCCTGCTGGGTCCGAATGGCTCGGGCAAGACCTCGACCATTCGCATGATCGTCGGCATCACGCTGCCAGACTCCGGACAGGTGAGGCTCTTCGGTCAGCCGTTCTCACGCGACCACTTGACGCGCATCGGTTACCTGCCCGAAGAGCGCGGCCTGTACAAGAAGATGAAAGTGCTGGATCAGCTGATCTTCATGGGCCAGATCCGCGGTCTCGACGCAAATACCTCGCGGCAGCGGGCACAGCGATGGTGCGAGCGCATGGCTATCAGCGACGTGATGGAGAAAAAGACAGAAGAGCTTTCCAAAGGCATGCAGCAGAAGATCCAGTTCATCTCCACACTGCTCCACGATCCGGATTTTCTCATCATGGATGAGCCCTTCTCGGGCCTGGATCCGGTAAATGCGACACTGCTGCAGGACACCCTGCTGGATCTTCGCCGTGAAGGCAAAGCCATCCTTTTTTCTACCCATCGTATGGACCAGGTGGAGAAGCTCTGCGATTCCATCTGCCTCGTCAACGGTGGCAGACCGGTGCTGCACGGCACCATGCGTGAAATCAAGAGTCAGTATCCGCGCAATCGCATCGTGCTGGAGTATGAAGGCGACTCGGCCTTCCTTTCCGACCCGCTGGTCCGAGCTGCGACCGAATCGATAACGAATTTTGGTAGGCGGGCAGAAATAAAGTTGAACCCGGGAGCAGACACGCAGACACTTTTGCGCTTCTTCGCAAACTCCGTCCAGGTGTTGAAGTATGAGCTGGTGGAACCATCACTTGAGGAGATCTTTATCCAGATTGTCGGCGGGTCTGTACATGCCTAGCACCCTGATGCAGAATGCCTTGCTCATCGCGAAGCGGGAATATCTCGAACGCATCCGCTCCAAGGCATTCAAGATCAGCACTGTCCTGATCCCGCTGGTCTTCGGTGCAATCACGGGTGTCTCCATTTTCTCCGCCACTCATCTTGCCGGTGACAGTCATATCGTGATCGCCTCCAATGATGCGCAGTTGGCGGAAAGTGTCCGCGGCGATCTTTCGAAGCAGAAGCAGGCTCCGCAGCAGATCGACGTGAAGGCTCCGGCCAGCGCGGCCGATCTGGATGCGTTGACGAGGCGAGTGGAGAATAAGGAGATCGACGGCTACCTGTGGCTTGAAGTGATCCCGGGCAAGCTGCAGCCGAAAGTCTCCTACGCATCGCGTTCGTCGACTTCGTTGAGTAACGACAGCACAATGCAGAGAGCCGTGCGACAGGCGCTGGTGCGCAGCCAGTTGCAGCAGCATGGCATGGCGCCGGATGCGGTGAACCAGTTGCTGGAGTCGACTGACATTCAGACGATGCAGGTGAAGAACGGGCGCGCAGTCACCTCGAACGCCGATCAGAATTTCTGGGCAGCCTACGCCATGATGATGCTGCTCTACTTTTCCATCCTGTTCTACGGATTGAATGTCGGCCGCTCGGTCATCGAAGAAAAAACGTCCCGGATCTTTGAAGTGATGCTATCGAGCGTCAAGGCCGAATCGATGATGATCGGCAAGCTGCTGGGTGTGGGCGCTGCTGCGCTGACCCAGCTCGGCATCTGGTTTGCTGTCGGTGCTCTGTACGCTGGATCGCAGTTGAGCGGCGGCAGCACACCATTGCATATCGCTCCCAGCCTGCTTGTCTTTTTTCTCGTCTACTTTGTGCTGGGATTTCTCTTCTACAGTTCGCTCAGCTGCGGCCTGGGCGCCTGCATGTCGACCGAGCAGGAGATGAACCAGTTCTCCATCATCATCACCCTGCCGCTCATCGTGTCCTTCACCATGTTCAGCTATGTTCTCTCCAACCCGGGTTCTCCACTGTCCATCGGCATGTCGCTGTTTCCCCCATGCACGCCCTTGATCATGTGTCTCCGGATGGGCGTCCAGATGCCGCCGGTCTGGCAGCTCGCCCTGTCCATCGTCTTCATGATCGTCGCGATTTACATCATGCTGTGGCTGGCATCGCGCATCTACCGAATTGGCATCCTGATGTATGGCAAGCGGCCCAACCTGCCCGAAGTCATTCGCTGGATGCGCTACAGCTAGCAGTGAGTGCTCCCGGATATTCGCGTGGTCAACGCATCGTGCTGGCGATCGTTCCATGGCTGGCCTCGTGGCTGATCCGGATTCTGGCGGCGACGTTGCGCTACACCGATGTGTGCGAGCCGGGCGCAGCACCAGCCGCTCCGGACACTTCCGACATCTGGCTTTTCTGGCATCGCTGCCTGCTGCCGAGTGCCTGCCGATTCAAAGGCCGGCATCGCGCAACACTCTTGGTGAGTCCCAGCTTCGATGGCGAATTGATCGCCCGGACCATCGAGCGGCTGGGGTTCCTCACTGCCCGTGGATCGAGTTCTCGCGGAGGCATGACGGGCCTGCGTGCGCTTGCACGCGCCGTGGAGGCAGGCAGCCCCGCAGTGTTTCCTGCAGATGGTCCGCGAGGGCCGCGCTACCAGCTCAAGCCCGGCACCATCAAGCTGGCGCAGATGACCGGCAAGCCCGCGTGCCCCTTTTACGTTTTGCCACAGCGCGCATGGGAGCTCCAATCCTGGGACGGCTTTCTGATTCCCAAACCATTTTCCCGCGTCGCAATCGGCTGGGCGCGCCCTGTCCACGTACCACGCGAGCTCGACGATGCTGCGTTCGAAGCAGCAAGGCTTGCCGTAGAGTCGGCCTGTGAAAGGGCCAGGCACCGTGCCGAAGCAGAGTTCCAGCCTGCCATGACAAACGCTCGCGCCCGTTAGAATAAATGCAGTGCGTGTCTCCGATTTTGACTACGAACTTCCCGAAGATCTGATTGCACAGCAGCCTGCTCCGCAGCGGGAAGCGTCACGCATGCTGGCACTCGATCGTGCCACGGGATCATGGAGCGACCAGACCTTCGCGGCTTTCCCGCAACTCCTGCGAGCCGGCGATCTTCTCATTCTGAATGACAGCCGCGTGATTCCTGCGCGGCTGTTCGCGCAGCGATCCAGTCGTGATGCGCGTCAGCCAGGGGAGCCGGGCAGGATCGAAATTCTCCTTACGGAAGAGATTGCCCCGGGGCAATGGAAGGCTCTGGCTAGGCCAGGCAGGAAGGTGCAGGTAGGGGAGCGTCTGCGATTCATTCCACGCGTCATCCATGGTGGAGGCGAAGTTTTCGAGGCAGACGTCATCGAGCGCGGCGAGTTTGGAGAACGCGTACTGCGCTTCACTCCCACACAGGATTTCTTCAGCACCCTCGAAGCCTTCGGCCACATACCATTGCCGCCCTATATTCGCCACGCCGATGACAGTAATGACCGCGATCGCTACCAGACTGTCTTCGCGCAGCATCGCGGTTCGGTCGCAGTACCGACTGCGGGCCTTCACTTCACGCCCGCGATACTTGATCAGATTCAAGCACGCGGCGTGCAGGTCTGCCATCTCACTCTTCACGTAGGCCTGGGGACATTCCAACCATTGCGTGTCGAAGAGGTGGCTGACGTGCAGTTGCATGCCGAGCGATATTCGCTGCCTGCTGAGACGGCCCACGCGATCAACGACGCAAAGCAGCAGGGACGGCGTATCGTCGCGGCAGGCACCACCACTGTCCGGACGCTCGAACACTGCGCGCAAATGGCATCCGGGCAGAACCTCGAAGCCCACGCCGGGTCAACCTCCATCTTCATCTCGCCGGGCTATCGCTTTCAGCTGGTCAATGCCTTGCTTACCAACTTCCACCTGCCCCAATCCAGCCTGCTGATGCTCGTCGCCGCCTTTGCAGGAATCGATTACACGCTGGCCGCCTATCGTCATGCAGTCGCCGAACGCTATCGATTCTTTTCCTATGGCGACTGTATGTTCATCTCATAAGTTTGAAAGCTGAGAGTGCCCTTGATGGCTAAACAAGAAAAACAACCTGTCTTCCTGCTTGACTCCATGTCGTTCATCTTCCGTGCGTATCACGCCATGCAGCGGCAGCGGCCCATGTCGACGCGCAATGGCGTACCCACGGCAGCAACCTTCGTCTTCGTCAACATGATCAACAAGCTGCGTCGCGACTTCTCACCGGAATACTTCGCTGCGATCTTCGATACCAGCGCGCCGGTATTTCGCGACGAACGTGCAAAGTCCATCACCACCCTGCGCCGCTGGAACTCGAAGCTCAAGGATTTTGAAGACATCGCCTACGACGGTTATAAGGCCAACCGCACCGTCATGCCACCGGACCTGGCACAACAGCTGCCCTATATCCGTCGCTCACTCGAAGCCTTTCACATCCCAATTCTGCAGTCGGACGGATTTGAAGCAGACGACGTCATCGGCACACTCTCGCGCAAGGCGGCCGAGGCTGGTCATCCCGTCTACATCGTGTCGAACGACAAGGACATGCTGCAGCTGGTTTCCGAACATGTGAAGGTCATGAATCCGATGAAGGACAACCTGGTCCTCGATCGCGACAAGGTGGTGGAAACTCTCGGCGTGCCGCCAGAGCAGGTGATCGACGTGATGGCCCTGCGCGGCGATTCCATTGACAATATTCCCGGTGCTCCGGGCATCGGCGACAAGGGATCCGTGGAATTGATCCAGCAATACGGCAGCCTGGAGGGCGTCCTCGAACATGCCCCCGAAATCAAGCGCAAGACCTATCGCGAGTCCCTGCAGAACAATCGCGACACCATCCTGCTCAGCAAGGAACTGGTGACCATCGACTGCGCGGTTCCCATGCCACTCGATCTCGAAGCCATGCGCACCCTGCCGCCGGATACTAGTGCATGCCGTGTCCTCTTCAATGAACTTGAGTTCACCACCATGCTGAAAGAGCTTGCGCCGGAGGTCCAGACGACGACGCTGGATCATCGCCTGACGCCGGATGCTGCAGCCTGGAAACGCTTCACCCAGGCCGCTCGTAAGCATGGCTTCGCGCTTGCCCTCGATGCTTCACTTCTGGAAACGTTGACAGAGCAGATCGCTGCAGCCGAGACCGAGGCCATCGAGGAAGAAGCGCCCGTCCTGCAGACCATGTCCATGCTGGACATGTTTGACAGCGCGCCTGAAGAGGTTTTGCCTGCTGCACGCGCGCTGCACCTGGCAGTCTCGGCCAGCGCGGACGAGGCTCTCCTGCTGAAGCTCGATGAACCCTATGCAGAGGAGCTTCGCACTCTTCTGGCGGACGAGGCAGTTCCGAAAGCAGTCCATGATCTGAAAGGCACGCTGCGCGTGGTGAGGCAGCATGGCATCGATCTGGCCGGGGTCCGCGATGACATCATGCTGTATTCGTACCTGGTAAATCCGACGCACTCCACGCATCGCCTTGCCGATGTAGTGGCTCGCTTTACCAGCAGGCCACTGCAGGAGATGGCAGAGAAGCAGTTGACCGAAGCTGCTCACGCCATCTGGATGCTTGCCCCTCTGCTCCGTGAAGAAATCAAAACGCTCGAGACCGAATCGGTCTACACGACAATCGATCTCCCACTCACGCCTGTCCTGCTTCGCATGGAAGAAGCTGGCGTGCGGATCGATCGCGATGTGCTGGACCAGATGGCGCATCATCTTGCGACGGAGATGCAGCGTGTTGGTGAAGAAATCTTCAGTCTGGCCGGCCACCGCTTCAATATCAATTCTCCCAAGCAGCTTGGCGACGTCCTCTTCAACAAGATGCAACTGCCCAAGCCGATCAAGTATGGCAAGGGCAAAGTTGTTTCAACGGCGATGGATATTCTCGAAGATCTGGCGAAGCACAATCCTGTGCCCCGCCTGGTGCTTGAATACCGTCAGCTTGCCAAGCTCAAATCAAACTATGTCGACTCACTCCCGCTGCTTGCCGATGCGCAGGGACGGGTGCACACCACGTTTAACCAGGTAGGCACTTCGACCGGCCGTCTCTCGTCGACCAATCCGAATCTGCAGAACATCCCGGTCAAGACCGAACTTGGCCGGGAGATCCGCGCAGCCTTCATTGCCGCACCTGAAAACGTCATGATCTCCGCCGACTATTCGCAGATCGAGCTACGCCTGATGGCGCATTTCTCCGACGATCCGCTGCTCGTCCACGCCTACACACACGACCAGGACATCCACACACTCACTGCCTCTGAAGTCTTCGGGATTCCCCCGGAGGCTATGACGAAAGAGACGCGCAATCGCGCCAAGGCCGTAAATTTCGGAATCGTGTATGGCATCTCGCCCTTCGGACTTGCAGCGCAGCTGGGCATCGATCAGAATGAAGCCCGTCTGTATATCGAGACGTATTTCGCACGCTACGTGGGCGTCCGTGCCTACATCGATAGGGTGCTCGAAGAGACGCGTCAAAAGCAGAGCGTCCGCACACTCTTCGGTCGCGTGCGGCCTATCCCCGACATCCAGAGCCGCAACGCCAACCTGCGCGGATTTGCCGAGCGCACAGCCGTCAATACACCCCTGCAGGGCACCGCCGCAGACCTGATCAAGATTGCCATGCTGCGCATCGACGAGCGCATGCGGACCGCGAAGCTGAAGGCTGTGATGACGCTGCAGGTGCACGATGAACTGCTCTTCGATGCACCGCACGCAGAAGTTGAAGAGTTGAAAGCAATGGTCAAGGAAGAGATGGAAGGTGTGATCCAGTTGAAAGTGCCGATCGTCGCCGACGTAGGCGTTGGTAACAACTGGCGCGATATGAATTGAGAGACCGACTACACTCCGAGTGCATCCCGTATCGCTCCGGCGATAGCGTCGGCATGCCGACGCATCTGCTCTTCCGATTCGGCTTCGATCATCACCCGCGCCAGTGCTTCTGTGCCTGAATACCGCACCACCACCCGTCCGTTGCCGTGCAGATCTTTTTCGGCTGCGGCAATCGATTCGACGACGGATGCGACGCTCTCCAGTGGCTTCTTCTCGCGCACGCGTACATTCACAATCACCTGCGGATACACCTTGAGGTCCGCACAGAGTTCATGCAGCGCCTTGCCGGAGCGCTGGATGATGTCCAGCACAATCAATGCAGTCAGCAGGCCATCGCCAGTCGTCGCCTTCGCTGGAAAAAGAATGTGCCCGGACTGTTCGCCGCCCAGCGATGCGCTTTGTTCCTGCATCATCTGCAGGACGTACTTATCCCCAACCGGCGCCCGCAGCATCTGGATGCCATCGCGTCGCAGCGCAGCTTCCAGTCCCATGTTCGACATTGTGGTAGCCACCACGACGTTGTTTTTCAATTCTCCGCGTGAGCGCAGATCGCGAGCCGCCATCAGCAGCAGCGCATCTCCATTGACGACGTGTCCATTCGCATCTGCAAACAGTACGCGATCGGCATCGCCATCGAAGGTCACACCATAATCGGCACCGAGGCTCTTCACTTCTCCGGCCACAACTTCGGGGTGGAGCGCACCACAGTCGGCATTGATGTTCCGGCCATTCGGCTGCGTATGTGTCAGGTGTAGCGTTCCGCCGAATTCTTCAAATAGCTCCGGCGCAATGGCAGAGGCAGCGCCATTTGCGCAATCGATCACGATGCTTCTGCCGGCAAGATTCAATCCAGGCACGGCGGCGCGAAGATATTGCTCGTACTCCAGTCGATAGGCTTCTTCGACCGTGGGCGCTGTAACCGAGGTGTCCAGCACGAACGCTTCGTCATCCAGGAGCGCGAAGATGGCCTCTTCGATGCCGAGCTCGACTGCGTCCGGCAACTTGTATCCATTGCCAGCGAACACCTTGATGCCATTATCCTGCCAGGGATTGTGCGAGGCCGAGATCACGATGCCGGCCGCGAAGCCATGCTGGTTTGTCAGGTACGCAATGGCTGGAGTTGTGACAGTACCTGCATTGCTTACAGCGGCGCCCCCACGGACCAGGCCTGCGGCGATGACGCCGCTGATCCAAAGACTCGACTCCCGGGTATCGGCGCCGAGCAGGACACGCGGTGCTGGAAAATCTTTGCATAGAAGCTGGCCAAGAGCCGTGCCAACAGCAAAAATCGTTCTGCGGTCCAAGGGCGCTTCTCCCGCAACGCCCCGAATTCCATCGGTTCCAAACAGTCTTCTCATAAATGTCGATCAGTAACAGTGCTTACTACGTTTCCTTTAGCCAGCCTGGTGGTGAGGGTTTCCCCCGGCCTTGTGGCTGCGGCGTCCATCACTACTGAGCCGTGTTCATTGAAGACGACGGCATAACCTCTCGCCAGCACTCCCAGCGGGGACAGGCTTTGCAGTCGGCCTTCCATGTTTCGCTGGCGCGAGCGCAGACTTTCGAGCCTCACGCGTGCAGCACGGGTGAGGCGCACTTCGAGCGCCGTCACTGAATCTTTCTGGGCACTCAGCTTGTGCGAAGGATCGTGGCGCATCAGTCTGGCTGTCAGCCCCTGCAGCCTGGTTTCGCATTGACGCTGATGCCGGCTCCAGGCATGTTCCAGCCGGAACTGCAGTTCGTCCACCCGCTGCTGCTTGCGGCCGAGCAGGTCGCGCAGTCTTGCCGTGGCGGCCGCGATCGAGACGCGGGATAATTGTTCGCTCGCCATCATCAACTGGTAGCGGCAGGCGCGGGCCAGGCGATGATGCAGCTCGTCGACCCGCTCTTCGACACGATGCTGCGCCGCGGTAATGAGCTCGGCAGCAGCGGATGGCGTCGGAGCACGAAGATCGGCAACGAAGTCGGCGATGGTGAAGTCTGTTTCGTGTCCCACAGCGGATACCACGGGCAGCAGAGAGGCAGCGATCACGCGGGCAAGCGCTTCATTGTTGAAGCACGCGAGGTCTTCCATCGATCCGCCGCCGCGCGCGATCACGATCACATCCACATTTCGCTCGCGGTTGAAGTACTGGATCCCTCGCATGATATCGGCTGCTGCCGCATCCCCCTGCACCAGCGCAGGGTAGAGCAGGATGTCGAGTGCGGCATGCCGCCTGGCAGCGACGTTCACAAAGTCCTGAATGACGGCGCCGCCTGGTGAGGTCACGACCCCGACGCACCGCGGAAACGCTGGCAGAGGTCGCTTCCGCTCTGCCGCAAACAGTCCTTCCGCCTGCAGTCGGTCACGCAGCTGTTCAAAGGCAAGCTGCAGCGATCCATCACCGATCGGTTCCATGGTCTCGGCGACCAGCTGCATCTGGCCGCGCTGCTCATACACCGTCACCTTGCCGCGGACAAGAGTGTGCAAACCATCTGCCGGGCGAAAGCGCAGCAGCGAGGCCTGCCGCTTGAAAAGGACCACCGGCAACTGAGCTTCGCCATCTTTCAGTGTGAAGTAAATGTGGCCGGAGGGAGCGATGCGCAGATTGGAAATTTCGCCTTCCACCCACACGCTGGCAAAATCGCGTTCAATCCGCGTGCGAACCTGTTGCACCAGTTCGCCGACCGCATAAGTATGACGAGTCGCCGCTGCTTCCGGGCGAGGCGCTTCCTCAGGATCAGTAAAAACAAAACCGGTCTGCACGTCCGCAGAGGATGTTCGGGAACGACCGGGAATGGAACCAGACCATGCCAAACCTTGAGTTTACACCGCTGCCGGTGCGATACGGCGCGACCGGTCAGCGGCGAAACCGTGCAAGAAGGTACAAAATCGCCGACAGCAGAACACTCAGAAGCAGAGATGTACCCAGAGGGGCGAAGAAGGAGAAATTCCTTCCGCGATAGGAAAGGTCGCCCGGCAGGCGTCCCAGCGGCAGGCTGTTCGCAATACCCGTTCTTGCCAGAAGCAGGAGCAGCAGTCCAAGAAGCAGCAACACACCGCCTGCCGTGATGAAAAGCTTGCTGAGACTTAACATCCTCTCACTGTACAGCGAGAGCCAGGGCTACCTCGCCAGCCGGCAAATCCATCAGGTGGTAAGCCTCATGAAGCAGTGTCAGAGGATGGACGGGCTTTGCCAGGACAGCATGTTTTTGAAACATGGATCGTCCAACTGCCCAGGCATGTTCCAGCGAAGGATAATCACCAGTCAGAAGAAGGATGCGGCAGTGCGGCAGCGATCGGGAAATGATCGATGCCATGGTCAGACCTCCCATGCCCGGCATAGCCAGGTCACACAGGAGAAGGTCTGGACGAAAAATACGCGCGCTGTCGATCGCACTGTCCGGCGAGTAGCAGACCAGCGTCTCGAATCCACGCTTTTCAAAGATCCATGAGAGGGAATTGGCAAGGATCGACTCGTCATCCACAATCAGGACGCGCGGCTTAGATGGGTTTTCCATGGTGTGTCTTGACTGGAGTGTAGACACGCGGGGACATGCGAACTATCCCCGTTAGGAGGCATAGATTGGTGCTACCAATGTGTGACTGACGCTGAAAATTGACGGGACGGCTTATCGCGTAGTGGGAAGGGTCCGCTGTGCGATCAGCTTTGCCAGTTCGCTGACCAACTGCTGCAGGTGCGCGATCGTTTCTGTCTTCAGGGCGCCATCCCCGCTCATGGCAACTTCCATCTCGCGAGCGAGATCCGTGCCGCGAGGTAGTCCGAATGTGCCCAGGATGCCGGCCAGCTTATGTGCCGCATCGATGCCGGATTCCCGGCTCTTGACGGTGGGAGAGCGATCCAGATTGCCGACGGCTTCCTGCAGTGTGTGCAGCCGGTCGACAACCGAACTCTTGCGCTGTTCCCACAGTGTTTCCAGCAGGTCATGCAGGATCTTCTGTGCCTCCGCAGGGGAGGTTGTCGCATCCAGCGGCGGCTGGGGCGTACTCGCCGCCGAGGGAGCGTTCTGTCCCTGGTCGCCTCCTCGAGGAATGCGGCTGCCGCTCATGCTGTTAGTCCTTCCATCCAAGTACTTCGGAAACCTGCTTGGACAACAGAAGCGGATCGAAAGGTTTGAACAGAATGCCGGCGACGCCCAGGCCGGCAAACCGCCTCTGGTCCGAACCCTGGACCTTGGCAGTCAAAAGAAGCACAGGAATATGCGTCGTCTGCGCAGTCGCCTGCAATTTTAGAAAGGTGGTCGGACCATCCATCTCCGGCATCATGACGTCCAGGAGGATGGCGTCCGGTTGTTCCCGGGTGGCAACCGCCACCCCTTCCGCACCCGATTTGGCCAGCACAACATCCCACCCGGCTATCGTTTCCAGGCTCAAAGCTGCAACCTGCCGGATGTCGTCTTCATCATCGATGATCAGTATGCGTCGGCTCATTGTTCCTAATTTACGCGTGCCGCAACGGTTTGGATGTCCATCACGGGTGGAATAGCCGCCGGCGTCGTATGGTAGTGACGAAGCATGGTTCGTACCAGCGCTTCCACCTCCTGAGGCTGTACCCGGGTTTTGGTAAGAAATTCGGTCGGACCCAATTGTAACTTTTCGCGTTCGCTTTCAGTCACATCCCGCGCAGAGTAAACCACCAGGGGCAGACGGTGAAGGTCGTGTCTCTGCCGCAACCAGTCGACCACTCCGAAGCCATCCCCATCTGGCAGCGACAGGTCCAGAATCATGATACCCGGGCTGACCCTCTGACACATTTCGATCGCTTTCTGTCGGCTCGATGCATGAAAAATCTCCACCCCGGCCTGTTCGAATGTCGCCATGATGATCTTGGCCAGATCGGCATCGTCTTCCACCAGCAGCACGCGGACTCGTTCATTCTCCCTGCGGATGACGCGAGCCAGCTCCCGCAGCAGGTTCTTATCCTCATGCGGCTTGATGATCCAGCCGTCCGGGTGTGTCGCCAGTGTGCTCTGGTCAGGAGCAGCAAACACGCTCAGCACCACCACCGGGATAGACGCAGTCAGGGGATTGTCCTTGAGCAGCCGCAACGTCTGCCAGCCATTCATTCCGGGCAGCGTCAGGTCGAGCAGAATCGCGTCTACCCCCACCTCCTCGGCATAGGCTACCGCCTCCGCACCGGTCTCTGCTTCCACTACCTCGTAGCCATGCTGCTGCAGGCTTGCCCGCATCGCCAGCCGGGTCTCGGCATCGTCGTCACACAACAGGATGACACCCTCTTCCTGGGCTGTCCGCCCATGAACCGTGCCATTCAGGATGGCTTCACCCTGCTCGACGGGAGCCGGCATATCCGCCAGGCTGAAGTAGAACGTCGACCCGCGGTCGGGATTGCGTTCCGCCCAGATCCTGCCGCCATGCTGCTCCAGGATTGTGCGGCAGATGGCCAGGCCGAGTCCGGTGCCGCCCTTCTGCCGGGAATCGGAAGCATCCACCTGCTGGAAGCGATCAAAGATGACCTCCAGCTTGTCTTCCGGAACGCCGCGGCCTTCGTCGATGACTGCCACGCGCACGCCCTCCGGCGCTTTCTTGATGCGGATCGTGACCTCCGAGTGCGGAGGAGAAAACTTGATCGCGTTGCTCAGCAGATTGGTCAATACCTGCAGCAGGCGATCGGAATCGGCATGCACCCGGCACGGCTCGGAACGGAGACGCACGGTTACGTTGGCAGCGTCCGCCACCGGCGCCATCGCGTCAATTGCATGCTGCACCAGTTCTTCCATGGAGCAGTGGCGGAAGCTGAGTGGGGCGCGCCCGGACTGCATGCGCTCCAGATCCAGGATGTCGTTGATCAGCCGTACCAGGCGGTCTGAGTTGCTCACGGCGATCCGAAGCAGGTTGGCCGTCTTGTCATTCAGCTCGTGCAGCAGGCCGGCCGAAAGAAGTCCCAGCGCGCCGCGGATCGACGTGAGCGGCGTGCGCAGTTCGTGGCTTACCGTCGAGATGAACTCGTCCTTCATCCGGTCCAGCGCATGCCTTTGGCTGATATCCCGGAAATTGAGCACGCTGCCCGTGGCTACGCCATTGGCTGCCATCGGCGTCACCGTAAATTCGACCGGGAAGCTGGTGCCGTCCGGACGATAAAACGTGTCCTGGCCGCTCAGCGTCTCGCGCATCAGAAAGGATCGCCAGGCGCGGCTGTGCTCTGCATCGGGCGAGGGCGCGGCGGTGCTGGGATGGAGCAGCGAGTAAGCCGAAACCCCGATCAGGGCGGCGGGTGGAGCATTCAGCATGGCCGCGGCCGCGGGATTGGCAAATGTGATGCGCCCCGACGGATCCGCCCCCAGGATGCCGTCTGCCACCGAGTTCAAAATGAATTCCTTTTGCCGATCGAGTTCCGTAGCGCGTTTTTCCTGCGCCCGCAATGCCTGCTCGGCCCGCTTGGTGGCGCTCAAATCTGTCGCGATCGCCAGCAGACCCGTCACCTTGGCGTTAGGATCCCGGATCGCCGACAGGTTCAACATGGCCGGGAAAGAAGTATCGTCCTTGCGGCGGCACTGAATCTCAAACCCGCGTACCCGGCTCGCCGCGAAGCTGGTCACATACCGTAGATACAGCTTGAGAACATTCTCGTTGCTGGCGCCGCCCATGGAATGATCGATGCGCTGCACCAGCAGCTTGCCTACCCGTTCCAGCTCCCCTTCCGGGAACAAATCCTGAACCTTCAACCGGTTCAGCATCTCTTCCGCGGTGTAGCCGAACATCCTTTCGGCTGCCGGATTGCACGTAATCAACTGGCCTTCCAGGTCGGTCGCGATCATCATCGGCCCGGCTGCATCCAGAATGCTTCTCTGCAACTGCACGACCTGCTGCAGACGATGCTCCGTCTGACCCTGCTGCCGGGCCGTCCGCAAGTGAAGAACGCACAACAGCAGCAGAAGACCCTGGCAGGAGACCAGCACCGTCACCAGGAAGGAGTGATGTTCCTCTACCCCCCACAGCGCGGCACCGCCAGGATAGACAATCGAGAACACGGCATACGCCGTTAAAAGAAAGGAAAGCGTCACAAGCGCAGCCGTGACCGGGCGCGCCGTCAGGCGAAGGGAGAGGGCCGACGCATTGTCTTTAGGGAAAGTTGAAGCCTTCATTCCAGGTCCGCACCCGAATAACACAGTGCTGAAGCAACTTGCGCACGCATTCTATGTGGTCTATCGGCTATTCGGGCGCATGGATGAAATCGTCGAATGGCAGGTGACAACCTTTGACACGTACTCAATTAAGTTACTTTAGTTTAGCCGGGAAAGTACCACAGTGTTCCTACAGTAAAGCTTGAGACGTGAACTCCTGCATGTTTTTTGGTAACCAACTCTTGCAGGAGGGTATCGTAACGCACATTCTCTCGCACAACAATGATGTTGTAGGAGCAATGACTACGACTTTCCGGCAGGTAGTGTGACGATGCTCAGTTGGTGCAGGACCTGTATCCATTCCAGGCCGTGGAATGCTAGACCGTTACCGGTTCCAGGACTTTCGACCAATGTCGCTCCGGACGCTCTGCATACGCCTTCTTGTGATAGGCATATCCGGTAATCAGGGGCAGGGCCATGGTCGCTTCGCTGTAGACCATCTGCTCAAAAGTGGTATCGACCTTGCCCCAGGAACTTGCTTCCTTCAAGGTGCTTGAAGAAAGCGCCCCATCCCGCACGTCGGCAACCGTAATCTGGATCGCGTACTTGTGCATCGGCGCTTCCGATCCCAGGATGTCTGCCGCCACCACGATGTCCTGCGCGAAGTTCTTGGGAACGCCGCCACCGATCATCAATAACCCTGTTGTAGGATTGGCGATTTTCAGCTGCGTGATCTCATAGAAGTCCTTGGCCGAGTCGAGCGAGACCTTTGGACGGCTTCCACGTTCATGCTGGTGAGCTACCAGGCCAAACCCGGCAGAACAGTCACTGAAGGCCGGGCAGAAGATCGGCACATCCTTTTGGTAGGCCGCGTACACGATTCCGTCCACCCCACCCTTGGCAGGGGTCTTGCCGTTCTTCTCCAGATAAGCACCCATCTCGCGGATAAACTCGCGCGAGCTGTAGGGACGCGGCTCCAGGCTGTCGGCGATAATTTTCGTCGTGTCGTCACAGATACGCAGCTCTTCTTCGTCGATCAGCGTGTCATAGATACGATCGATCATCAGTTCGCGGAGCATGCCGTCTTCCGTGCCGGCCTTCAACACTTCATCAGCAATGTAATGCTGGAAGCCGAGCGACTCGAAGAAATCCTGGTCCACAATATTGGCGCCAGTCGAGACAATGGCATCCACCATGTTGTTGCGGATCAGGTCGACAAAAATCTGCTTGAGTCCGGCACTGATCAGCGAACCGGCCAGGCACAGGATCACCCCACATTCCGTGTCGCGAAGCATCCGTTCATAGATCGAAGCTGCCCGGGCCAGGTCACGGGAGCTGTAGGCCATCTGCTGCATCGCGTCGACCAGCGCGACCACGTTGTGCTGCTTGATGTCGATATGCTGAATAGGCTGGTGGAGTAGTTCCTTCTTGGTTGTCATGGCACTTTCAAGGATATCAAAGCTGAACCAGCGATTTGCGGGCGTTTCCAGTGAATTTGGCGTGAACACATGCCCCTTTATCCTGCCTTATACTCACCACGTATGCCATCCTTCACAACCGCCCGCCTCCGCATCCTCGCGTCGCTTCTCCTGCCGCTACTGGCAGTTCCTTCCGGGTACGGCTGGGGCCGCGATGGCCACCTGATGATCAACCGCCTGGCTGCCGAGAGTCTCCCGGCGGATGTACCCGCTTTCATGAAGTCGCCGGCAGCAATGGCCGAAATCACCTGGCTGGGCCCCGAACCAGACCGCTGGCGGTCGCCCGACGAGCCGGAACTGAACTCCGCGCAATCGCCCGAACACTTCATCGACTTCGAATATGCCGACCTGGTCGGACAGCTTCCCCGGCAGCGCTTTGACTATATTGCTGCTCTCTACACCTACGAAGCGGGTCACACTGACATGGCGAAAGAGCTTCGTCCGGAACGCGTCGGCTTTCTACCCTGGGAAGCCACCGAGGTCTTCGAGCGGTTGCAGGGGGCCTTCCGCAGCTACCGCGAGCTGAAGGCGAAAAACCTGGACACCGCCCCGGCTGAGCAGGCGGCTGTCTTCTATGCCGGCTGGCTGGGACATTATGCCGGCGACGGTTCACAACCATTACACGTGTCGCAGAATTACAACGGATGGGTGCGCAAGGACAATCCGCATAACTACGCGAACGATCGCACGATCCACTCGCGTTTCGAGAGCAACTTTGTGGCCGACAACATCAAACCGTCCGACGTGCAGGCGATGCTCCCGCCAGTGCACGTGCTAGCAGACACCTTCACGGAGTTTGTGGCCTATCTGCGCGTGTCGCAGTCCAACATGGAGCGGGTCTACCAACTCGATCAGCAGCACGCCTTCGACGGCAAAGGCACGCCAGATTCCTTGAAATTCACAGAGGAGCGTCTGGCTGCCGGAGCTGGAATGCTGCGCGACCTGATCGACACCGCCTGGATCAACAGCGGCAAAGCCTTGCCCGCAAACTCAAACTAGTCGCGGCAGGATTGCCATAAGCAGCTTCGAAAACTCACCCTGCACCCGCACTCCGGTCTGCATCACCTCTTCGTGATTCAGTTGTTGATCGAGCACACCCGCTGCCATGTTGGTGACGCACGAGAGTCCCAGTACTTCGATGGACATATGCCGTGCCACGATGACTTCGTGTACCGTTGACATCCCGACCAGGTCGGCTCCCATGGTGCGGAAGGCGCGAATCTCGGCAGGCGTCTCAAAACTGGGACCACTCACGGCAAGGTAGACGCCTTCTGCCAACTGGAGGCCATTTGCCTGCGCAGCGTCAGCCGCCATGGCGCGCAGCCGCCTGCTGTAGGCCTCGCTCATGTCGAAGAAGCGCTGGCCCAGCCGCTCATCATTCGGACCGATCAGCGGATTGGTGCCCGTCAGGTTGATATGGTCGGAAAGCGCGACCAGTTGTCCCTGCTGGAAGCTGGTGCGGATACCGCCCGCTGCATTCGTAACAATCAGTGTTTTTATGCCAAGTGACCACAGGGCTCGCACGGGAAAGGTTGTCTCTGCCGGGAGATAACCCTCATACCCATGCACTCTACCCTGCATCACGGCAACCGGAACACCCGCGATGCTGCCCAGCACCAGTCGACCACTATGGCCTTCGACCGTCGAACGCGGAAAGTGGGGAATGTCTCCATAGGGTATCGCCACGGGCGACTCGACCTGGCCGCTGAAAAGACCCAGCCCCGAACCAAGTATCAGGCCGACCCTCGGGGACAGGTCGGTCTTCGAGCGCACGAATGTGCACGCCTCCGCGGCCTTCTCGTAGATGTCGATCATTTCAGCAGCACGCCGACGATGGAAGCCGACATCAGGTTGGCCATGGTGCCTGCAAACATCGCCCGCAAGCCGAGCTTGGCCAGGTCATTGCGGCGCCCCGGCGCCAGCGCGCCGATGCCGCCAATCTGCATCCCGATGGAACCGACATTTGCAAAACCGCATAGCGCGAACGTCGCGATGGTGAAGGAGCGAGGATCGAGCACACCCTTCTCATTGCCAAGCTGCGCGAAGGCCACCAGTTCATTCAGCACCATGCGCGTGCCGAGCAGATCGCCGACCATCCGCGCTGCATGCCAGGGAATCCCGATCAGCCACGCGATCGGCGCGAACAGAAAGCCCAGAACGGCGTTCAGGCTCTCAGGGAAAGGGACATGATGATTGCCGAGAAAGTTATGCAGGCCCAGGAAGCAGCCATTCACCAGCGCAATCAGGGCTAGAAAACTGATCAGCATGATACCGACATTGAAGGCCAGCCTGCCGCCATCGATGGTTCCACGGGCGACTGCGCCGATGAGATTTTCTTCCTTATGTGCTTCGTCTTCGGGAACAGTAGCCTTGCCGAAAGTCGCGGGTACAGCCGTCTCCGGTACCAGCATCTTGGCAATAAGAATGGTTCCCGGCGCTGTCATGATCACCGCGGACAGCAAATGTTTTGCCTCAATTCCGTAGAGAATATAAGCAGCCATGATGCCGCCGGAGACATGTGCCATGCCGCTGGTCATGATGGTCATCAACTCGGACCGCGTTGCCCCCGGCAGGAACGGTCGGATGGTCAGCGGCGCTTCCGTCTGTCCCATGAAGATGCTGGCCGCCACATTCAGCGATTCGGCTCCGCTTATGCTCATGGTCTTCTGCATGATGCGTGCGAAGAAGCGCACGACCAGCTGCATGACGCCGATGTGGTAGAGAGCCGCAAACAATGCAGAGATGAAAATGATCGTCGGGAGCACCTGGAAGGCCACGACTAAGCCGAACGAGGAATGCTGCTTGCCAAGTTCGCCGAAGACCATCTGCGAGCCGGCAAACGCATACCCCAGCACATGATTGATGCCATTGCCGGCAGCCGTTAGTACTGCCTGGCCCGTCGTCGATCGCAGGACAATGACCGCGAAGAGAAGCTGCAGCGCCAGGCCCCAGAAGACCGTGCGCCAGCGGATGGCACGGCGGTCCGTCGAAAACAACCACGCCAGCAGCAGCATCGTCGCCAGTCCCAGCAATCCTGTGAGTCTTCCCAAGCCACGCTCCCGATTCAGCTAGACCGCTTATATCAGACAGCTGTCGAAATCTGCTCGACACTTATCTATGGGACGGATTCAACTAGTTCTCGATGACTTCCAGAACAAGCGGATTCTTTGGCAATGGCGCGTCAGCTATGTGGGTTGCGTTCAGTAAAAGCTGCTCCGGCTCATGCAGGCGAGCGGCATCGTCGGCAAACATGGTGTAGAGCTTTTCGCCGGCCTTGACGGCATCGCCGAGCTTCCAATGCACTTCGAGGCCGGCCATGGCAGACACTGGCTCGCCGGCCTTGTCGCGCCCTGCGCCCAGCCGCTGCACCGCCCAGCCAATGGCCTCGCAGTCGACTTCTGCGACGAAGCCGGCACGCGGCGCAAGTACCTCTCGCTGCACCTTCGGTTGATGCCTGGAAGCAGGCTCATCGATCCACGCTGGATTGCCACCCTGTGCTTCCACCACGGACCGGAACCGCTCCAGGGCCTTGCCGGACATCAATAACTCTTCTGCGAATTCGCGGCCGGCTCCTGCACTGTTCGCTTTCCCGCCCAGGTAAATCATCCAGCCGGCGAGCACCAGTGATAATTCGCGCAGGTCCTCGCTCAGTCGATGGCGCTTGCCCTGCATCAACTCCACCGTCTCCGCGATCTCGACCCAGTTGCCCGCGTACCTGCCGAGCGGCTGGTTCATATCGGTCAGGAGCGCGACCGTTCTCGTTCCCGCGGCATTGCCCGTATTCACCATCAACGATGCCAGTTGGCGCCCTTGCTTTGAATCCTTCAGAAACGCACCGGATCCGGTTTTCACATCCAGCACGAGCGCGTCCAGCGAAGCAGCCAGCTTCTTGCTCATGATCGAAGCGCAGATCAATTCAGGACTCTCGACTGTACCGGTTCGATCGCGAAGCAGGTAAAGAATTCGATCTGCCGGCACCAGGTTCACCGTTTGCCCGACGAGGCTCATACCGACCTTCGCCAGGACCTCATCCATGCGGTTCAGTGACAATTGCGTATCGTAGCCCGGAATACTTTCCAGCTTGTCCAGCGTGCCCCCGGTATGGCCGAGCGCCCGTCCGCTGATCATCGGCACTTGCAGCCCGGCAGCAGCAGCAATCGGCGCCACGAGGAACGAGGTCTTGTCGCCCACTCCACCAGTCGAGTGCTTGTCGACAGCGGTCGGACTACCAGCCAGCCTTCCGCGCTTCTCCCCGGAATCCCGCATCTGCATGGTCAGCGACGCCAGCTCTTCTAAATTGAGCCCCTTCAGAAAGCAGGCCATCAGCCATGCGGCAAGCTGTTCTTCGGGCACTAGGCCCCTTGCCGCGCCGGTTACCATGAAGCCGATTTCTTCAGCAGACAAAATGTCGCCATCCCGTTTGTGCCGGATGATGTCAACTGCGTGCAGGACTTTCACTGTGTGGCCCCGGGCAACCGAAAGCTGAATGGCAACAGTTCGCTGAACCTGCGTCGTTCCTGGCCGGCGTCGCCAGGAAACATAATCCAGGCATCGGCGTCCATAAATTCCAAGAGCACTTGACGGCACGCGCCGCACGGAGGACTCGCTGCCTCATTCAGGTTGACCACGCAGGCGGCGGTGATGCGCGCATCAGGTCCGTGTGCGGCGATCATCGTCGCGACGGCCGATCGTTCCGCACAGATCGTCAACCCGTAAGACATATTCTCGACATTGGCGCCGGTCACCAGGGCGCCATTCGCCAGTCGCAATGCCGCTCCCACGCGAAAGCCTGAGTAGGGAGCATAGGCGTGGGCAGCAGTATGCGTCGCCGCCTCAACAAGTATCGCGATCTCTGCATCGTCTGGAGGTCCATGCTTGAGAGCTGCCATCGTTACTGAGGCTAACGTTGACTGATTCTGCAGGCAAGCATTCTCCGGATTTCGAGGCTTTTACAGGGCGCAACGACTGGCTTCGCATCTCATCCTGCAAGCGTATTCTTGAAGTTTGCGATGAGTGAGCCAACGAAAAAACGGGCGGCCAAAAAGCTGGCAATTGCTACAAATATAGACACGCCGTCTGTCGAAGTCAGCCAGCCGGACGTGCTCTCGTTGTTTCATCCTGTCACCGCCGAATGGTTCCGCGCGGTTTTCGACCAGCCGACCTCGCCGCAAAAATTAGGCTGGCCAGCGATCGCCGCCGGGGACAGCACACTCATTCTCGCCCCGACAGGCACTGGCAAAACGCTCACCGCTTTCCTGTGGTGCATTGACAAACTGATGTTGCATCCGCAACCGGATGAAGAGGAAGCCTGCCGCGTCATCTACATCAGCCCGCTGAAGGCACTCGCAGTCGACGTAGAACGCAATCTGCGTTCGCCTCTCGCCGGCATCGCCAACATGGCGCGGCGTGCCGGCATCTCGGTGCGCGAGCCGGACATCAGTGTCCGCACCGGGGATACGGCGCAGCGCGACCGAGCTCGCTTCCGTCGTCATCCATCCGAAATTCTCATCACCACTCCGGAGTCTCTCTACCTGTTGCTGACCTCGGAGTCAGCGCTCAGCCTTCGTCATGTGGAGACAGTAATCATCGACGAAATCCACGCCCTGGTTCCCACCAAGCGTGGCGCTCACCTGGCGTTATCGCTCGAACGTCTCGAAGCCCTCACCGAGCGACGCATTCAGCGCATCGGGCTCTCAGCTACACAGCGGCCGCTCGAAGAAGTCGCTCATTTCCTGGCTGGCGCAGATGCCGCGAAGGCAAAGCCCGAGACCACCGAAACGCCAGTCCTTGAATCGGGCGAGCCCACGCCTGAGCAGGAAACAGCTGTGCGCTTCCGCCCCGTCACGATCATCAACGCGAGCGAACCGAAGAAGCTCGAACTGAAGATCGAGGTGCCGGTTGAAGACATGGCACGGCTCGGCCAGCTGGAAGAATTGCCAAGCGGCGCTGCGTCGCAGGGTCCTAAGCGCACCTCTATCTGGAGCGCCATCCATCCGCGCCTGTTGGAGATTGTTCGCACTCG
>CAZZVA010000005.1:0-31728 GCA_964657345.1 uncultured Acetobacteraceae bacterium | reverse complement strand
TGTGGATCGATCTGAAGAACATACAGTGGATCGGCAGAAGCCAGCCCGAGACCCTTGCGCTGTCCCACCGTAAAATTGTGGATCCCGGAGTGTTCGCCCTTGACGGCCCCGCTCGCAGTCACCAGTTCGCCTGCCGTATCCGGAAGAGCCTCGCCCTGTTCGTCAAGATAAGCGTCGATGAACTTCTTGTAATCGCCGCCAGGCACGAAGCAGATCTCCTGGGAATCCGGCTTCGCAGCAAGCGCCAGCTTGTGGTCCCGGGCAATCTCGCGGACCTGCGGCTTGGTGTAGTTGCCGAGCGGAAACAGGGTGTGCGCCAGCTGGTCCTGCGTCAACCCGAAGAGGAAGTAGGTCTGGTCCTTGCTGGTGTCGGCAGGCCGCTTGAGGATCCAGCGATCGCGCGCGGGATCGTACTCATTGCGTGCATAGTGGCCCGTGGCGATCAGGTCGGCGCCAATCTGGCGCGCCGTGAGCAGCAGCTGGTCAAATTTGAGGTGATTGTTGCAAAGCGAGCAGGGAATCGGCGTGCGCCCGGCCAGATATTCGCTGACGAACGGCTTTACCACTGCCTCTTCGAAGCGGTCCTGCTGGTTGACGAGATAATAGGGAATGCCAATGTCCTCGGCGACGCGCCGTGCGTCGTAGACGTCATCAATGGAGCAGCAGCGGCCCTGTACCTGTTCCGGCATGCCCTCGCGGCCTGCCAGTCGGCGCTGATTCCACAACTGGAGCGTCAGCCCAATCAGGTTGTACCCTTCCGCCTGCAGCATCGCAGCCACAGTCGACGAGTCCACACCGCCCGACATGGCGACCGCGATCGTTTTCGTCTTCACGGATTCAGGGGTGGCATTCACAGGCATTGGATTAGGCCTGCGCCGGGATCGATGCAGACATCGATAGGACTGCCGGCGCCTGCTGCTTGTACACCGGTGATAATTCGCGCAGTCGCTTCACGGCGGCCGGAACCACTTCGAGCGCAAAATCTATGTCGGATTCGGTCGTATGCTTATCAATACTGAAGCGGAGACTGGCGCGCGCTCGTGCCGGCGGCAGCCCCATGGCAGAGAGCACGTGCGAGGGCTCCGCCGCACCGGATGCACAGGCGCTGCCGCCTGAAACTGCCAGACCCTTCAGATCGAGTGCGATCACCAGGGCTTCGCCTTCCAGGTGATCGAACCACAGGTTCGTAGTATTGGGAACACGCGCAGCAGCGCCGCCGTTCACACCGCACTCGTCAACCATGGCCCGCATTTCGTGCTCCAGCCGGTCGCGCAGCCGTCCCATCTTGCTGGCTGCTCCTTTGTCCAGGCCGGCAAGAGCGAGTTCTGCTGCTTTGCCAAGCGCGACAATGCCGGGCAGATTCTCGGTCCCGGCCCGACGCTGGCGTTCGTGAGTGCCACCGAAGAAAAGAGGCTCAAGCTGAGTACCCCGGCGAACGTACAAGGCGCCCACGCCTTGCGGTGCGTGCATCTTATGTCCGGAAATGGTAGCGAGATCGCAACCGATGGTACTTACATCAAGCGAGACCTTGCCGGCAGTCTGCACTGCGTCCGTGTGGAACCAGATATCGGCTTCAGCAGCGACACGGCCTATCTCAGCCACAGGCTGCAGCACGCCGGTTTCATTATTGGCCATCATGATGCTGACCATTGTCGTATTGGGCCGGATAGCACTGCGGACGGACTCCGGGGAAACCACACCTTCGCTGTTTACCGGCAGGAAGGTGACCTCCACGCCGCGTTCCTGCAGGCGTTCCGCTGCATGCAGCACCGCATGATGCTCGATAGAGCTGGTAATGAGATGATCGCCGGGCTTCACCAATCCAAAAAGCGCGAGGTTATCGCCCTCTGTGCCGCCGCTCGTAAAGACGATCTCCGAGGCGCGGCAGTGGAAAAGAGCCGCGAGATGTTCACGGGCATTTTCGACTGCAGCACGGGCGCGTTGTCCGTAATAGTGGATGGAGGATGCATTGCCGAACTGCTCGGTGAAAAAGGGCTGCATGGCAGCAAACACTTCCGGAGCGAGCGGAGTGGTGGCGTTCGAATCCATGTAGACGCGGCGCATCGTTCCATTCTACTGCCGGCAGTCATTGCCAGGAGGTACCCTGCATGGCTCCTGGCACACGCGCCGGCAGGGAAGGTCAGCGATTGGGCCGAGTCACCGAGCCCGGCTTGTTTGCTTCGTGTGATCAACCATGCCCCGAACAGGCAGGTCCTCGCTCTACCCGGGATCTGCTATGTTTTATGACAAAAGAGTCATGTTCGCAAGCCTACCGTGTGGCCGGGAAGAGCTTATCCCGAAGGAGACGATCTGAAGGACCGCAGGCAGTTCCTGAAGGCAGCCGGAACGCTGGCATCCGGGCTTGCGGCATGCAGCCATGATGCGCTGGCATGGGCTCTTGCAACTCCTTCGAATCAGTCGGGCATTCGAACTCCAGCCAGCATCCAGCGGTATATCGATCCGCTGCCGATTCCCGCGACCCTGAAACCAGCCGACGTCCGGAAGGGCACCACTGCCTACTCCGTCCGGATGCGCGAGTTTGAACAGCGGCTTCACTCCCAGCTGTCGCCTACCCGGCTGTGGGGATACAACGCCCAATACCCGGGGCCCACGATCGAAGCGAGGTCCGGCTCGCCCATCGTGGTGGACTGGCATAACGATCTGCCGACCACGCACTTGTTTCCCGTCGATTCTCACATCCACGGGGCGATGGCTCCCGCACCTGCTGTTCGCGCCGTTCCGCACCTTCACGGCATCAGCGCACCTCCCTCCAGCGACGGGCTTCCCGAGCTCTGGTTTCTTCCCGGCCATTCGGTCCGCTACCACTATCCGAACGCGCAGCCCGCAGCGCCGCTCTGGTACCACGATCATGCACTCGGAATTACGAGGCTGAACCTGTACGCGGGGCTCTCCGGCTTCTACATGCTTCGCGATGAAGAGGAAGACAGGATGTCTCTTCCTGCCGGCGAATACGAAATCCCGCTCATGCTCCAGGACAAGGCGCTCGACGACCATGGCCAGCTGATCTACGCACCCAGCAACGACGATGGAGTGAAGCTGCCGCCAGGCGTCTGGGGGCCCGAATTCTACGGTGCGTATCCGGTTGTGAATGGAGCCATCTACCCGTACCTGGACGTCGAGCCGCGCCTCTATCGACTGCGCCTCGTCAACGCCGCCAACTCCAGGTTCTTCCGTATCTCGTTCGATCGCGCCTTGCAGCCGACCGATGCGCCGAAGCGGGTAAAGTTCCTCCAGATCGGCACAGATGGTGGCTTTCTGCCGAAGGTCGTGGCACTCGAGCAGCTACTGCTGGGAGGGGCCGAGCGCGCCGATGTCCTGATCGACTTTACCGGCCTGGAAGATCAGACCGTCACCTTGCGCAACAATGCGTCGGCACCCTTTCCTAACCTGGGCATGGCCGTAATGGAACGCGAAGCCATCTACGAAATGATGCAGTTTCGCGTGCGACGGCCGATGAGTAAACAGAATGTCGCCTTTACTTTCCCGCCAGTTTCGCGCTTTCCCGCTCTGGTGATACCAGAAGGAGTGGTCACGCGCGATCTTGTGATTGGCGAGAAGATGGATGCGTCTGGAAAGTCGCTGGGTGTGAGGATCAATGAGAAGGGTTATGACGATCCGGTGACCGAAACTGCCAGGCTCGGCGATACCGAGGTGTGGCGCTTCATCAACACGACGGAAGACGCCCATCCCATGCACCTTCACCTGGTTGCGTTCCGCATCATCAGCCGCCAGGGATTCGATATGAGTTCGTGGATGGGTGGAACGATGAAGTTATCGGGAGCACCCAGACCACCCCAGCCGAATGAACAGGGCTGGAAAGATACCGCGATCGTCAGCCCTGGTGAAATGCTCTCCATCCTTGTAAAGTTCTCGGGATTTAAAGGGAAGTTCGTCTATCACTGTCACATGATCGAACATGAAGACAATGACATGATGAGGCCCTTCGAAGTCACCTAAAAGTCGCCGCCAGGCTGGCAGGCGGCCGTCCAAATTGCACTATGACAAAGTCCGAATCAAAGGACTAGAATCCCGCCATTGCGGAAATGGGTGCATCCTCCCATTCCCAACCCTTTCATCCGCATCGAAGGAGCATCACATGGCGACAACCACTGCAGTTCGTCCCGGACGCTACGGCTTCCCTGTCACAATTCGCAAGCAGTACGACAATTACATCGGTGGACAGTGGGTCGCCCCTGCTGCCGGCGCTTACTTCGAAAACGTGACCCCGGTCACTGGCGAAGTTCTCTGCGAAATTGCCCGCTCGAATGCAGCCGATGTCGATCGCGCGCTCGACGCCGCTCACGCAGCGAAGGCCGCATGGGGCAAAACATCCACCACGGCCCGCAGCAATATGCTTAACCTGATCGCGCAGCGCATGGAAGAAAATCTCGAGATGCTCGCGACCGTCGAGACCTGGGACAATGGCAAAGCCATCCGGGAGACCATGGCTGCCGACATCCCGCTCGCCATCGACCACTTCCGCTACTTTGCCGGCGCCATCCGTGCTCAGGAAGGCGGAATTTCAGAAATTGATGCAACCACGGTTGCGTATCATTACCACGAACCCCTAGGCGTCATCGGTCTCATCATTCCGTGGAACTTTCCCATCCTGATGGCCGCCTGGAAGCTCGCGCCCGCACTTGCTGCCGGCAATTGCGTTGTGCTTAAACCCGCCGAACAGACGCCGCTCTCCATCCTCGTACTCGCCGAGCTGATCGCCGACATTCTACCCGCCGGCGTACTCAACATCGTGAATGGATTTGGACTCGAAGCCGGCAAGCCCCTCGCCTCCAGCCCGCGCATCCAGAAGGTCGCCTTCACCGGCGAGACCACGACCGGCCGGCTCATCATGCAGTATGCCTCGCAGAACATCATCCCGGTCACACTTGAACTTGGCGGCAAGTCACCGAACATCTTCTTCGCAGACGTCGTCAGCCAGGATGACGCCTTTTACAACAAGGCCCTCGAAGGCTTCACCATGTTCGCCCTCAACCAGGGCGAAGTCTGTACCTGTCCTTCCCGCGCGTTGATCCAGGACACCATCTACGAACAGTTCATGGAGCGCGCCATCAAGCGCGTCAAAGCCATCAAGCAGGCCAACCCGCTCGATAACACCACCATGATGGGCGCCCAGGCCTCCAGCGAGCAGATGGAAAAGATCCTCTCCTATATCGACATCGGTAAGCAGGAAGGTGCCGAACTTCTCACCGGAGGCAAGCGCGCCACCATGGAAGGCGATCTTGCCAATGGCTTCTATGTCGAGCCCACCATCTTCAAGGGCCACAACAAGATGCGCATCTTCCAGGAAGAGATTTTCGGACCTGTCGTCTCGGTCACCACCTTCCACGACCAGGACGAAGCTCTGGCCCTCGCCAACGACACCCTCTACGGCCTCGGCGCGGGCGTCTGGACTCGCGACATGAACCGCGCCTACCAGATGGGCCGCGGCATCCAGGCGGGCCGCGTCTGGACCAACTGCTACCACCTGTATCCTGCTCACGCCGCCTTCGGAGGCTACAAGCAATCCGGCATTGGACGCGAAAATCACAAGATGATGCTCGACCATTACCAGCAGACCAAGAACCAGCTCATCAGCTACAGCCCCGACGCCATGGGCTTCTTCTAAATACTGGCCGTAAGGGCACACGCGGCGTTGCCGTTTATGCTCGCGCTGGTCGCATGCTTCATCCTCACTGAACCGGCTGCCCCAGGTCTCGATTGCAAGACCCGGGGCAGCCTGCACATAAACTTAAATAGACCATGATCACAACTGCCCCAGCCCAGGTACTCCGCACGGAATCCGCTACCGCTCTCATGGACAAGCTCGCGGCGAAGCATGGCCCGCTCATGTTTCATCAATCCGGAGGATGCTGCGATGGCAGCTCTCCCATGTGCTATCCCCGCAGCGAATTTGTAATTGGTGACAGCGATGTTCTTCTCGGCGAGCTGGGAGACACGCCCTTTTACATCAGCGGTCCGCAGTTCGAGTACTGGAAGCACACCCAGCTCATCCTGGACGTCGTTCCCGGACGCGGCGGCATGTTCTCTCTCGAGAATGGAGAAGGCGTCCGCTTCCTCATCCGTTCCCGCGTCTTCACGGATGACGAGATTGGCGCCCTGCGAACAGAAGGCCGCATCTAGCGTTCGCGTCGAGGCTCGTCGCGAAAACAAGCCTCGTTCATCAGGAGGACCTCAGTCGCGATCTTCGATGGGGATGTACGGCGAAGGATAGTGGGGACCGATGTACTCGGCACGTGGACGAATGAGCCGGTTGTCATCATGCTGTTCGATAACATGCGCAGCCCAGCCCGCAATCCGGCTCACAGCAAAGATCGGTGTGAATAAATCAATGTCAATGCCCAGCGTGGTGTAAGTCGATGCCGAGTAGAAATCGACATTGGCGTTGAGCTTCTTCTCCTGCTTGATGTACAGCTCGATAGCCCGCGACATGTCAAACCACTTGGGATTACCGGACGTCTTGCCCAGTTCCTCGCTCATGCGTCGAAGGTGAGTGGCACGCGGGTCTTCCGTCTTATAGACACGATGACCAAAGCCTGAAACCTTCTCCTTGTTCGCCAGCATTTTCTTCACATGCTCGACTGGATCTTCACCGGAGGCATCGACTGCCTGCAGCATACGCATGACCGCTTCATTCGCTCCACCATGCAAGGGACCCTTTAGCGCACCGATAGCGCCAGTGATGGCAGAGTGCATGTCGGCGAGCGTAGCCGCGATAACGCGGGCGGCGAAGGTCGATGCATTCAGTTCGTGATCGGCATGAAGAATGAGCGCGATGTCCAGAGTCTTGGTGGCTGTTTCCGAGGGCTTTTCGCCGGTGAGCATCCATAGGAAATTGCCCGCATGCGAGAGCGACTTGTCTGCTTCGAGGACGGGCTTCCCCTTGCGGATGCGGTCGTAGTTGGCCACGATCATCGCAATCTGCGAGGTAAGTCGGAACGACTTGCGGACGTTCGCATCATGCGCGTTGCTGGCTTCGTCTTCGTCATACACGGAAAGACGCGAGACCGCGGTGCGCAGAACTTCCATCGGCGTGGCTGACTTGGGAAAGCCGCCGAGCAGCTGGTTCATCTGCGGGTCCATGACCCGGGCTTCTGCAAGGTTTTTACGGAAAGCCGCGAGCTCCGCCGCATTGGGCAGCTTGCCATGCCAGAGGAGATAAGTGGTCTGCTCGAAGTCCGATTTGGCTGCCAGTTCGTGAATGTCGATGCCGCGGTAGGAGAGTACTCCTGCGTCACCGTCGATCCAGCAGATGCCGGAGCTGGCTGCAACGATACCTTCGAGTCCCTTGGCTGGTGCTGCTGTCGCCATTGCGTGTTTCTCCTTCAGTGAAGCGTGGGGGAATGCCTTTCGGCAAAGCTCTGTTATAGCGCAGCGCTGCTGTGCTTGTCATGACAGGGTCGTGCGCAGGCTGTCCACTTCGGGCGATGCCCGCGCCCTGTCTGCCTGCAGGAAGCGCCTCCACAAGGGACGCAATGGCATGGATCGGGGATGCATGCAGTCTGCCTTGCTGTTTGATGCAGCAATTGAACCGACTACGAATGGATGGCGAGAGCAGCCGCGAAGCGATCCGGATGGAAATCTGCGAGATCGGGCGAACTCGAATCAGCGGGATTCAGAATGGCGTCGGCGAGAAGCCTTGCCGTGGCCGGCGCAAGCAGGATGCCATTGCGGTAATGGCCGGCGGCGATCCATAGTCCATCCGCTGCAAGAGGTCCGATGAGCGGTAGCCCGTCCGCAGAGCCGGGGCGTAAGCCGGTCCATACTTCCTCGATCGCAGCCTCCCCGACTGCAGGCCACAGGGCCGCAGCTTTTGCCTGCAGCCATGCGGTTGCGCCGGGATCGATGGAGCGGTCGAAGCCGGCATCTTCCACGGTGGCGCCGATGATGATGCGCCCATCGCCTCGGGGGACGAGGTATATCTCAGGCGATCGCAGTACCACGTTCAGCGAGGGCTCCCGGGTGGGCCGCACCGCGAGCATCTGTCCTTTCTTCGGCATCAGCGCAGGGAAGTGCTGCGGTAGATGGCTGCTCCAGGCGCCCGTGCAGGAGATGAGACAGTCCGCAGTGACCGTTCCCTGAGCGGTTTCGGCAAGGATGCCGGAAGCAGTAGAGCGCATCGAGAAAACAGCACAATGTTCCCGTATATTCACGCCGGCACAGCAAGCGGCCACCGGGAGCGCCTGGCAGAGGTCGCGGGGATCCAGCGATTTTTCTTCCATCCAGAGCAGCGGACCGCCGGGTGTGCCGGGCAGTCCGGGGACGCGCCGCATGGCTTCGTCGATGTCAATCAGGCCACGCAGGGGACTGTGGTGAGGATTGCATACCTGCAAAGTGCTGACAGTGCGCAGCGGAATGGCATGGCCGGACAGTCGGTCGAGGCGGCGCAGATAGTCCGGGTAGAGAGCCAGGCTTCGCTGCGCGAGGCGGGAAAGTTGCAGCGGGTTTTCCGGATCATGGGCGGCCAGCATGCCCGCGGCAGCCCAGGAAGCTTCGCGCATGGCTTCGCCGCGCTCAAGAACCGTCACTTCGATGCCGCGCATGGCCAGTTCCAGCGCAGTCGAGAGGCCAATAATTCCGGCGCCGAGAATGAGAGCGGTCTTCACTCCTCTATTTTAGTGATGCTGCATGCAGAAGAGCGGCCAGATCGGAACGGCTGTTTAAGAGTGAGTCCCGTCGATCTCGATGCCCACGTTATTCCGGAAGGAAACGACCACCGAGAAATGCTTCCGCTTGTCCCAGGCATCCTTCGTCATGGAGTAATTGAAGATGAGCAGGCCTTCAGCAGTCGCACCCGGAGCGATACTGGTTCCGCGCTGGAGTGGGTCCATGCGCAGCGGTGCCAGCTGCGGATAGGCAGTGAACAGGCGGTTGAAATCATTGGGACTGGCTGCGCGGCTGGTGGCGATCGGCTGATCCGGATCGACGGGTTCGGCCAGAGTGATGTTCCCACGCAGTTCCGTGATGGTGACCGGGTCTTTGCTGAGATTGTGGACATGGACCTGCGCGAAGACCAGTAACTGGTCATAGCCCTCGGCCTGACCTTCCATGCCAGGTCCGGGCCCACCGCCGCTCGTTTCGGAGTGGATCGGATAAAGCGAAATGCGGGCGACATCTCCACTGGCCACTGGCTTGCCCTTTCCGAAGTAAAAGTAGGCAGCGATGGCAACACCAACGATCACAGCAGCAATCAGCAGACGGGCCGTGAGGCCGCCCACACTGGTTGGCGGATCAACCTGGGCGATGTTGGGAGCGGGTTTGTCGAGAGAGGACAGGTTTGGTGACGTCACTTTAGTCTGGATTTTACCTGTGGAAGTGCCAAAACAGAGGAACGACTTTGTTACCGGGGTTACCCGATAGTGGTATGAGGCACCCTTTCCTGCTACACGCTACGTGGAAGTAGATAGGCCTTGGGTAGAAAAGGATGGTTGCGCGCCTGCTTGCAGGCTGTCAAGGATGGTATCGCAAACCATCTCCGGGGTGATGGACAGAATGCAGCGTTTGCCTTCAGCAATACATACGTCCAGGCCGCATGGGGAGCAATCCGTTCGATGATAGAGGACACGATGCGGGGAAGCTGGCAGGCTCGATCCGTGAGGGAACCATTTGCCGAGGGCAAGACGACTGGAAAAAATAGAGACACAGGGTGTACCCACAGCAGCCGCGATATGCATCGGTCCACTGTCGGGCCCTACGTATAAAACAGCGCCCGTGAGCATGGCCGCAGCTTCGCGAGGGCTGTTTCCGCAGAGGTTGAGACTGCGGCCATGCCAGAAAGTGCGCAGGCGCTCATTACGCAGGCGGTCGCTGTCGGCACCGGTGAGAATCAGACCGTAGCCCGGCAGCCGGGTAGAGAGCTGGTGGAAAAGTGCTGACCAGTTGGCATCTTCCCAATCATTGGCCGGTGCCTTGCACCCCGGCGCACACACGATGTAGGGCACACCGGCGAGTGCGCGGGTACTCTCGGCTGCCGCCGCCTTTTCGGACGATGTCAGGAGCAGGTCCCAGCTTGCCTGCTCTTCCGGGAGAGCCTTGCCCAGGGGCCGCAGGGTGCGGGCCAGTCGCGACGCTTCTGCTTCGAGCAGGCCGGTCCGGGGATCTGTGAGGTTCTCTGCGAGATCGCCCGAAGGTATGCCAAAGATGCGACGGATCCCGCACAGACGGAAAAAGCGAAGGTCGCGGGTGAGAGCAGCCGTGCCGCGCGGGGCGGCCAGGTAGATCAGCACATCCGCCCGGTAACGCCGCAACGTGAGTACCAGCCTGGCGAGATGCCAGGGATTCCGAATCCCCACAGGATATTTGATGTATTCATGCACCAGGCCTGTCGATCCAAGGACTGCCGCGGCGGCAGGCGCCGTGGAATGGACAGGGATATTGGTGAGCAGGGCGCGGCGGGCCTCAGGAAATGTCCTTGCGATCAGGTGGAAACACGGCAACGCGATGACCGTATCGCCCAGACTGCCCAGGCGGTAGATGAGGACGCGACGGACTGGAGGGTAGCCGGAGTGTGCGAAATCAGAAGGGTGCCCGATCGTGGATGTTGAAGCGGCGGGCTTGAAGTTTTGCGGCGGCACCAGGCACCAGGATTGTAGGCTGCCGAGAATTACCAAAGGGACCGGGACTCGACGCGGAATGCTACCATCATACTTCGCTGGCATGCTCCAGACGACGAGCGAAGCATCACCCCGGCGATGGTTGTGGTCGACTGGCCGTTGGCTCGGTCTTTGGCTCGACCAGAGTCGTCGGCACCAGAACGCAGGATGGAAACCAGGAACGTGTCACGTGTCGCACGCCTAGCCTATTTCGTCAGCCACCCCATTCAGTACCAGGCACCGCTATTGCGGCGTATCGCTCGGGAAGCCGATGTCGATCTGCGCGTCTACTTCTTCAGTGATCACACCTCCCGGGCCTTTCTGGATGAAGGATTCGGCGTCAAGCTGGAGTGGGATGTGCCGCTTCTCGAAGGCTACCAATATCAATTCCTGCCGGGCGTGGCTTCGCGAAACGTGGGTCCGGGAGCCGAGCTCGGATTTACCCGGCCGCTGAACCGGAAGATCTTCGAAACCATTCAGGCTGGCGGCTTCGATGCGGTCTGGGTGCATGGTTACAGCACCGCCAATTCGCTACGGGTGATCCTGTCGGCGAGCATGCTGGATGTGCCCGTGCTGCTGCGCGCCGAGTCCACCCTCCATGACCGGGAGCGATCCCGGGCCAAACTACTGGCCAAGGACGGCTTTTTCCGGATCCTCCGACGCCATGTGAGTGGCGTCCTGGCGATCGGGCAGGCCAATGAACAATACTGGCGACGCTACCTGGGCGAGGACATGCCGGTGTATCCCATGCCCTATGCCGTCGATAACGCATTCTTCGAACAAAAGGCAAGAGAGGCAGCTGCAGGAACCGGGCAGTTGCGAGATTCCCTTGGCCTGGAGACGAAGCGTCCGGTCATACTCTTTGCCTCGAAGCTGCAGAGCCGCAAACACTGCGATGATCTGCTCGAGGCATGGAAGCGGATAGCCGCCGAAGGCAGCCGGCCGTATCTGCTCATCATCGGCGATGGCGAGGAGCGGGGCCGTCTGCAAAAGGAGGCGCAGGGCTGGGAAGGCGTGCGTTTCCTGGGCTTCAAGAACCAGACAGAACTTCCGGCTTACTTTGCCCTGTGCGATGTGTTTGTGTTGCCGTCGGTGCATGAGCCGTGGGGCCTGGTCGTCAATGAAGCCATGAACGCCGCCCGGGCCGTGATTGTCTCGAATGATGTGGGCTGTCAGGCGGACCTGGTGGAAGACGGGGTAAACGGACGCGTATTTCCGGCGCGCGATGTGAATGCCCTCACAGAAGCATTGCGGGATGTTCTAGCTACCGATGGCCGTGCTCGAAGCATGGGCCAGTCCGGTCTCGCGCGCATCCGGCGCCATGGCTTTGAAGAAGATGTAGCTGGCTTGCGGCATGCCCTAGCCGACGTAGTTCCCGGCTTCACGCGCACGGGAGTGGCTGGCTGATGGTCTCCGTGCTCATCCTGACGAAGAACGAAGAAGAGGACCTGCCTGGCTGCCTTGCCTCCGTGTCCTGGTCGGACGACGTACATGTCTTTGATTCGTTCAGCACCGACCAGACCGTGGCCATTGCGCAGGGCTGCGGCGCCCAGGTGCAGCAGCGCGTCTTTGACGATTATGCGACGCATCGCAACGCCGCCCTGCTGCGCTGCCGCTTCCGCTATCCCTGGGTGTTTGTTTTGGACGCGGACGAGCGGGTGACACCGGCGCTGGCTGCAGAATTACGGGAAATCAAGGTGGACTGGCCTGAGCACCAATCCGACGAAGATCCCCATGCCGTGATGGGCTACCGCGTGCGTCGGCGGGATTTCTTCTGGGGCCGATGGTTGCAGCATGCGCAGATCTCTCCGTTCTATATAAGACTGGTTCGGCCGGAGGCAGCCCGGTACACGCGGGCCATCAACGAAGTACTGGAGGTTGCCGGCCGCGTGGAAGATCTGCAGGCGCCGCTCGATCATTATCCGTTTTCGAAGGGAATCTCGCGCTGGCTGCAGAAGCACGATGTGTATTCAACCATGGAAGCCGAATTGATTTTCCGGCAGCAGGGACTGCAGGAGCCGAAGTGGAGCAAAGCGCTGCGGTCGCCCGATTTCCATGAGCGTCGACTGCATCAGAAGGCATTGTTCTACAAACTGCCTGGCAGACCCCTGATCAAGTGGTTTTACATGATGCTGGTGCGACGCGCCTTCCTGGATGGCGGCCCGGGCATAACCTATGCCACGCTCCAGGCATTTTACGAGTACATGATCGTGGTAAAGACTCGAGAGCTGCGCTGGAAAGATCACGCCCAGGCACCGGATGCCGGGAGCCACTAGGTAGTTTGCATGGAAAGCTAGTTCTTGGCCGTGGTTCTGCCGGCGGTATGTTTGGCCACACGGGTGACGGTGCCGTCAGCCAGGACGTAATACTTATCGCCGGAGGCCTCTTCCATGTAAGCATTTTTGCTGCCTGGAACGAGCGTGACTTCCCGTGCGTCCGACTGGCCGGGCGCCGTGAGCAGGAAATGCACGCCGTCGCCGGTGTCCTGGATGGGAGACTTGGAAGCCGAGGCCGCCGCCGGGGCGGGTGGGGTCACAGCAGCGGCTGCTACAGAGGCAGGAACCGGTGTCGTCGCGGCAGCCGCCGGTGCAGCGCCCGTAAACGCGGTAATCTGCCCGGTCTGACGGAAGTGTACATATTCAGGGCCCTTGATGCCGGCCACGCACTGCGAATACGCATCAACGCCGACCTGCTGGCTGGTTGCGGTCGTGCTGGCCACGTCCGCGCTGTTCCGGTTCGTACGCTCCGTCGCCCCGGTCGCCGCGGCAGTCTGAGCGCCATTGTTGTTGCCGTAGCCCCACCAGCCTCCGCCGCCCTTCGATAGCTTGGTGGTGACCGCCCCGGTCACTCCGGCGACAGCTCCCTGCTTCATCTTGTCGTTGTCCTGGCTGTGCTCGCGCTTATGCAGGGTGTCCTGCTCACTGGAAAGCTGCTGGCTGGCCTGGTCGCGGCAGGACTTGATCTGCTCCGCAGTGATGGGCATCATTTCCATGGTGATGCCGTCGGCGGGAGCCTGAGCGAAGAGAGCCGGACCGTTCAAGAAGCTAAGGCCAAGGACACTCAGGGAAGTAAGGGTGCGAATCAGGGATGGCAGTACGGTGGGTTGCGGCATCTGCTTCACTCCGTCCAGGCGGATTTTCGCAGGGGCTCGATGTGGCGAAGGATGTCTGGACAGCAGGAAGGTACCAACTGCCCTGAAGCGCGTCAAGACAAATTGCCTTGAAAATCACCTGAATCGGGATAGCTTCCGCGAACGGGCGGGGGTGCAGGTTGAGTTCCCACCGACCATCGTAAAGTGAGCAACACCGGGCTAAACCTGATACAACTTCAATAGAAATTCACTAGAAGTCCGCAGGTAAATTCTTCGGTATGCCAGCATTGGTAGACGGCACGCAGTATGCACCGCCACTGAGCTTTGAAAATGAGACGCCCCTGGCAAGCCGGTCTTCTACGGAAGGCCTGTCGCTTGCGGATATCTGGCGGGTAATTTACAAGCGCAAGTGGGTGATTCTCGCGCTCACGGTCATCGGCGCCGTGCTGGGAAGTATCTACTCCCGGACCCGTGTTCGGCTCTATGAAGCCACAGCTACGGTGGACGTCAATCCTTCGGCGACCAATCTCGGATTGAGCGACCTGATCCAGGAATCGCTCTCTTCCGCAGACGAGCGCATGCCGACGGAACTGGCGCACATGCAGAGCAACGAGGTGATCTTCCGGACCATCCAGCAGCTCGCGCACGACCATAAAGGTCCCTTCCCGCACGAATTTGACAAGGAACCGGAAACCGCCACTATCGACTCCATGCCGGCCGCCCAGGTACAAGGCATGATCGGGGAAGTAAAGGGCGGACTGAAGCTGTCGACGCTTCCCAGCACCAATATCGTCTCAGTGAGCTATGACAGTCCTGAACCGGTCGTAGCACGCGATGTTGTCAACACCCTGATCAACGTCTATTTCGAACAGAATCTCGAAGATCACATGCTCGGCACAGGCCGGGTAGCCAAGTGGCTGGCGGGACAGATGGACCAGATGCGCGCCGATGCGTCGGCATCGCAGGCGCGACTGGCCCAGTTCCAGAAGGACCATGGCCTGATCGGCGGCACGGAAACCGACAGCCTTGTAGTAGAGAGATTGCGAGCCGAGAACCGCCAGCTGACAGAGCTGGAAGCCGAAAGAATTGTCAAAGAGGCGAAGCTGCGCACCCTGGCTTCGAATGACCCTGACCTGGTGGCGACTATCGGACCCAGCTCCACATTACTGGGTCTGCGGCAGCAGCAACTCTTCCTGCGCTCGGAGTTGAATCAATACACAACGAAATACGGCGCGCACTATCCGCGCGTGGAGCAGCTGGAGCAGCAGCTGGCGAATCTACAGCCGCAGATCGACGCCGAAATGCAGAATGTCAAGCGCCGTACCCAGGATGAATACCAGACCATTCTTCACACGCAGGATTTGTTGCGTACCCGGATCGACGCCGAGATGCAGAATGTCTTTGCGCTGAACACCAGTGCGTCACAGTACGCCGTGCTGCGCCAGGATGCCGAATCGAGCCGGCAGTTGTATGAGGCCCTGCAGTTGAAGCTGAAGGAATCGAGCATCGCTTCCGGCCTGAACACGGCATCCGAGAGCGTGATCGATCATGCAATGACCCCGCTCGGTCCGATCAACTCCAATACCGGTACGAATTCAACAGTCACTGGCGCCATGGGCTTTGTGCTCGGACTGGTGCTGGCATTTATCCTGGACTCCCTGGATGACACCCTGCGCACGACAGAGGATGTGGAGACGACCTCCGGCCTGCTGTCACTGGGAGCGATTCCGCATTTTCAACCCACACAGAAGCAGGCAGCGGCGATGGCAGACGGTCAGAAGACGGACCAGCCGGAGAAAGTGCGCCTGGTGTCTCTTACCGCGCCAAGTTCCCAGGCCGCGGAGGCTTACCGGGCTCTCCGTAGTTCGATTTTGCTGAGTGCGATCGACAATCCGCTGCGCCTCCTGGTGGTCACCAGCGCCTTCATGTCAGAAGGCAAGTCGACCTTGTCCGCCAACCTTGGCGTGATGCTGGCGCAGCGTGGTGAGCGCGTGCTGATCGTGGATGCCGACCTTCGACGAAGCACGCTGCACGTAATTTTCGGCCTGGCCAGACCGGCCCAGGGTTTGACCAACCTGTTGAGCCGGCAGACCGGGGACTCCGCCTATCTTCACCCGATTGAGCAGATGCCGAACCTCACTTACCTGCCAGCGGGTGCGGTTCCGCCCAATCCTGCAGAATTGCTGGCTTCGCATCGCATGGCAGAAGTCATGCGGCAGTGGCAGACAGATTATGACCGCATCATTATCGACACGGCTCCCATCCTCGCAGTTTCCGACTCGCTGGCGCCGTCCGCCCGTGCAGATGCCGTGCTGCTGGTAGTGCGGGCAGGCGCTACCAGAAAGAAAGCATTGATCCGGGCGCGGGAATTGCTGCGGCGGGCCAATGCGCGGGTACTGGGTGCTGTCGTGAACGACATCGACCTTCGCGCGGATAGCTACTACGGCTACTCCGGCGGCTATACCTACGGGTATGGCTACACCGCTGACAGCAAGGATGACGGACGTGGCTAGGCGGTTCATCTCAACACCCTGCGGGATCCGTGTAGACCGCACCTCTGCAGGGACGATCTGGGCGCTACTTCCTGCGAAGGCCGCCGTCCTGGTGCTGTTATGCGGAGCGACGGGAAGCGCCGCACTGCACGCCCAGTCGGTCGAGTCTCCCCGCGTTGACCTGCCGGACCAGTCGCAATCCGTGCAACAGGATACGGCGCCTGTTCCGAATGCGGGAACCACGCAGCGAGGTCTGGAACAATTGACAGTTCCTGCTGCCACCAGTCTCTACCAGGTTCCGCCGAACAACGGGACGATACCGGCGGGTGGCACCGGCATACAGATGCAGGGCTTGAGCGGAAGTTCCAGTCCGGCACCCGAGTCCCTCCTGATATCGATCGGCGATGTCCTGGAGATCTCGGTTTTCGACACCCCGGAACTCTCCAGCCGCCTGCGCGTAAATGGTCATGGGGATGTGCTCCTGCCCCTGGCCGGCTATGTTCATGTGCAGGGACTCATTGCGACAGCAGCGGCCCAGGCGATTGCTCAGAGACTGATCGAGCAAAAGATCCTGCTGCGCCCCCTGGTAACAGTAACTGTAGCTGAATTCTCGACACAAGGCGTCACCATGGCGGGCGAGATCCGCGCGCCCGGCGTCTATCAGCTCCATGGCACCCGGACGCTGCTGGACATGGTGACCCAGGCCGGCGGACTTGGACCCACGGCCAGCCAGGTGATTAGCATTATCCACCGCAGTGATCCAGGTAAGGTCATCACCGTGCGCATGAATGTGGCCGTACAGACCCCGGAATCTTTTGCGGCCGAGAGCTATCCTATCCAGCCCGGCGACACAATTTTCGTGGCACGTTCGGGCATCGTATACGTGGTCGGCGACATGAAAACACCTGGCGGGTTTCAGGTCGAGCATAACGATCGCCTGACAGTTCTCGATGCAGTGGCACTGGCCGGCGGACCATCGCCGACATCCAAATTGTCCGACGCACGATTGATCCGCAAAGGAGTGCATGGTCGCGAGGAAGTGCAGCTTGATCTAAAGAGGATTCTTTATGGTGAGGGGCCGGACATGCTGCTGCAGGATGGCGACATTCTGTATGTGCCTGTGAGCAATCGAAAGATTTACACATCTCAGCTGATCCAGGCTGCCATTGGCGCGGCAACCCAGTACGGACTCTTCAAACTTTCGCAGCAATAGGTCAGGCCCTGATGACGCAGCCATCTCGTGTTCTTCTGTTCGGTCCTTCCGGGCAGGTCGGCAGTCACTTCCAAAGGCTGGCTGGCACTCAATATGAGGTGGTGCCAGTTCACCGGTCAGGCTGTGACCTGACCGATCGCAGTGCAGTGCGGGAAACAGTGTTAAGGACGGCGCCGGCTGTCGTTGTGAATGCCGCAGCCTATACCGCAGTCGACAAGGCAGAATCCGACGAGGCTTCCAGCTTTGCCGTGAATGCTGAAGCGCCGGGCGCCATGGCAGAGGCAGCAAGGGAGCTGGGCATCCCGCTCGTGCATTACTCCACAGACTATGTTTTCAATGGTCAGAAGGTGGGTCAGTACCGGGAAGAGGATGCGACGGATCCCCTCGGCGTATATGGCCGCACGAAATTGGAAGGAGAACAGCAGATTGCCGCCCGGGGCGGATCGTTCGTGGTGTTGCGAACCAGCTGGGTCTACGGAGCCGAGGGCAACAATTTTCTGCGGACGATGCTTCGCGTCGGTGGGCTTCGACCGCAGTTGCGCATTGTGAATGACCAGGTGGGCGCGCCGACCTCCGCCAAGGCCATCGCCGAGGCAACGATGCGCATTCTCCAAACCGCGCTCATCGGCGCCGGCAAAAAAGACGCTGGTCTGCAAAGCGGTGTGTATCACATGACGGCAGGTGGTTCGACTTCCTGGTTCGGCTTTGCGGAGCAGATCTTCGCACTTGCAGCAATGGACGCAAAGCCTGAGCTGATACCGATCCCGACTTCCGAATATCCCACCCCGGCGCGGCGTCCTCTCAATTCCGTCTTGTCGAACGACAAGTTTGCGCAGACATTCGGCTTCCGGCTCGCAGAGTGGCAGCAGCCCCTGCACGAAGTGATGGAAGCCATGCGCCAGGCACAGCATGTTTGAGCCATGTTGACGGTTGGCAGAGAAGAAGCCGCCGGCTCCTCACAATCCATTCCAGGAGGGTTACGATTCAAAAGATAGAAACTGAGCTGAAAGACGTTTTCATTCTCGAGCCCAGGCTGTTCCCGGACAACCGCGGCTTCTTCTACGAGAGCTACAACGAGCGTGTGATGAGCAGCCTCGGAATCACGGACCATTTTGTTCAGGACAATCATTCGCAATCCGAACGAGGTGTTCTCCGCGGCCTGCATTATCAGATAGGCCAGCCGCAGGGCAAACTGCTGCGGGTCAGCCGGGGCGAGATCTTTGATGTAGCCGTGGACCTGCGGCGAAGCTCTCCCCAATTCGGTAAGTGGACAGGCGTCCACCTCAGTGCGGAAAACAAGCGTATGCTTTGGGTGCCCAAAGGTTTTGCTCACGGCTTCCTGGTGTTGTCGGAAGAGGCGGAACTGCTTTATAAGGCAAGCGACTTCTATGCACCGGCTTCAGACCGGACTCTTTTGTGGAATGATCCTGACGTAGGCATTGCCTGGCCCGGTATGGAGCAGGCGGACTTTGCCCCGAAGCTTTCCCCCAAAGACACTGCGGGCAAACTGCTCGGCGATGCGGATACCTTTGAATGAAACCTGCGTTTCACTGAGGCGGGATAAAGGGAAGCCGACGGACACAGGCTTCGCAGACAAGCTGATTACAGAGCTCATGAAAGAACGGAGGCTACATGGTCTGGGCATCGCGATCGGATCGAGAAAAGCGCGAGCAGAAGGATAAGAGTGTCATCCTCGTGACGGGAGGAGCCGGCTTCATCGGCTCGAATTTTGTGTTGTCCCGGGTGGCAGCAGGCGACCGGGTGATCAACCTGGACAAGCTGACCTACGCAGGAAATCCGGGTAACCTCAAGTCGATCGAAAACAACGACAAGCACGTATTTGTGCACGGGGGGATCGAAGACACCGAACTGGTTGCCGGACTGCTGACGCGCTACAAGCCCCAGGCAGTCGTCCATTTTGCAGCCGAAAGCCATGTGGACCGCTCGATCGTCGGGCCGGAAGCCTTTGTGATGACGAATGTAGTCGGCACGTTCAAGCTGCTGGAAGCAGCGCGGCACTACTGGACCGCTCTTGTCGGCAAAGACAAAGATAGCTTCCGCTTTTTGCATGTTTCCACCGATGAGGTCTACGGATCTCTCGACCGCGCCGACCCGGCATTTGTGGAAACGACTGCGTACCAGCCCAACAGCCCCTATTCGGCGTCGAAGGCGAGTAGCGATCACATGGTGCGGGCCTATCACCATACCTACGGACTGCCGACGCTGACGACAAACTGTTCCAACAACTACGGGCCATTCCAGTTTCCGGAGAAGCTCATTCCGTTGATGATCATGAATGCGCTGCATGGCAAACCGCTACCCGTTTACGGAGATGGACTCAACGTGCGCGACTGGCTGTTTGTCGGCGACCATTGCTCGGCGATCTCGACCGTGCTGGCAGGCGGCCGGGTCGGCGAGGTCTACAACGTAGGCGGCTTGAGCGAGAAGACCAACATTGACGTAGTCGAGACACTCTGCACCATCATGGATGAGCTTCGTCCCAAGAGTGCGCCACATCACAAGTTGATTACGTATGTGAAAGATCGGCCCGGGCATGACCGCCGATACGCAGTCGATTGCAGCAAACTTCAGACCGAGCTCGGGTGGAATCCTGTAGAGGACTTCACCAGTGGTATCCGGAAGACGGTCGCGTGGTATCTCGACAACCTGCAGTGGGCGACCGACGTCACCAGCGGCAACTATCGAAAGTGGATTGAACAGAATTACGCAGCGCGTTAAAGCCTGACAAAACCGGAAGAGCAGCAAGGAGATCTGGATGCGAGGCATTATTCTGGCGGGCGGCTCGGGAACGCGCCTGTACCCGGTGACACTGGCAGTCAGTAAACAGCTGGTGCCGATTTACGACAAGCCCATGATCTACTTTCCGCTGACCACGCTGATGTTGGCAGGCATCCGGGAAGTGCTGGTGATTTCCACGCCGCATGATCTGCCGCGGTTCCGCGATCTGCTGGGCGACGGCTCCAGATGGGGTCTAAGTATTGCCTATGCAGAGCAGCCGAAGCCCGAGGGTCTGGCCCAGGCATTCCTCATCGGAGAGGCTTTCGCCAGGAACGAACCCTGTGCGCTGGTACTTGGCGACAATATCTTTTACGGACACGACATGGCGCAGATGGTCCAGGATGCAGCCGGAATCAGCGACGGCGCCGTGGTCTTCGCCTATCCCGTTCAGGATCCCAAAGCCTACGGCGTGGTGGAATTCAACGGGGCAGGTAAGGCAGTCTCGCTCGAAGAGAAGCCGGACAAGCCAAAGTCTCGTTTCGCCGTCACGGGTCTTTATTTTTATGACGGGCACGTGGTCGAGTACGCGAAGGCGCTCAAGCCATCCAAGCGCGGAGAATTGGAAATCACTGATCTCAACAGGATCTACCTGGAAAAAGGCAATCTTCAGGTGGTTTCGTTTGGCCGTGGCATGGCATGGCTGGATACGGGGACGCACGATTCGATGCTGGAAGCCTCGATGTTCATTTACACGCTTGAAAAACGGCAGGGTCTGAAGATCGCATGTCCGGAAGAAATTGCGTATCGGATGGGCTATATCAATTCGTCGCAGCTGGAAGACCTTGCGAAGCCGCTCATGAAGAGCGGCTATGGCGCTTACCTCTTGCAGATACTGGAAGAGGCGCAGATGAGCGGCCCGGCCGGTTTATAGATCAGCCGGGAGAGGCAGCAGAGGATGCGGATCGAACAGGCGATCGATAAACTCGCCCAGTGACGCAGCGCGGAAGGTAGCGAGCTCTGCTGCCTCTTCGTTGCCGTGGTCCCGGGTATCTTCCCGGCCTTCGATGAACACCGTGGGCATCCCGAGATCGTGACCCGCCTGGATGTCGCAGTGAGAGTCGCCGATCAGCAGGCTATTGGCTGATGAGGCGCCTGGATGCTCGGCAAAAGCCTGGTGAAACATCCCCGGAAGCGGCTTCCGGCAACCACACGCGTCCCGGTGATGCGGGCAGTAGTAGATGGCGTCCAGGTGGGCACCCTGGGCCCTCAGCAGGATGCCGAGACGGGTATGGATGCGACGCAGATCTTCTTCGGTGAACAGACCCAGAGCGATGCCGCGCTGATTGGTGACGAGCAGGACAGCGATGCCCGCAGTATTGAGGCGCCCGATGGCAGCGGCAGCCCCGTCTTCAAGGATCAGATCCTCCGGACGGGTCACATAATGCTGCGGAGGTAACTTCGTATTCACCACCCCATCGCGGTCGAGAAAAACGAATTTCGGAAGCGCGGGGCGTCGCAGCATGGATCAAGACTCTTACTTAGCCTATGCCGCCCGCAGCCGAGGGTGCAAATCGGAGTTGGCGTTCCGAAACAGTTCTTGGAAGGCTCCAGCCTGTCCGATTTGCAGTAGAGGCGCGATCAGTCTTGATAGTCTGAATAACAGGCTTTGAGGGTTCGGGCCAACCTCGTGGCCCCGAAACGGCCTCTGACAGATTCAGACCGACAGTCAAGAAGATCAGACATTGTTTCGGATGGGTCGCTTTCATGGAAAGGACCCGGACAGGAAAGGCCGCCGGATAAGAATGGCTGCCGAAGCAGAGAGACGTATGAAGCTGGAAGATGTAGATGAGTCGAGAGAAGAGCAGGACATGCGGCCCAGAGTCGATCTGGGTACCTACCGCAAGAACCATGACTGGTCTGCCCTGGTACGTCGCGCCATATGGCAATGTGTACAGCCAGTTTTCTGGCCCAAGCGTCCAAGGGCGCTGAGCGGATTGCGTGTGGGTCTGCTGCGTCTCTTCGGGGCCCATATCGGTCAAAACGTGTTGATCTGCGGCGGCGTGCGGGTAACCGTGCCATGGCTGCTGCAGATGGACGACTATGCTGTCCTGGGCGATGACGTAGAGGTTTACAATCTGGCGCCGGTTCACATTGGGGCCCATGCCGTCATCTCGCAGCGGGTGTATCTGTGTACCGCGACGCACGATCATACCTTGACTGATTTTCCGCTGTATGCAAAACCGATCACGGTCGGCGCGCAGAGCTGGCTGGCGGCCGGCGTATTCGTGAGCCCGGGACTCACGATCGGCGAAGGCAGCGTGGTCGGCGCGCAATCGGTTGTGACACGGAACGTGGACCCCTGGATGGTGGCGGCAGGCAATCCCTGTCGCGTGATCAAGCCGAGAGTGTTGAAGCAGCGGCCTGTGGACCCCGAAAGCCGGTAGCTCTTCTGACAGGACTTTTCTCTAAAAATCACCAAATCGCTTCAAGTTCTACCCTCTCGCGCCGATAGACGACTCATGAGGCGTCTTTCAAGCGCACCGGACCCGGTCGACATCGGGAATGCGGAAGAACAGAATGGTTCGATCTTCTCGCTTGCCATGGTGGAGCATCTACGAATCATCGTAGAACTGCATGAGCAGCAAGCGGTCCTGGATGAGGTCGCCAGGCGCATGACAGCAACTTTGCGCAAAGGCGGCAAAATCTTGTTATGTGGCAATGGTGGAAGTGCGGCAGATGCTCAGCACCTTGCAGCTGAGATGGTGGGCCGCTTTTTATTGGAACGAAGAGGTCTGGCTGCGATTGCGCTGACGACCGACAGTTCCGTACTAACCTCGATCGCCAATGATTACGGGTACAAGGAAGTCTTCCGCCGCCAGGTGGAAGCACTGGCGTGTCCGGGTGATCTGCTGGTAGGTCTTTCCACCTCCGGAGAGAGTGAGAACGTGTGCGCGGCCGTAGCAGCTGCGCGGCTGATGGACGTATACACCGTTGCCCTGTGCGGAGAAGGAGGCGGCCGCCTGGCGGAGCTCGCCGACATCGCCTTGCGCGTGCCTTCCGGCGTGACTGCTCGCATCCAGGAGGCGCACATTTTCTGTGGCCATGTGCTCTGCGCCTCCGTGGAGGCGGCACTGTTCAACGAGGTCCCGGCTGAAAAGGAGACTCAGGGCCCCTGGCGCACCTGGCCTTCCTCCAAACCGGCCGTGGCAAACAATCTGCCGGCTGCGGACCCTGAGACCAGCGGACTGGGCAGTGAGCCATTGACGATCGTTCCATCCCCGGCGGAACCCGGGCGAAGTGGTTGGAAAATGAAGAATAACCCTCCCGCTCATCAGGGAAAAGCGTTTGTGAAATGGCTTTGAAGCCGGGTTGCCAGTCAGGAGAACTGGAAAAAGTTGTTACGACTGTCTGGCCCACGCTGCACGTGCTGGTCGTGGGCGACGTAATGCTCGACAAGTACATCTGGGGGGAAGTGGAACGAATATCCCCGGAAGCGCCGATCCCGATCGTGCGCGCGTCGCGTCAGACCGAGCAGCCGGGCGGCGCAGCCAATGTCGCAATGAATGCAGCAGCCCTGGGTGCGCGAGTCAGCCTGGCAGGCTTGGTCGGGCATGACGCGGATGGAGAGCTGCTGGCAGCCCGGCTCCATTCTGCAGGCATTGAAAGTCGTCTCACCGTCGCCCGGGAACGGCCGACGAGCGTGAAGACGCGCATTCTGGGCGGTCGACAGCAGATGCTGCGTGTCGACGTCGAGTCAAATTGCGCCGCGTCAGCCATGACGTACCAGAAATTGTTACAAGAGGTTACAGCAGTCCTCACCGGATCCGGCAGCGCCCGGGTCGCCGTGGTCATCCTGTCCGATTATGCCAAGGGTGTGCTGAACACCGAGGTCTGCCAGGCAATCATCACGCGTGCGCGCGCGCTTGGCATTCCCGTGATCGTCGATCCGAAGGGATGCGGGTACGCCGCCCGGTACAAGGGCGCCACTACACTCTGTCCGAACCTGGCAGAGCTGGCGCTTGCCACAGGCACGGATATCCACGATGAAGAGGCAGTGCTGCGCGCGGGCGAAGCGATGATGACCGGGCTTGGCTGCGAATCCTTGACAGTAACACTGAGCGAACGCGGCATCGTCGCGCTGGACGGCTCTATGCGCCACCACGCGCCCGCAGTCGCCCGGCAGGTCTTTGACGTATCGGGTGCCGGCGACACGGTGACCGCAGTCATCGCCATGTGTAAAGCTTCGGGCCTGGCCACAGTGGAAGCACTGCAGCTTGCCAACCTTGCCGCCGGCCTGGTCGTGGCAAAGGTGGGTACAGCGCCTGTAGAGCTGAAGGAAATGCTTTCCGCCATGGCCGGCAGTTGCGGAAGGGGTGAGTATGAAGCTGGGCGAAGCTCGATCTCCCAGCCGAAATTACTCAACCTCGAGACCATGATCTCAATGGTCAGTGCCTGGCGGGCACAAGGGGACCGGGTGGTTTTTACAAACGGCTGCTTTGATCTATTGCACGCGGGACACGTGAAGCTTCTGGAAGAGGCGAGGAAGCAGGGGGATCGCCTTATCGTCGGCCTGAACAGTGATGCTTCGGTGCGCAGATTGAAAGGGATCCTGCGGCCGGTAGTGGGTCAAGCTGATCGTGCGACCATGCTGGGCGCCTTGCGCGCCGTCGACAGTGTGGTCCTGTATGAAGAAGAGACGCCGCTGCAATGCATCCTTGCGTTGCGCCCGGACGTCCTGGTAAAAGGCAGTGATTATTCAACGCGCCGGATCGTTGGTTCGCGAGAAGTCCGCGCGTGGGGCGGCCTCGTCGTCCTGGTCCCGGTGCTTGAGGAACGAAGCACCACTGCGATGATTGCTGGTGTCATCACATCCGCAGCGCCCGAAGCCTTCTCACAGGCGAAAGCGCAGGTCTGACTCCAGGAAAATCCTGTTCGGTATCCCGCCTGCCGTTGGTTATACTGGTGCCAGATCAGGCCAGCCAGGGTGGTATCCACGCAGACTGCAGCATTCCTGCGAAAGGTTACGCGCAACATCCTCATTTCATGCTTCCAAGCTGAAAGCCTCGCCCCCCGGCTGTCCTCACACCCCGCCATGCCTTTGATGGCTCACGCGGCTTCAGCGCCGGGAGATGCACATGGAGAAGTCTGTATCGATTGCTGTCGTCGGTTCGGGGTATGTCGGGTTGGTCGCGGCTGTCTGTTTTGCCGAGATTGGCCACAACGTCGTCTGTGTGGACAATGATGAAAAAAAGATCCGCACCCTCAGGGACGGTGGTGTGCCGATTCATGAAGATTTTCTCCCCGAATTGCTGGAGCGTCATCGAAACCATCGACTCAACTTCTCGACAGACCTGAAGGCAGCCACTCGCGACGCCCAGGCAATCTTTGTCGCGGTGGGTACCCCGCAGAGTGAATCCGGCAATGCCGACCTGTCGTACGTCGATGCAGTGGCGAGTGAAATCGCCCGTTCCATCAATGGTTACAAGGTAATCGTCGAAAAGAGCACCGTACCGGTCTACACCAACGAATGGGTCCGGCGGACCATCGTACGCAACGGGGCTTCGAAAGACGATTTCGATGTTGCTTCCAACCCGGAATTTCTGCGTGAAGGTACGGCCGTGATCGACTTTCTGCATCCCGACCGCATTGTGGTGGGAGCCGATACTTCCAGGGCGGCTGACGTACTGAGAGCGATCTACGCGCCACTTACGACTGGCAGCTACTACGAAGAAGTGACCAGCTTTCCGGGTTCCAAGTCGAAGTCGGATCCTCCGCCCATTCTGCTTGTCTCCACCAAGGCAGCAGAATTGATCAAGCATGCTTCGAATGCTTTTCTCGCGATGAAGATTTCATTCATCAACGCAGTTGCGAACGTGTGCGAGGCAGCAGAAGCCAGTGTCGAAGAAGTTGCTCTGGGTATGGGTCTCGACAAGCGGATCGGCTCGAAATTTCTGCGGGCCGGCATCGGCTATGGCGGTTCGTGCTTTCCGAAGGATGTAGCAGCCTTCCGGTATGTGGCTGAGCAGCTGGGTGTGGATTTCAGCCTGTTGAAGGAAGTAGAAAAGATCAACGCCGATCAGAAGAAGCGCTACTTCAACAAGGTTCGTACCGCGCTCTGGACCTTCCGTGGCAAACAACTCGCGGTGCTGGGTCTGGCTTTCAAAGGCGGCACGGATGATGTGCGCGAGTCGCCTGCGTTCGACATCATCACCATGCTGCTGCACGAGGGATGCAGTATCCGCGCCTATGATCCAGCCGCCTCCGAACGGGCAAAGGAAATTCTGCCCGAGAGCGCGCGTCTTCAATATGTCGACGATCCTTACGCTGCAGCACAGGATGCGGATGCGCTGCTGATCCTGAGCGACTGGAGCGATTTTGCTCAGCTTGATCTGGCCAGGCTGCGCTTCACGCTGCGGTACCCAATAGTGATCGACGGTCGCAACCTGTATGACCCGGAAGAAATGGTCAAGGAAGGCTTTACTTACATCAGCGTGGGCCGGCCCACCGCCACTACAGGCCGGGAGCATGTTGGAGCGGAGAAGACTTCAAGACGGCATCTGCCCTGAGTTCCAGGAACAGCGATGTCGTTATAAGTGGAATGAGAGGCGTTTTGACGGTACAACGAATTCTGGTCACCGGGGCAGCAGGTTTTTTAGGCTCCCATTTATGTGACGCGTTACTGGCTCGCGGACATGAAGTCGTAGGAGTCGATAACCTGGCAACCGGTCGACTGCAGAACATCGCTCACCTGGCCAAAGAAACGCGTTTCGAACTGATCGAGCAGGACATCTGCGAACCCTTCGATCCAGGCACAGTCAACTTCATCTTCAACTTTGCATCGCCGGCGAGTCCTGCTGATTACGACCGACTCGGTCCGGAGACGTTGAAGGTAGGTTCCTACGGCACTGTCAACACCCTCGACATTGCCCGCAAGTATCAATCAGGCTATCTGCAGGCGTCGACATCCGAATGCTATGGCGATCCGCTGGAGCATCCCCAGACAGAGACCTACTGGGGGCACGTCAACCCAATCGGCGCGCGCTCGGTGTATGACGAGGCCAAGCGCTTTGCCGAGGCTACGGTGATGGCCTACCACCGCTATTACAGCGTCGATACGCGTCTGGTGCGAATCTTCAACACCTACGGGCCGCGCCTTCAGCCGACAGATGGCCGGGTCATTTCCAACCTGATGATGCAGGCGCTTCGCGGCGAAGATCTGACCATTTACGGAGATGGACTGCAGACGCGCAGCTTCTGTTACGTATCCGATTTGATTGAAGGAATTATTCGACTTGCGGGTTCCAATGAGCACCTTCCAGTCAATATCGGAAACCCAGTAGAGTGGACGATCGCCGAGTGCGCGCGTGAGGTGCTGGCGGTCACCGGCTCGTCATCCGGCATCAAAAAGCTTCCTTTGCCTCCGGATGATCCTGCGCGTCGTAAACCGGACATCACCAAGGCGAAGGCACTTCTGGGATGGGAGCCACTAGTAAGCCTGCATGAGGGGCTCACACTGTCCCTGGATTATTTCCGGGATTCACTCTGAGCACCAATCGTGTCGACCCTCAAAGCCAGCCCACTCCAACATCTCCAGCCCTAAAAGAAATAATGCAGGATTCCTCTCTGCTCAAAGCCTGTGCCGCCGATCCGGTACAGAGCAGAAGCATGCGGCGCCAGTGTCACGGTGATTCCATCCTGCTTCTTCTTGATCTTGCTGCTCTTTAACTGCCACAGGTCGCGCTGCCGATCCTTCTTCTGCAGCGTGACCTTTAGTTGGGCCCACGTGTAGTGGAGCTCCTGCGGGGTATCCGCTAGGTTGAAAACTGCGATGAAGGTGCCCCCGCCTGAGGATGGCTTTGCCGTCCAGACAGCAGTGTCCGGGGTGCGCAGCAGCGGATGGTTGTTGGTGCTGTCCTGGTCCACACTGATGACTTCCGGATTGGTAAGCAGGTTGAGCACGCGCGCGTCGAGATGATGCAGCTCGCCTCCCATCATTAAGGGAGAACGAGTGATAGACCACAGCGTGAGGAGAGTCTGCTGTTCGTCAGGCGAAAGGCCGCTCTGGCGTGCTTCGCGGTAGCCGGGGCGCGGTCCGAGATAGCCGATCGGGAGCATGTCCGCATCCGGCCAGTGGCCGGGGCCGGAAAACGGCTCCCACTGCGCGAGTGTATCGAACTGGCCTTTCAGGCTCTGGGACCACGGAGCATCCGGCCACTTGTCCCAATGATCCCAGAAGTCGTCACTGATCCGCCACATCTGCGCATGGGCGGAAACGTCTGCAGCTTCATCGATAGGAGTCGGACCGGGCGAAAGACTCAGGATGATCGGCCGACCCGTCTTCTTGATGGCTTCGCTCAGCATGCGGATCTCGGCGGTCTTGTAGGGGAACGAAATGCAATCGACCTTGATGAAGTCAATGCCCCAGCCCGCATAAAGCTTTGCCAGGGAATCGTAATACGCCTGGCCGGCGGCATTATCCTTAATGCCGTAGTTGTCACTGTTCCAGCGGCAGGTGTCGGTGGTGTCAGCAGCATCCGCAGCGTGGAAGCTGGAGTCGGCGATCGGCAGGTTCTTGCCTACGGCCTCTCGTGGAATGCCGCGGATGATGTGAATCCCCAGCCGCAGGTCACGAGAGTGGATCTTGTCCGCAATTTTCTTCAAACCGACGCCGTCGGCAGCCGAAGGAAAACGATTCTCTGCAGGCATGTAGCGGCCATTGGCGTCCATGGTGTACTGCCACGCGGGCTTTCCATTACTGGCGGGGTTGGACAGGTACCAGCCTTCATCTATGACAGCGAACTGCCAGCCATATTGCTGCAACTGGGTATGGAGCAATTCGGTCGTTGCGCTGAACTCATCTTCCGTGATGGATAGACCGTAGCTGTCCCAGCTGTTCCAGCCCATCGGAGGCGTCGCCGCCAGCGTTTTGGCGCGGATCGCGGTTGACGTCTGTTTACCGATGGCCTCGGGACTGACCGGAGCCGCTTGTTGAGCGATCGCGGGCAGAACAGCAGCTCCACAACTGAACAAAATTCCTAAAATTGCGGCTGCTGACGCAGAAAGATTGCAAGGCAGTGTCCTGTTCACGCATTCACCAAGCTGGGATGGGAAAGAATTGTCATCATAACGTAGTTGAACGGCAGATACTCTTCGCCTACCCTTCGCCAGTAAGATGAGGGATGGCGGTATGAAGTTGGCGCGGGCCTGGACAGGAGCGGAAGCATCGGCATGATGACAGTTCAGGACAAACTCGAAATCCTGGCGGACGCGGCCAAGTATGACGCAAGCTGCGCCAGCTCCGGAGCCAAGCGCGCAGGCACAGGCAAAGGCATCGGGCATTCCGACGGCATGGGAATCTGTCACAGCTATACGCCGGACGGCCGGTGCGTCTCCCTGCTGAAAATCCTGCTCACCAACTACTGCTCCTACGATTGCGCCTTCTGCGTGAATCGCGTATCGAGTGACATCCGGCGGGCGCGCTTCACTCCGGAAGAAGTGGTAACGCTGACACTGGATTTCTACAAGCGCAACTACATCGAGGGACTGTTCCTGAGTTCAGGCATCATCCAGTCTCCCGATTACACCATGGAGGAACTGGTGCGGGTCGCGCGGACCCTGCGCGAGACGCATTTGTTTGGCGGGTACATCCACCTCAAAGCCATCCCGGGCGCCTCGCAGCTATTGATGGACGAGGCTGGAAGATGGGCTGACCGGTTAAGCGCCAACATCGAGTTGCCAACCCAGCAGGACCTGGTGCAACTGGCGCCAGACAAGAAGTCGGATGTGATCGAGTCAGCCATGGGGCAGATTTTTACCAGCCGAATGGCAGCCGAAGAAGATCGCAGAAAAGACAGCCGCGCTCCAAAGTTCGCTCCCGCCGGGCAGAGCACACAAATGGTAGTAGGCGCGACAGCCAGTACCGATCAGCAGATCCTGGCGACAGCGAAGCATCTTTACGGCGATTACCAGTTGCGAAGAATTTACTATTCCGGCTTCAGTCCATATCCAAGGGCAGACGCGCGATTGCCATTACAGCCCGTGCCGCTGGTGCGGGAGCATCGGCTGTACCAGGCAGACTGGCTGATGCGCTATTACGGCTTCGATGCAACTGAACTGACGACTGCCGATGAGCCCAATCTGGATCTGCAGCGCGATCCCAAGCTGACCTGGGCTTTGCGTCATCGCGAATTCTTTCCGGTAGATGTGAATGCTGCCACGCGGGAAGCCCTGCTGCGCGTGCCGGGTATCGGTTATCGCAATGTCGAGAAGATCCTGCGCATCCGGAAGTATCATCGGCTGACCCTGGATGACTTGCGGAAGCTTAACGTCCGCGTGAAGCAGGCTGAAAACTTTCTGGTCACTGTCGACTCGCTACCGAAAAGCGGGACGGTGGATGCCTCGCGGTTGAAGGAAATCGTGACACCGGCTCCACAGCTTGAGCTGTTTGCTTCGGCCACCAGTGCGGTCTCCGGCGAGGTCTAAAGCGTGCGGCGTATCACCATCGAACCGACATTCGCGAACTGGCGGGAGATAGCACGAGCACTCCTTGCGGAAGGTGTCCCGCCGGATCAGGTCGAGATTTTCGATACAGAAACGCCTCAGAATCTCGGACTTTCCTTCGGCGAGGAGCAGTCGGCGCCCCAGCCCGTGCCGGCGGGAAGCATCTTTGTGCCGCGTCCCTTCGTCGAGTTGGCGCAAGTAGTTTCGCACCATGCCGACCCGGCACGATGGCAGCTTCTGTATCGGCTTCTGTGGCGTTTACAGGAAGCGCGTAATTTGCTGCATGTGGAAGTCGATGGCGATGTTGTCGAAGCGCGCCGCATGGAACAGCAGATACGGCGCGACCTTCATAAAATGCATGCGTTTGTGCGCTTCCGGCAGGTGAGTGATGAAACAGGCGCAGAGCACTTCATCTCCTGGTACAAGCCGGACCATGATGTGCTGGAGCTGGCTGCACCGTTTTTTCAGGAACGATTCCCCACCATGCAATGGTCCATCCTGACGCCGCGCCAGTCTGTGCATTGGGACCCGGAAGCGCGTCGCCTGACATGGAGCGAAGGTGTCCCGCGAGAGGCGGCGCCGCAGGATGATGAGCTCGAAGATATGTGGCGCAGTTACTACAAATCCATCTTTAATCCCGCACGGTTAAATCCCAAAGCGATGCGTTCGGAAATGCCGGTGCGCTACTGGCAGAACATGCCGGAAATCCAGCTGCTCCCGCAATTGATGACAGCCGCGGGAGGAAGGACGGATGCGATGATCAAGGCACAAAAGACAGGCACTGCCGAAGCGTATCTGCCGGACGAGCGCACGCTGACATCGTTGAGCGCCGCACTGCCGGGATGCAAAGGCTGCGAGTTGTACTGTCACGCGATGCACGCAGTCTTCGGCGAAGGACAGGCCCGCGCCGAGTTGATGTTGGTTGGGGAGCAGCCGGGCGATGAAGAAGACAAGCAGGCCAAGCCGTTTGTAGGGCCGGCCGGCAAGGTCTTGAACCGCGTCGTTGAAGAATTGGGTTGGATCGCAGCGCCATGTATGTAACCAATGCGGTGAAGCATTTCA
>CAZZVA010000004.1:0-31812 GCA_964657345.1 uncultured Acetobacteraceae bacterium | reverse complement strand
GACGATATTGGCGATGTACACCTGTTCCCGCTTCAGGCCCATCGCGTTGATCATGTTATTCAGCAGCTGCCCTCCTCTACCGACAAAAGGCACACCCTGTGCATCTTCATCCGCACCTGGACCTTCCCCCACGAACAGCAAACGCGCCTTTGGATCACCATCACCAAAGACAATCTTGTTGCGCGTTTTTGAAAGCTTGCATCGGGTGCAGTCACCAAGATCTTCACGAACCTCCGTCAACGTCGGGCGCTGTTCTTTCACCGTCGCAACATCAGACAGTGCAACCAGCGATGCTGCAGGCATGGATCGTTTCGAGGCTATGGCGAACTCCTCGGTAGAGGATAGCAGTGGCGGAGCCACGGCTGGACCGGCATCGCCGAGGGTGATCGAGTCATTCCCGGTCTCGCGACGATAAAGGTCGAAGATGCCGAGGTCGCGACAAAACGCTATGCGGGCAATCAGCGCAGCTCGCGCTTCAGGAGTAAGTGCTGCCAAGGAAACTACTCCTGGATCAGGGTGTGGCGCGCCGGTTCATTTTCATCCAGCAGCGAGGCCGGACGACGTAACGCCAGCACTTCCCCGAGAATGCGATCAGCCAGCTCGCGTTTACTCATCTCCGGCAGTTCGACAGCAGTCTTCTGCGTGAGGAAGGTGACGGCATTGCGATCCGAATCAAATCCGATATCCGGTCGCGAAACGTCGTTCAGCACAATGGCATCCGCGCCTTTGCGCGCGAGCTTTCCGCGTGCATGCTCAAAGGCATTTTCTGTTTCTGCAGCGAAGCCGATGATGAGAGTTCCGGGTCTTTTACGTTCGGCCGCCTCGCGAAGAATATCTGCCGTTGGCTCCAGTTCGATCGTGAGCGGTCCGTCGCGTTTGATCTTCTGCTCCGCCGTGACCACAGGGCGATAATCCGAAACCGCAGCAGCCTTGATCACGATCGTAGCCTGCGGAAGCCGCTCTAGGACCGCATGATGCATCTGCTCCGACGTTGTGACCTGCAGGAACTCACAATTCGCCGGCGGCCGCAGCGATGTGCGTCCACTGATCAGGACCACGCGGGCGCCGCGGCGCACAGCCGCTTCGGCCAGTGCATAGCCCATCTTGCCACTGGATCGATTGCCGATAAAGCGAACCGGGTCAATGGCCTCCCGCGTACCGCCGGCAGTCACCAGGACAGTTTCGCCGGCCAGGTCATGACGATAATTCAGTTGTTCAAGCACGGCCTGGACAATCAATTGTGTCTCTGCCAGCCGGCCGCCCCCGACCATGCCGCAGGCGAGGTAGCCGTTGCCCGGGGACACGATGCGCACTCCGCGGTCCTCGAGAACCGAAAGATTTGTGCGAGTTGCCGGATGCTCCCACATGTTGACGTTCATCGCAGGAGCCACGATGACGGGAGCTGTCGTTGCAAGATACAGCGTCGAAAGGAAATCGTCCGCAAGCCCGTGCGCAAACCGCGCCAGCGTATTTGCCGTGGCCGGCGCGACGACCAGCGCATCTGTTTTTGCCTCGGCAATGTGTTCGATCGCAGATTCCGCAACAGCATCTGCGTCCAAAGATGGTCCGGTCCCCGGTGCCGAGGCCCACAGACCAGTTATCACCTTATGGCCCGTGAGCGCGGCGAAGGTAAGCGGCTGTATGAACTGCTCTGCTGCCGCAGTCATCACCACGTGGACGTCAAGCGCCTGTTGCTGCAGGGCACGAACCAGTTCTGCTGCCTTGTACGCGGCAATACCGCCGGACACGCCTACCGTGACCTTCATAGCCTCAGTCTACCCGACTGCCGACCCGCTGGCTAAACTTCGCTTACAGGTGGCAGATCTTCTGCCCGGATCTCCGGTTTGCGGATCGCGGTTGCGGTCTGGGTGTAATGCACCTTGCCGGCAGCGATTTCATCCTGCGCGACGCGGCACGCCTTCGTGGAAAGCGACGGTACCATGGGAACCGAACCATTCTGCAGTTGACGGGCGCGACGTGCAGCGACCAGGACAAAACGATAGTTGCTATCGAAACCAGCTTGAATATCCATTTGCGACGACCCCTGAAATGACTTCAAACATGAGCTGCTTCGTTATTGACTGCTTTCATCTGTAGCCCGAACGACTCGAGGATTGGACGAAGACGCTCTCTGGCGTTTACTTCCAAACAACTCGCAGCAAGCTTGATGGACTCCTGCGTGTCTCCTTCAGCATACTCTGGATTCTGCCGTTTCCGCTCGGCAATCACGATGGCGGTCAGTTGCCGCACGGCTTCTACCAGAACGTCATTGATCAGCACATAGCGATAAAGGGTGTAATTCTCGATTTCGCGAGTCGCATTCGCCAGGCGGCGCTGGATGATCTCTTCCGCCAGGTTGCCTTCCGCCATGCTGCGCTTTCGCAGTCTTGCTTCAAGCACGACGGGGTTGGGTGGAAGCACGAAGATACTGACAGCGTGCGGCATTGCGTTCCGCACCTGCGTGGCACCCTGCACGTCGATATCAAGCAGCAGGTCCTTGCCTCGCGCCTTCGCATCATCCAGGGTGTGGCAGGCAGTTCCGTAGTAATTGCCGAATACTTCGGCCCACTCCAGAAATTCGCCGCGACTGACCATCTCCAGAAACTTTTCACGAGTGGTGAAGTGATACTCCACTCCATCCTTTTCCGCTCCGCGCGGTGTACGAGTGGTGTAGGAGATAGAAAATTCCAGATCTTTTGCGAGCGGATGCAGGGCATTGACCAGGGTCGACTTTCCCGAACCCGATGGTGCCGAAATAATGAAGAGAATCCCTGCCAAACTTTAGCCCTTCCTCATGTCACACAAAAATGTTTCTGCAGCAAGGTCTACTCAAGATTCTGGACCTGCTCGCGAATTTTCTCGATCACTGACTTCATGTTCAAGCCCAGCTCAGTAATCTGCGCGCCCTGCTCAGGTATTCCCGCACTCTTTGCTAGAAGTGTATTCGCCTCGCGATTCATTTCCTGCAACAAAAAGTCCAGTTTCTTGCCGACTTCTCCCCCCGCAGAAAGCAGAGAGCGAAAGTGTTCGACATGGACATGGAGCCGTGCAATCTCTTCTTCCACGTCACTGCGGTCAGCAAGCAACACTGCTTCCTGCAACAGACGACCCTCATCGGAGATTGTCGAGGCCAGCAATTCCATGCGCTGGCGAAGACGCGCCAGGTAAGCCGCCTGAATACTCTTCCGCAGAGTGGCCGCAGTGCTGCCATCCTGCTCCAGCAGATCAAGACAGGTGTGCAGGATGGAAGTGAGTGCCTTACCCTCGGAACGACGCATATCGTTCAATTGATGAATCAGGTCATCCATGGCGCCCAGTACTGCTGCTTGCAGCGCTTCGATGCTACTCTCACGCTGCTCACGGTAGGTGGGATTGCCTGCTCGCCCTGTAGATTGACCGAACGCACCTGGCAACCGCAATGCCGCGTTCAGGTCAGGCTGCTGATTGAGGCCGTGCTCCTGCGCAACAGCCCGGAAGACTGAGACATACTGCGAGACGAGTTCGCGATTGTAGGCCAGCGCGTCGGACTGCTTTGTACTGTCCTGATCGTAGGTCAGCGTCAATTCCAGGTGTCCGCGACGAACACGATCCTTTAACAATCGACGAAGTTCCATCTCCAGGCTGTCTGTGCCGGATGGCAAACGAAGATGCAAATCCAGGAATCGATGATTGACGCTCTTGAGGGTCAACGTCCAGGTTGCAATCTCCGACTCGCCTTCGTGGATGCGGCCGGCAGTGCGCGCAAAACCCGTCATGGAATAAACGTCGCGTGATGCGGGAGAGGTCTCGATCACGCTTTTTCACCTGCCACAAGTTCAGCATCGATTTCAGAGGCAATCGGCTCACGACCGGCGTCTCCGTGCAGAAACTGTAATTGATACAGACGCTGATACGTGTCAGAGGATTGCAGGAGTTGCTCATGAGAGCCGATGTCGGAGATCCTTCCATCCTCAAGAACAACGATTCGGGTTGCATTCCGAACTGTCGACAGGCGGTGCGCGATGACCAAGGAAGTTCTCCCCTGCATCAGGTTAGCCAGAGCGGCCTGGACCAGCGACTCGCTTCCGAGATCGAGGGAAGAAGTGGCCTCGTCGAGAATAAGAATCGGCGCATTCTTTAACAGCGCACGAGCAATCGCCAGCCGCTGGCGCTCGCCTCCAGACAGACGGAAGCCTTTCTCCCCGATCACCGTGTCGTATTTCTCCGGAAGGCGCTCAATGAAATCGTGGGCAAGTGCCGCCTGGGCAGCGGCGTAAACCTTCTCCAGCGGAACATCGGGTTGGCCATAAGCAATATTGTTGCGAATGGTGTCGTTGAACAGGATCGTCTCCTGCGTGACATTGCCGATGAGGCGGCGCAGGCTTTCGAGTTTCACGTCCCGCAGGTCGTGACCGTCCAGCAGAATCTGCCCCTCAGACACATCGAAGAATCGAGGGATCAGGTTCACCAGAGTTGACTTCCCAGCGCCACTTGGTCCAACGACGGCAACAACCTCGCCGCGCGGAATGGTCAGCTGGATAGAGTCGAGTACCCGCTTCTCTCCTTCGTCCGTGTGATAGCGGAAGCTGACATTCTTGAACTCGATGGCAGTCCTGAAGCCCTGCAACTGGACGGCTCCACGCTTCTCAAGAACATCGTCTTCATCGTCCATGAAATCGAAGATCGCCGCGGAGGCGCCAAGTGCCTGCTGAAAATTGTTGTAAAAGCCAGCGAATTTGCGGACAGGATCGTAGAGCTTGAAGACAGCGATGATGAACGCGAAGAAGGTGCCTTCGGTCATGGCGTGGCGCTGAATCTGTCCTCGCCCTACGAACAAGAGCAGGGCGATGGCGACGGCGCCTATAGAATCCATCAATGGTGAGGAGATTGCCTGGGCGCGTACCGAGCGAAGATTGGCGCGGAACAGACGGCGCGCGGCCTGCTTGAAGCGGCGCATTTCCCAGCGCTCCATGCTGAACGCCTTCACAATCCGATTGCCGGTAACCGTTTCATGGAGCAGGTTCTGGATCTCGGCCAGTTTGTCCTGCCCGCGCCGCGTTGTATGACGTACCTGTCGACCAATCTTCTTCGCAGAGATGACAACAACTGGCACGAACAGCAGCAGGACAAGCGAAAGCCAGCCGCCGTACACAATCACTACACCGGCTGTAAACAGGAAAGTAAAACCCTGCTGCAGAAACTCTGACAGCACCGCCGACATGGCATACTGCACCCGCTCGATATCGTTGATCAGGGTAGACAGGATCGTACCGGTAGCATGTTTCTGAAAGAAAGAAACGGATCGCCGCAGAATGGCTTCGTACAGGTCATCGCGTAGATCGGTGATCATCCCGAAACCCGCGTAATTCGTCAGGTACGTTCCGGAGTAATCACACAGGCCCTTCAGCAGGGTCGACACCACCAGCGCAAATCCCACCACCGTCCAGTCGTTATGGAGATGCGACGGCACAATCTGCTGCAGGTTCAAGTGGATGTTCGTATGTGGAACCGAGAACAGCGGGATCTCATGCTCTTTGGCGGAAGGATTGAGAACGCGGTCGAAGATAGGTCGAATCAGCAACAGTCGAAAGGCATCCAGCAATCCGACTGCGGCCATCAGCAGGACGGACAGCAGTCCCTGCAGCGTGTAGGGCCGCGCGTAGTGCAGCAGCCGCAGCAATCGTCTCATCTGGCTGCTCGCGGGTTTGGCTGCACCGTCGGGAGCGCTGAACGAGTCTGGCGAAACGTACGCCTGATTGCCGGTTTCATCACTGCCAGTATTGTAAGCAGATTTGCATCCGGATGTATTGCTTCAATGAGGCATGTCTCGATGCGACACCTTGATCCGGTAACCCTCTTTCGCCAGGCGCTTCTTCATTTCTTCCGCGATCATCACCGACCGGTGCTGACCGCCTGTGCATCCGAAGGCCACTGTCAGGTAGCTCTTACCTTCCTGGATGTAATGGGGCAAGAGAAAGAGCAGCATCTGGGTGGTCCGATCCAGAAACTCTGTCGTTTGCGGAAAACTTCGCACGTACTTTGCGACCTTGGGATGCTTGCCGGTAAGGGGTCGGAACTCGGGGATGAAATGAGGATTCGGCAGGAAGCGGACATCAAAAACCAGGTCCGCCTCAAGCGGCACGCCATTCTTGTAGCCGAAGCTGATAGAAGAGACCATCAGGTTCTTGGCACTGTCGCCCCGCTCAAACTTCGAAACCATGTAAGCGCGCAATTCATGCACGTTGTAGTTGGAGGTATCGATGCTCAGATCAGCCACATTCCGGATGGGCTCCAGCAGGCCGCGCTCGGCCTGAATCGCTTTCAGAACAGTTTCGGAGCGACCCAGAGGATGAGGTCGGCGGGTCTCGGAAAATCTCCGGACCAGCGAAGCGTCCGAACTGTCAAGGAAAACGACCGTCGTCGGAAGCACCTTGCGGATGTCTTTCAGCATGGCCGGGAAGCGGTCGAGCCGCTGGCCTTCCCGCACATCGACCACCATGGCGGCCCGGGTGATCTCGATCGACTGCCGAACCAGATCCGCAAAATTAGGAATCAGTTCCAGAGGCATGTTGTCTACAGCGTAGAAACCCATGTCCTCAAATGCCTTGAGGGCAGACAATTTGCCGGAACCCGACAGGCCGGTCAGGATCACCAGCTCTTTCGAAGGATCAGGAGTATTCAGGGTGATGTCGGCGGTCTTTTTCCGGAGCCCACGATGCGCGGCCCCTGGACGCGGGCCTTTTGTTTTGGGTAGGGGATGGGAAGCTGCGGCATCGCGTCGCATGGCTCATCCTAGCACCATGCATTCCACACCAGAACCGAAAGCGGATCGGAAGGAGCGGAAACTCCAGGCTCTACTGGAGTTCCCGCTCCTCCACGAAATCATTACGACGCTTCGATGAGCTCCATCAGCCCGTCACGTTTGCGATGCAGGACAGTGATGGCGCCCTCGGGATTGCGAAAGACAAAGACTTCTTTATCGAGACACTCCGCTTCCTTGACAGCCTCTTCTACGGTCATGGGGCGCGTCGCTACGGAATCGGGCGAGCGCACCAGGTGAGGCTCCTGGTAGAAGGCGCTAGCGGCGTGGAGCGTGACCGCGGCAGCAGCAGGTTGCTTTCGCGAAGCGGATGAATGCGATTGGGAGGAGGCTTTACCATTGGCTGCGGCACCGCTGTTCCGGCGAACCGGGGCCTCCACAAGCAGTTTTTCCTCTTTGGGCTGGCGCTTCGACTCCCTGATCTTCTCCTTCAGCCGTTTGGCCTGGGTTTCCACCTTGGCGACGGCGTCCCGCAAGGCTGTTTCCATGCTGTGGTTTTCGCACAGCCCCACCAGGCTGTGGTGTCGCGACTGAACCGTGATTTCTGCTGTCTGCCGGTATTTTTCAGCGGTCAGAATGACGTGAGCGCCAAAGGATTTGCCAAGGATAGTGCCGACTCTCCCCAGACCTTCCTCAGCCAGTGTGCGGAGTGCGGGAGTGACGGCGACCTGCCGTCCGGTGTAATCAACCTGCATCGTCTTGCCTCCTCTGTGTACAGAGATGCGTTCGATCAAGAAGAGGAAACAGTGTAGCTCACGCGCGGACCCTGCGTTGATGGGTACTCGGAATGTTCAAGTCCTCACGGTACTTTGCTACTGTGCGCCGGGTCACACGGATCCCCTGGCCCTGCAGGATGACCGCCAACTGATCGTCAGTGAGCGGCTTCTGGGGGTTCTCCTCTTCGATGAGCTTCTTAACCTTCCTTTTCAACAACAGCAGGGGCGTCGCGGCCCCTTCAGGTCCGTTCACACCCTCCGAAAAGAAGAAACGCAATTCGAAAACGCCCTGCGCCGTATGGACATATTTGTTCGAAACGGCGCGGCTGACAGTCGACGGATGAACGCCGATTTCCTCTGCCACATCCTTGATCATCATCGGCCGCAGAGCATTGACGCCGTGCTCAAGGAACTCCGGCTGGCGGCGGATGATCGCTTCACAGGTTCGCAGAATGGTGCTTTTCCTCTGCTCGATGTTGCGCATCAACTGCAGCGCGGAACGGTAGCGTTCTTTCACGTACTCCTTTACGTCTTTCTCTGTATCCGACTGCGACAGCAGTTTCTTATAGCCACTGTTAAGCCGCAGAGTCGGCATGTCATCTTCATTCATCACGATGACAATCTCGTCCCCTCGCTTGACAAAAGAAACATCGGGCTCGATCAGCCGGGTATTCGGCCGGTTGAATCGTTGGCCGGGCTTCGGATCCAGGGTGCGAATCAGGTCGACTGCTGCCTGCACCTCTTCCGCCGATCGGGCAATCAGCTTGGCGAGTTCACGGGTGTCCCGCTTTTGAAGGAGTAAAAGATGGTCCCTCACGATCTGCTCTGCTGTTTCGAAGCACGACAGTTTCTTCTTGACCAGCACAGGATCCGTCTGCGGCAAAGCTGTCGCATAGGCCGCGGTTTGCATTGCTTCTGCGCTCGCAGCCTCTTCATCCGAACGTTTTTCCGCGTGATCGGCTGAAAAGATGAACTCGAATTCGCGACGTTGGGAGGCGATCTGAAAGAGCAGGCACTCCCGCAGATTGCTCGCTGCAATGCCCACCGGGTCAAGTCCGCGAATCACACTCAGGGCCTCGAACAGCAGGGCGGCCGCCGGAGTAAGGGGGATGACCGCCGCAGCCGTCTCCGGTATGTCCACCAAGCTGGAAGACAACGGCGCGGGGCTGTCTCCCCCGGGTGGTGAGTCATGTATTTCTGGAGAGGCATCGTCAATGACGGATGCAGGCTCCATCGAGAAGCCCGCTGCCAGGTCTTCGAGGCTCGTCACCAGGTAACCGTCTTCATTCAGGTTCCCGATAATGTATTCGGCAGCCTCCCGAATCTCCGGAGATACGCTGAGTGAACCCAGCTGCCACTGGAGATGATCAGTGAGAGTTTCAGGAATTGAAAGAAAGTTCTCAAAGGAAGGCTTCTCGGATATTTCGAAGTTGCTGGCCGTCCGATATCCGGGATCCAGATAATCCTGGAAGTAGGATCCGAAATCAATTTCCTCAAAAGGATCGCGTTCTTCCGGGCTGGTCTCCGTGACGGGCTTCTCTTCGGTCGCCCGGTCACGCTCTGCTTCCCTTCCAGCCAGGTCCTCCAGCAGGGGCACATGCTCCTCAACCTCTTCCAACACCGGATTCTCAACGATCTCGGTATTGATCATTTCTTTCAGTTCAAGCTTGTTCAAGGCAAGCACGCTGACCATCTGCATCAAGCCAGGGGTCAGGATCTGCCGTTGCGCAACCTTGAGGCTGAGCTTTGGTTGGAGAAGAGCCATCACATCCTAATTAGGTCAATCACGGGATTTTGCCCAGTCTACATCGCACCGGAGATCGCGAGATAGAGCTTACATCGAATTCGCGCAACCTACAGTTACCAGATCTTGTTATTCCCAATTCGGAACGAACACGATCGGCAAATCATTGGAATAAAAGGCAATCCGGATGCAGCTGAATCGTCACAGGCACATCAATGCAGTGAAAACCCTTCCCCGAGATAAATCCGTCGAACCTCCGGATCGTCGCCAAGCTCCTCCGGGGTACCCGTGAAGCAGATTTTGCCGTCGGCGATGATATAAGCACGATCTGTGACTGTCAGGGTCTCGCGGACGTTATGGTCGGTAATCAGCACGCCGATGCCGCTGGCCTTCAAGTCAAAGATGATCTCCTGAAGGTCGAGAACCGCGATCGGATCGATCCCCGAAAATGGCTCGTCCAGCAGGATGAATGAAGGCTGGATACAGAGACAGCGGGCGATTTCGACTCTGCGCCGCTCACCGCCGGAAAGCGCGTATCCGCGCGTGCGGCGGATCTTGCCCAAACTCAGCTGATCGAGCAGCTTCTCGGTGCGGGCGCGCCTCATCTCCCAGGATATCGACTGGGCTTCCAGGACAGCCAAGATATTCTCCTCGACCGTCAGCTTACGGAAAACAGATGGCTCCTGCGGCAGGTAGCTGATGCCATACTGACGTGCTCGCATATACATCGGCACACGCGAGATATCCTTATCGTCGATAAGCACCTGGCCGGCATCCGGAGCAATCAGGCCGACGATCATGTAAAAGCTCGTGGTCTTGCCTGCACCATTGGGACCCAGCAGTCCAACCACCTCGCCCTGTGCAATTTCGAGGCTGACCCCGCGGACCACCTGCCGGCCCTTGTAGGACTTCGCGATCTCCCGAATCACCAGCTTCTGCATTCGTTACTGAACTCTTCCAGCCGGGTGGCTACCAGCGGCCGGGCTTTTGCTGTGAGGGTCGCTCTTGGTGCGGCTGTCCGTCAATGTGGGCGACTGACCGCGATTCACAACGACGCTGTCATCGCGATCATTGAAGACTAAGGAACTCCCGGTGACGGTTCCATGTTCGCGATCGGAAAGAAGTGGCGGCGCCGCGGTTGTCCCCGTCAGGATGAACGTGCCGTCGTCGGCGGTATAGACCAGTTTGTCCCCCGTTCCCGAGCGATCGCCCTGGGTCAGGCGAACATTCTGCTGAGCTATCATACGGCTTATCTTGCCCCCGGGACCCAACGCACTCGTCGCAGCATGGATGACGGTTGAATCGCCTGGCCCTGCGGCCTCCTGTTGCAGGTAGAGGTCAATGGTGGCGGCACTGATCGTGCCTTCTGCCTCATGCGCCTGCGCGCCGCCTGACAAAGTCGCCTTCCGCTCCCCTCCCGAGTAGGCAAAGATCCTGCTCGTCGTATGGATCACGCGGGGCTCAGTGCCCTGCTTCGTAGCTGCGTTTTCCGCAAAGGCTGCCTTGACTCCGCCATCCGCAACGAGCGATTGCAATGAACGGGACAGCACAATCCGCGGCGCGCTGATGGAACTGCTTCCCTGCCACATGCGCGCATCGGCAAGCGGCGCACCATAGAAAGTCGTTTGATCTTTCGCATGGTCGAGCGCCGCATGATCAGCGACGACATGGGTGACGTCGTTGGCACCGGACAACTTGGCTTTGGAGACGTCGTTCTGCGAAGAGCCGCGGTTGACGTAAGTTGCCTTCACCCCTCCGGTTGCCGTCGCATCTCCAGTCGTGTGGTTGAACACGACAGACGATGCGGCGATATCTGACTGGCCCCTGCTGATGTGCGGATTGCCGCCAGTCAATTCCATCACACCGGAGTCGCCTCGATAGCTGATGCGCTCAGCCGTAGCAACAGTCTTGTCGGGGTTCGCAGATGCATTCTGTTGTTGCACCATGACAGCATGCCCAGTCAACAAAGCCGTTTCGACCTGGCTGCCACGACTCATCGTGTCCAGGGGAGTGGATCCGCGCCGGGACCGGGTGCCCCTGGCAGCAGATGGCTGTGGAGCTGAACTCTGAGCGAAGTTGACCGACAAGACATCACCGCTGCTGCTCTGACTCAGACCGCCGGGCGTGCTCTGCTCGAGCGAAGTATTCCCGGTCGCACGCAAGGTCGAAATGCTGTGTCCATCCGCGAGGGTGGAATAAATCTGATCTCCCTTCAGCTGCGTCAGCTGCTGAGGAGCATCGGCATGAATCGTGTGTATCGTCACCATGGCATTCCCTGACGCGAGCACATGCTCGGCCTGGATGCTATTGGAAAACCCGCTTTTCAAGTCGACATCCATCTGCCCGGCTCTCATCTCACGTGTTTCAGAAGCATGCGCATTCCCGCCGAGAGCGGACTGCTGGTCGACAGCCGAGACGGCACCCGTCAGTCTCACATGGTTGAGTCTTCCTGCTGTGCCGACCTGGTCCCCGGCTCCGCCCGTCGACGCTGGCACGAAACTGAAGACACCGGTATTGCCGTTCACATGCAGCGAGTGTTCTTCTCGCTGACTCGTAAGGAGAAGTCCGCCCTCCAGCACCACCTGCTGCAGAACTCCAGCGGGACCGAGAGCAGCGGTTCCAGTAGAGGCCTGCAGCTCGCTGCCGTCATCGGAACGAAAGTGAACATGCCCTTCCGCCCGGATGTGGTCGGCCTTGCCATCGGGACGAAAGAAGATGGTGGCCTGGTCGGAGCTCCCCTGTTTCTGCTGCAACTGGATCGCTTGATGAATCAAAAACATCTGGCGGGAGGCGCGATCAAAGCCTGCACTTTGGGCCTCGACATGGACTGGTGATCCATCGACCACTGTATTCAGAATCACCTGACTGGTCAGCGAAAGCGTGCCATTATTTCCATCGTAGGTCGCCCCCCGGGCTGATCCTGACGAGCCGTTCTGCAGAAAGGTGAGCTCTTGATCTGTCGAAGCCTTCTGCGTTTCCTGGTTGAACACCAGGCCTCGCGTCTGCACGTGGATTGCTTTTGGGTTCGTTCCCTCGACGCCGGCATTCGCCCCGCCAGCCGGTCGGCTACGCGGATCAGACAACAGGATGTCGACGGATCCGTCGGCACGAATCGTTTTCGTCGCAGGATCGTAGTCGAACTCGCTGCCTGAAATACGGTCGGTACTCACTCCATCCGTGCCGTAAAGTTCTATGCTTACGTCATGAAGCACGGCTTTGCCGCCCCCCTTGAACTGAACCGCCTTCGCAGCGTGAAGGACAAACAGGGTGCGACCCTTGGACGATTTGGAAATGGTGAAGTTGTTTGTGGACTGCTGAATCTCCAGCCCCATCTTCTGAGGAAGGTCGCGGCCTATCTTACTTACCCGGTACCGGGCGTAGGCAAAAAACAGGGCCAGGGCCAGAACCAGCAGCACACCCAGCAGCACAATCCAGGTTCGCAGCCTATCGATGGTAGTCCGCATTCACCTTCCCTTATTGAAAAGAGACCCGCTTCCATTTCACGGACCCCCTATATACGAAGAACGCTACAACCAGCCACGCAGATGCCGGACCCGCACTATGCGATTCTAATTGGTGAATGACCATGTTGACCGGCTGCGAAGAAGCAGGAGCTTTCAATAACGATGAGTATTGCGCAACCTGAACTATCGTCGGTGGCAGGGCCTCCCTTACGGGCAACCGATGTATCGATTCCGCGTACCAGAACCCGCAAAACTCTGGGTCAGGACTGCACCTGGAGCCAGGCATTCCTGCTTGGGTCCCTTTTCGCTGCGCTCAAGCTCGCGATTCACATCGGCCTGAATCTGCGTGCGCAGCATGTCGGCTACGGCATGTTCCGGGACGAACTCTACTACATTGTCTGTGGACGGCGGCTCGCATGGGGGTATCTCGACAACCAGCCTCTGATTGCTGTGCTTGCTCGCATCAGTGACCATGTGTTCGGCCACGAACGACTATGGGCTTTCCGAATGATGCCCTCCGTCGCAGGCGCCCTCAAGGTGCTGCTTACCGGCTTTCTCACCCGCGCCCTTGGCGGCAGGCGAGCTGCGCAGGCCCTGGCCATGATTATGGTCATTGCTTCACCGGAATACCTGGGCATCGACACCTTCTTCTCCATGAACACTCTGGAACCAGTCTTCTGGATGACCGCTATGCTGGCCGTAATCGAGATCATCAAGATAGAGACTGGTTCGTCACACCGGGCGCTCGCAGCCTGGTGGATCCTCTTCGGCGTAGCCGGCGGCTTGGCACTCGAGACCAAGCTGAGCGGAGCCTTTTTCCTGATCTGCCTGCTTTCAGGATTACTGCTCACGCCGCAGCGCAGAATATTGCAAACCTGGTGGGCGGCCGCCGGCACAGGGCTCCTGCTTTTCATCGAACTGCCAAACTTTCTATGGCAGTGGCATCGGCAGTTTCCATCGGTGCAATGGCTGATAGCGGCCTCGCATGAAGGTAAGGATGTCGTCCTGTCACCGCCTGCTTTCCTCTGGCAGCAGGTGCTGGTGATGATTCCCTTCTACGCCATCTTCTGGGCGGGAGGCATCTTGTGGCTGCTGTCGCACCAGTCTGCCCGTCGCTTCCGGTTTGCCGGATTCACCGCCCTTCTCTTCTTCGGGTTGATGATGGCACTGCACGCGAAGGTGTACTACGTTGTTCCCATCTACCCGATGCTGTATGCCGCAGGTTGCGTGTATTGTTTCCAATTGCTGCCTCGCGGTGCAGGATGGCAGGCAGCAGCGTTGGCCTATGGCTTTATTCCTGCAATTGCTGCCTGGTACTGGATGCCCGTGGTGCTGCCGCTGGTTCCACCGGCGCAATACTCCTCCTGGGAACATCGTTTGCATTTTCGGCCCGAAGAAACTGAAAACTTCCAGAAGTCCCCGCTGCCACAATTACTTGCCGACATGTCGAGTTGGCCGGAATTCGTGCGCCAGGTCGCCACTGCCTACAACAGTCTTCCTGCCGATGTGCGAGCACATACAGGTATCTACTGCGGCAATTATGGAGAAGCAAGCGCACTGGATGTGTACGGCGGACAGTATGGATTGCCGGCAGCCATCAGCGGTCACCAGACATACTGGTTCTGGGGTCCACGCGGACAGTTGCGCGATACCATGATCGTCGTAGGACAGACGCAGGAGGACGTCGGGAAAACCTTTCGCGATGTGCATTCGATCGGTGTCATCAACACTCCATACGCGATGCCGTTTGAGAATGGCGATCACATCTGGCTCGCAGAAGGGATGAAACGCTCTCCCGATATCATCTGGCCCTCAACAAAGAACTGGTACTAACCGCCACGCTCAGCGAAGATGAGTAGCACCTTGGCTTCCCTCTCTTCGCAACCAGAAATCGCGGTGCATCGCCTTCCGCGGGTACTTGGCCTCTCGCACGCCACGGCGATCGTGATCGGCACCATCATCGGTAGCGGCATCTTCCTTGTGCCGCAGGAAATGATGATGGCCGTCGGTACATCGCCGCTCGTCTACCTCGCATGGATCACTGGCGGATTGCTGACACTGTTCGGCGCTATGACCTACGCAGAGCTGGCCGCGATGATGCCCTTTGCTGGTGGAGAGTACGTCTACCTTCGGCGGGCCTATGGTGACCTCACCGCCTTTCTGTACATGTGGACCTGGTTCGCGGTGGCGAAACCCGCGTCCATCGCCAGCGTCACCACCGGCCTCGCCCGCACTCTCGCGATCTTCCCTGCCTTGGCCTGGCTCGATTCCTATGCGTTGCACCGGCCCTTTCCGCTACTGTGGTCGCAGCTCTTCGCCATCTTGGCCGCATGGCTGGTCACCGGCCTCAACTATATCGGCGTCCGAAAAGCAGGCGACTTCCAGGTGGTCTTTACCTGGTTGAAAATACTGTTGGTCATCGGCATTGCATCCGCCTGCTTTGCTAGTCCCATTGGGCGGCTCGCCAACTTCCATACTGTGTTCACTGGTGCTCAGGGCGGCTTCGCCGGCTTCATGGTGGCACTCATCGCCGCTCTGTGGGCTTATGACGGATGGAATGATCTCAACATGGTGGCTGAAGAAGTAAAGCAGCCCGAGCGAAATCTACCCATCGCCCTGGTGCTGGGAGTGCTGGTCGTTGGCGTGTTGTACATGGCGGTCAACGCAGCCATTCAATATATTCTGCCGGCAGTCGCCGTGGCCGCGGCGCCTCGACCCGCAGTTGCCGCCATGTTGCTTGTCTCCGGACACACCGGCGCACTCCTGGTGACTGGCGGCATGGCCCTCAGCATCCTCGTAGGTCTGAACGGCACCATCATGTCAGGGGCGCGTGTGCCATTTGCCGCGGCACGCGAGGGACTGTTTGTCGCTCGACTTGCCCGCATTCATCCAAAGTTTCAAAGTCCTAGTACTTCCCTGCTGGTCCAGGGAACACTCAGCACGCTACTGCTTTTACTGATCGGACGATTTCAACAATTGTTTGAACTGGCTATCTTCGCCGAGTGGCTCTTCTACATGATCACCACAACCACAATCTTTGTCTTCCGGAGACGCGAGCCGGACGCAGAACGTCCCTTCCGCATGTGGGGCTATCCCATCCTGCCGCTTCTCTTCATCGCTGCGTCCACAGTGCTGCTGGTTTATTCCTACAAGAGCAATTTGCGCAGTTCCTTGATCGGGACGATGATCATTGCTTCCGGACTGCCACTCTACCTGGTCTTCCGAAAGCGAATCCCTGCCGCGTCAGAGAAATAATTCTGGCGTAATTGTCTGTCGAAAGCACCTGCCCATGACTCGATACATCCGCGCTTTCGTTGCCCTCGTAGTCCTGTTTGTCCAGGCTACACTTCACTCGCAGACCTTATCGAATCCCTCCGAATGGCTGACCACTCGTGACCGCGCGTCCCTGCTGAATCTGCAGGCCGAACCCCTCGCCTTCACCCGCAGCAACGCCGGGCCCGGGCAGCCGACCATCACGATGGATGACAAGCAGACCTTCCAGGCCATCGACGGATTCGGCTTCGCACTGACTGGCGGAAGCGCGGAATTATTGATGAAAATGACCAGCGCGGCGCGGCACCACTTGCTCATGGAACTATTCTCGACAAAGGATGCAGGCATCGGGGTCAGCTATCTGCGTCTCAGTATCGGATCCTCCGATATGAACGAGCACGTCTTCACCTACGACGATCTTCCTGCCGGACAGAAGGACCCGCAACTCAAACAATTCCATCTTGGAAGCGACCTGCTCGATGTCGTGCCAGTACTGCGGGAGATCCTGGAGATAGCACCCGACCTCAAGATCCTCGCCTCCCCCTGGAGCGCACCCCCATGGATGAAAAGCAATCATCTTTCCAAGGGCGGCTCTCTTCAACCCGAGTTCTATGACGCGTATGCGCGGTACCTGGTCGCTTACATCCACGCGATGGATAGGCATGGCATCCGCATTGACGCGATTACTCCGCAGAACGAGCCGCTCAATCCCAAAAACACCCCGAGCATGGTCATGACGGCTGAAGAGGAAGCCGCCTTCATCAGCCGCTCGCTAGGCCCGGCTTTCCGCAAAGAACATGTGCGCACGAAGATCATCCTCTACGACCACAACTGCGATCGACCCGACTATCCGCTCACAATCCTCGCGAATCCTGACGCAGCTCCATTCGTCGATGGCAGCGGCTTTCATTTATACGGTGGAACCATCGATGCGCTTACGAAAGTGCATGAGGCCTACCCCGCAAAGAACCTCTACTTCACCGAACAGATGGTCATCGACAACCCCAGGCGACCTTCGGAACTGGAGATCGCAGAATCTGTCAGCAGGGTCGTCATCGGCGCAACCACCAACTGGAGCCGTAGCGTCCTTCTATGGAACCTGGCAGCAGACCGGAACTTCGGCCCCCACACTCCGGATGGTGGTTGCCCGATCTGCGAAGGGGCAATCACTCTCGAAGGCGATACAGTCACCCGCAATCTCGCGTACTACACCATCGCCCAGGCCTCGAAGTTCGTCCGCCCTGGCGCCTATCGAATTGCCTCGGAGGTCAGTGGTGATGCTCCCGCACACGTTGCCTTTCGCAACCCCGACGGTTCGTTCGCCCTGCTGGTTGCCAACACAACTGACGCGATAAAGAGCTTCAAGGTGCGCTTTCATGGTCAGACCATCAACACATCCGTACCATCCGGATCTGTTGCGACTTACACCTGGCGAATGAACTGACATCTCACAAGTGGGAGTAGTGGTCGGCACCCAGAACGAGACCCAACGTGATGACAGCGATCACGATTTCGCCGATGGCTCCAACCAGGAATGGCCTGGCTCCCTGCTTCCACAAATCCTTAAAGTTTGTCCGCAGGCCTACACCTGCAAATGTAAGCAGGAAAGCCCAACGGCTCAGGTTGCCGAGAGCAGCAATCTGCTGCCGGTTGAAACCAAACCTGAGCACACCGGCCAGGTGCGGATAGATTTTCGGGTCCAGCGTACCGAGCGTCGCCAGTAAGGATATGAACAGGAAACCGAGCACGAACTTGGGAAACTTCTTCCACAGGAACGCCGCCTTGTTGCTCACGTGTGCGGCCTGTCCTTTGCGTGCCCAATAGATAGCGTAGCCAAGCACGACGAAGCCGATGCAGGCATTGCGGCAGGTCTTCGCCAGGACCGCAAACTTCCCCGCCGCATCCGAATAGAGCGCGCCCGCCGCAGTCGCTTCGGCGGTGTTATCGACCGCAAGCCCGGTCCACAATCCATAGGCGTGATCCGACATATGCAATGCATGGCCGACCAGGGGAAAGAAGACAAGGGAGATGGCTCCGAGCGCCAGGATCGCCGCTATCGCGATCGACGAATCTTCTTCCTCGGCATCAATGGACCCCTGGGTAGCAATGATCGCCGACACTCCGCAAACGCTGGAACCGACCGCCAGCAACGATGTGAGCTTGGGCGACAATTGGAAGCTCGCTCCGAGATACGTCATAAAGGTGAGCGCAAGAGCAAGCTCGATGAAAATCAGCACGAACGAGATACCGCTGAGATGCAGAACGTCACCCAGGATAAAACGTGCGCCCAGCAGAATGATCCCTGCTTTCAGCCAGAACTCATAGGTCGCTACACCGGCACGAAAAATGCGCGGCAGGCCAAACGTATTGGAGATCAGCATGCCGATCGCGATAGCCCAGAAAACATACTCGATATTCGGCAGCACGCGATGATGAGTCTTTCCATAGTGCGCAATAAATTGCTCGATGAACTTGCCTGCGTAGCCGACCACGGCGAGGAGTGCAACTCCAGGCAGCAATCCAAGAAGACCGGACTTTCCTGCCGCTTCGCGGTCCTCCCTGGCTGCTAGCGGAAGTGTAGTCGTTGTCGACATGTCTTCTCCGTGGGATGGCCCTACCATGGCACTGCCTTGATCACACCTGTACGCACCAGGGCAGCGAGTAGAAGCGAAAGAACGACTGCCCATACGTCCAGGGACAGAGAGAAATATGGCTTGTGAACGCTCATGAGTCCGACCTTGAGATAGGAGGAAACGCCGGAAAGGCGTCAACGAATCGCGATTAAAGTTGCTTAGCGGGAAAGCGGGAATGAACAACAACGACAAGTCAGCATGCGGCAACAGACAGCGAGTTGGAGGGTGCTCTGCATGGACTGCTTCAGTTCTACCATGAGGCGAGGATCATGGCTAGGATCGGCGGCGTACCGTGTCCTCGTAGAGCTGCGCATACTCCAACGCCGGTAAGGTCCAGGAAAACTCCTTCGCCATCCCATTACGCATCAGCACGGTCCACGCCGCCTTATTCTGAAATACACCGAGGGCGCGGTCAATCGCGTTCCAGAACTCACTGGACGCCGTGCCCTGAAACTTGAAGCCGGTACCCGTCTGCGTCTCGCCGTTCCACTCCTCGATGGTGTCGTCCAGACCGCCTGTCGCACGCACGATCGGCACAGTCCCGTATTTCAGACTGTAGATCTGATTTAACCCGCAGGGTTCGTAGCGGGATGGCATCAAAAACATGTCACAACCTGCTTCTATCTTGTGCGCCAGTGTCTCGTCATAGGCGATCCGGACACCGATGTTCTGCGGAAAACGCTCGGCAAGGCTGCGAAAAAGATTCTCATAGTAGGGTTCGCCCTGCCCGAGTACAACCAGGTAAGCACCCTTGTCAGCAATACCTGCAGCAATCTCTGCGAGCGAATCGTAACCCTTCTGCGTTGCCGCGCGAGCGACGATTCCCAGCACAGGTGCATCCGTTCGGGAGTGGTCCAGCTTGAATGCATGTAAAAGATCTTTGCGGCACGCTACTTTGCCATCCAGCTTTTCTGGCGTGTAATGCGCGGCAATTTTCGGATCGGTCGCCGGGTTCCATTGCTGGTAGTCGACCCCATCCAGGATGCCATGCAGATCCGCCGAACGATTGCGCAGCACATCTTCCAGGCCAAAGCTGTACTCGGGCGTCTGAATCTCCTGCGCATAGCGGCTACTCACAGTCGAGATAGCATCGGCATACACGATGGCGCCTTTCAGAAAATTCACCTGGCCCCAGAATTCGAGCTTGTCGATCGTGTACACCTCCCATGGCAGGGTCAGCATCGGGATCGCGGATGCAGGAAACAACCCCTGGTAACCGGCATTGTGGATGGTCAGCAGCACCGGAACATTTTTGAGCAATGGGTCAAAGTAGTAAATCGTTCTCAGCATCACGGGAAGCAGACCCGCCTGCCAGTCGTGCACATGAAAAATATCCGGCACACCCAGTTGCTTGGCAGCTTCGATCACCGCCCTGCAAAAAAAACCGAAGCGCTCCGCATTGTCCGAGTACTCCCCCGCCGGCGTTCCGTAAAGGGACTCCCTGTCGTACAGCTCAGGGCAATCGATGAAGTAGTGCTGCACTCCATCCCGCTTCCCGCCATCGACGATAGCGGCAAATCGATTGTAGTTTTGAAAAGGAATCGTCAGGCTTGGCACAGCAATCTGCCTGGCGCCGGATGCTCCACGCCGCAAATGCTTTTGCACTTGCCGGTACAGCGGCAGGTAGACCGTAACCTCATGCCCAAGTTTTGCGATGGCTTCGGGAAGAGCGCCGATAATGTCGGCGAGGCCGCCAGTCTTGGCGTAGGGAACACACTCTGACGCTGCAAAAACAATCCGCATTCGACTCGCTTTCAGAATAGAACGATGCGCGGATCTGCCTGCGCTCATCGCCGGGAGTGCAACAACATAATCTAGTGTATGCAAGTGCACTCACGTAGATGCTCATGAAAGATTGAGGAAGCAATGAAAGCGAAGCTGGGCCAGAATTTTCTTGTCAGTGCTTCAGCGCAGCAGGCGATCGTAGCTGCCGCCGGCAATCTGCGCGAGGCAGTGGTGCTGGAGATTGGTCCGGGTCGCGGCGCCATCACGGAACACCTGCTGCGAGCCGCCCGCCGCGTCGTCGCAGTCGAGTACGACCACGGACTGGCACAAGGACTGGCAGAAAAGTATGCAGCTGCCGGAAATCGGGTCGACGTCATCACGAATGACATTCTGCGAGTGAATCTGACCGCGCTTGCGGAACGCGAAGGGTCGCGCCTGATCGTCGTCGGAAATCTCCCCTACTACCTCACCTCGGACATCCTGCTGCACCTCTTTGCCCATGCGGCCTCGCTGGATCGAGCAGTTTTAATGATTCAGCGGGAAGTTGCCGACCGAATCTGTGCACAGCCTGGCACCCGCGACTATGGCCTGTTGACCGTGACCACACAACTCTATGCCGGCATCGACCGGATCCTCGAATTGGAACCTGCTGATTTCTCCCCCTCGCCGCTGGTTCACTCCTCGGTAGTCCGACTGCATTTCCTACCTCGCTCCAGCGAGTTGAATGTCGAGCCCGAAGCCTTCCAGGCCTTTCTGCGAAAATGCTTCGCTCAGAAACGGAAGACACTTGGCAACAATCTTCGAGCCGGTGCCTACTCGCAGGCGCTTCTTGAATCCGCATGCGAAACAGCCGGCATCAGCAGCCAGTGCCGGGCAGAGACACTGAGCCTGGAGCAATTTGCGACACTCTTTGTCGCGCTGCGCTAGTGCGGACGACCAGCCGCTGGAGGCGGTGCAGTCACATGAGAAGCAGGAGCTGGTGGCGGAGAAGCACTTCTGATCGGCGCGGACGGGGCCATCCGGATGGATGCCGGCGGCGTGTACAACGGGCGGGACGGAGCGGAAGTGTTTCTACTCGCTCCGGCCGGAACCGAATCCTGCCCCGGTCGCTGCACCGTGCGATCGCCAACAAGACCCGCACCTCGCAGGAGAAAGCTTCTGCTGACAGGCACACCCACATGCCCTGTCCCCGCGGCGACACCGGTTCCGGTCTCCGCTCCCGACGAACTTTGCGTGGCCGCGATCGGCATAATCGTCTGTCCATTCAACTGAATGGCCTGACCATGATTGACCGTCGGAGTGGATGAGGACCGCATCCCCCGGTTCACAAACACATTCGAACCTGTCGTGCCTGGCCTGTTATGAACACCGGTTGTCGGGCCGCCAGGCCTCCTGTCAACCGTGACCAGCCCTCCTCCGATCGGCGGACGATGCTGACTCGGAACGATAAAGCCGCCTTTGGGCCAGGCAGGCAGCCGGTAGTTTGGCGGCGTATTCCAGACAGTCACGAGGGGTGACCAGCCTCCGCCGCAGCCGCCGGGAATCCAACCCCAGCCAAAGGGAAAGTAGTTCCAGGCGCCGCAGTGATACGGGAGCCAGCCCCACGAGTAGCCGGATATCCAGGTGGCACCATAACCCGGAAAATTCCCCCAGTAGCCGTATCCGAATGGGTCCCAGTCCGCGTCAACGTTCCCCGGCGTCCATACGTCCCCATAGCCATCTACCGGGTACCAGTTTCCATAAGCATCGAGATCATTCCACCCCGGATCATTGGGGGCCTGAGAGCTGTCGCGAACAGGAGTCTGAACCTGTGCCTGCTGAGTAATTGCCCGGTCGCGATCGATGTTCCATTGATCCCAGGAGTCCGGCGCCACCTCCTCCGCAATGATGCTGGAGGCAGGATCGCTGGTGTTGAACCGAACGGTCTGGTTCGCGATGACCTCTTGATTGAAATCGCTCGCACCGCCGACCGCATCCAGATGCAACGAGCCGCGCATCACTGCTGCCTCTGGGACCTTATCCAGGCTGGCCCGGAAGATGGAGTTCTCCATCGGACGCAAAACTGCCGCCCCCAGGTCCACAGAGAACCGCTGTCCCTGGCCGACGTTTAACTCAAAGTACGCAAGACCGCTGGCGAGTCTCAACTCCGTATGTCCGGCTCCCCCAAGGCGCTGCAGATGTGTCAGCACAAGAGAACTGTTGGGCGTCAGTCGGGCGACGCTTCCATCCGTAAATTCGATCTCAGCCTGACCATCCTGTCCGGTGACAATCGTAGAACCGTCAAACAATGGCAAATTGGCAACTGCGTGGCTCACAATGGAAGCATCCGCCTGCTTTACAGTGACCGTGTCCTTTACATAGCTAAGTCGGACGACTGCAGGATCTTCCGCGCGCAAAGTTGATGCCAGGGCAGTAAAGATGACACAGACCACAAGCCACGAAGACAAACCGGGATAAGGGCACAAGCCGTGCTTCTTCATTGAGCACTCCTTCAAAGCCTCGAGCTTATGCTCTGCGTGTAGCGCCCTGCAACCTGGGGTTTTGACCACGGCTGCCTGCCGATCGCTTTCTCTTTTAACTTGAAGAAAATTCGGAGCTGGGTCCGAAGTCAATGCACCGGAGGCACGCTATCCAACAGCGCCTGAGCACGTCTTCGTGCGCGCACCATGACCGCCTCGTCAGCAGTGATCGACGTAAGGATCGCAGCTATGTTCTGGACCTCTGTCGCCTGGCTATCATGAACCAGGGTCTCCAGCGTCTCCAGTTCTGCATCGAGAGCGAGACGCCCGTGCTCATGTTCGACGATGAGACGGCGGCCTTCCTCCAGAGTAGCGGAAAGACCCAGAAATTCGTTCGCAACCCACTGAAGCTTCTGATCCTGTGAAAAATTAAACGTGCACGCGCCGCGGCCGTCCGGACCTTCGTACATCAGCGTCTTGGTCCCCTGGAACGCCACCTTGCTCCCGGCAGCTTCGCACTTGGTGGCAAAGTAGTGTTCTTTGGCGGCAATGGAAAACAGTCGTTGGACAGTGGGGACCGCTAACTGGATCTCCCGCTCCTGTCCGCGTGCTGGAAGATCAGCAATATCGTCAGGCGGAGCACTCCCGATATGCGACACATAGTGTCCCGTCCCATCGGAATGCACGGTTATTTCGTATTTCGCAGGCTGCAATTGGGCGTTTTCGAAACGAAATGTGATCGTGGCCGCTGCAGGCGGCACAATCGTCTCCTCACGAAATGCGGGGGGAGCTGGTTGGGATGTTTCCTGTGCTATCGAGCCACCGTATGCGGTAAAGAGAGCATAGAGACAGACGGAGATTGCGCTCCAGGATTTCGTATTCCGGCGTTGCAGCATCGTCTCCAGCTTAAATGGAAGCCGTGCGTCCGGAAAGCCGGGTACGAGGCCGGCTTGAACGACTCGCCGGCGGGATTTCTTGCGTCACTGCTTTTTCCCCGTTCATCACCTGCGCCATCTGGGTTTGTGCCGTATGAAGATGGCAGATAGCAATCGCCATCGCATCCGCCGCGTCAGCCGGCTCTGGTGGTACTGCTAGGTTCAACAGCCTGGCCACCATAAACTGAACCTGCTCCTTCTTTGCTAGGCCATAGCCGACGACAGAAGATTTGATCGTCAAGGGTGCATATTCAGCGACCGGTAGCCCAGCCTTGGCTGCTGCGAGCAGTGCAACTCCGCGCACGTGACCAAGCTTCAATGCAGATTGTGCATTCACCGAGTAGAACACCTCTTCTACTGCTACGACATCCGGGCGATGCAGTTCCAGCATTGCAGTCAACTCGCTGAATACACGGGCAAGTCGGATGGGTAGAGTCTGCTTCTTGTCGAGCAGAATTCCGCCGTAAGCTACCGCGACAAGGCTGGAGGCATACCGTGTCTCCACCGAGTCGACCACACCATAGCCAGTACACTCTGTGCCGCAATCGATGCCAAGGACGCGCATGGCCCGAGTCTACAGGAGCGACCAACAGTGCGGCGCGGTTGGATTCACACAGGAACCGGCAAAGGAACAGGTACGACATGTACAAGCACAATGCGTCAGATATTGCCTCTAATTCCGGGAACCTGACTCTGCCGAGACTTTGCTCATCCTGATCGTCCACAGAAGAAAATGAAACAGGCGAGATTTCTCCCGTAGGAGAAAGGAAAAGAATTTCGCAGCGTTGATATCTTCAGCATGCATGCCGGAATAGGTCTCCATGCGCCAGCGTACATATTCACTTTTCCATGGAGTCAAGTGATGGCCTCGAGTCGCGTTCCATAGAAACCTTATTCCTGCGAACATCCAATCCTTTCGACTTTACGCGTGCGAATCGACGCCTTCAGTGAAGCAGGTCAAAAAGGTTTCCCTGCTTCTCAAGAGCGGCGATTGCATCCTGTAGTGCTGCCTGCTGCGTCTCACTCGAGGATAAATCAGTCGCCACCACGGCTGTATTTGCCTGCATCAGGTTTGTCTGCTGAACCACCATCTGGGTGGATTGCTCCTGTAAGCCTGTATCCTGGGCAGAAATGCGAGTGATGGACGTATCCAGGCTGGCTCTTTGCTGGGTCACAACCCCAAGCGCGGCAGTGAGCGACGCTGCACTACTCTTGGCAGCCGCGACATTCCCGCTCGAAAAGTCGGAAATCAGCTGGTTCAGCGTTCCAAATACACTCGCAGCCGATGCCGTGAAAATCTGGCTCCCCGGCTTATTCAAAGGGATGCTCCCGCCTTGTGGACTGCTCAGGGAGGACTGAAGGGTATCGCCATTGTAGGTCACCACGGCCGGGTCAACACTAGAATCGAGGGCGAAGGGTTGAACATTGCTCTTACTTCCTGAGAAGAGATAGCTTCCGACATACGAGGTATTTGCCAGGGACAGGACCTCGTCTCTTATTCCTGAAAGCTGAGTTGCAACCGAGGTAAGGCTGGAAGGCGTGTTCTCGCCGCTGATCCCGAGAGTGGTTGTTGAAATGGCCTGAGTCAATTGCGACACGACTAATGAAAGCGTGGAATCCGTGACCTGCAATTTTCCTGTGACTGTCTCTGCCGCCTGGTGATAACTGTCTGCCTGCTCAATGCTGGCATTCAAAGCGACGTTCCGACCAGCGGCCGTCGGATCCTGTGAGAGCGACGACACGCGGGCACCCGAAGAAATTTCGCTGGTCAACTGCTGCTCATTCGCCGATATCTGGCTCAACCTGTTCGTCAATTGATCCAGATACGCCCCTGTGATCTGCATGGTCCCTCTCTATACCGCCGTGGACACGCCGAGGTCGATGGCCGCACCCACAAGCGTATTAATAATGGTGAAGACCTTCGAAGCCGCCTGATAAGCCTGCTCGAGATTTTGCAGATTGGTCGCTTCACTGTCCAGACTCACCGTCGACAGGTTGCTCTGCTGTGACTGTAATTGGGTAAGAGCAGCCTCGCGCGCTGTGTTGTTGGCACCTACGCTCGAAACGAGACTGCCAAGCGAAGAAACAAACGTCGCGTAGAAACCTGAGGCAGACTGCCCGTTGATGATTAATTTCTGCGCAAGTCCAGCCATGGTTGAAGCGTTTGAGCCGTCTCCAGAGCCTGCACCCGAAGCCGCTGCCGCAATCGTGAGCGGATCCGTCAAGGCCACGCTTATCCCGGCTGCGCTCCCGGAAACCGTTGCAGGTAACGAAAAGAACGCCGTGCCCGTCGCTCCATTGGCGTCCGTTCCCCCCTCATTCGCACTGTTGACAGCAATCCCCAGCGAGGAAGCAAGCGTGTCCAGCGATGACATCGTAGACGGAATGTCCTGATCCCGAACCTGCAGCAGGCCTCCAATCTGTCCGTCCCCACTGGTGAGAGCACTGGTAATGTCAGCCGATCCATTGAAGATATGAGTGACACCATTCGAACTGCCCGTGGAAAGTCCTGTTGCCTGGCTTCCTGCCACCAGCACACTTCCGGCAGTTGTTGTGACCATCAGCCCGTTGTTCTCAGTCCTAACCTGCTGAATGCCAACCAGAGTCGCGAGACTGTTCAGGTCTGACTGCCGTTGATCTTCCAGGGCTCCCGCATCAGCGTGAGGACTGACCGACGATATCTGACCATTGAGAGTAGCGATTGACTGCGACAAGCTGTTGACCTGAGTCACAACAGACGATACCTGTCCATCCAGGCTTACCTGTTGCTGAGAAAGACTGGAGGCGGCAAGGTGGAAGCTGTCGGTCAGATTGTTGGCAGATGCCAGCACGGCTTGCCGGCTACTAGGATCTGAAGGCATTGCTTCGAGTTGTTCAAACGATCCAAAGAAGGAACTTATCCCGGCTGATATATCCGAAGTCGTCGCGCTGCCAGTAGCCGACGTTGCAGCTGCAAACACGCTCTGAACATCATTCAAGGCACCCAGTCGAGCAGAGGTCGCTGCCTGTGCCTGGCTTTGCTGATCTACAGCCTGGTTCAAGACTCTGTCCCTTTGCGAGACCGTTCCCGCATCTGTAACGCCAGTTCCGATCAGCCGGCTTCCTATCTCGACCGGAGTAGCTTCCTGCCATACGACCTCCTGCTTTGTATAACCTGGAGTGGAAACGTTTGCCATGTTGCTTGCAGTGAGCTTCAATTGTTCACTTGAAAGATCTAGGAACTTCTGAAGTTGGACACTCAGGCCGGTTGAAATTTGCATTGATTCTCTTTCCTTACGGAAGCAGCTGATTCTGTATTTTGCGGCTCACTCATAACTATCGAACTCTATGTCAGATTCAGAAATGTCATGTCTGTTTTCCGAAAGAATATTTGCCCGTTCAACTACATGCGTAAGTTCTCGGACATTACCAGGCCATTGGTATTTGGCCAGAAGATTCATCGCACTTTCATCGAAGTATTTATCAATTCCGCCTTCACATGTTTGCTGGAGAAAATGCTTCGCCAGCTGAGGAATATCCTCAGGATGTTGCATCAATGAGGGTGTTTGTATGGTGAAGACAGCTAGACGATGAAATAGGTCTTCGCGGAAGCTTCCTTGTCGACTGCGGAGAGCAAGGTGCTGGTTTGTTGCTGCGATAACACGAACGTTCACTACGTGAGGTTCATTCTCGCCGATTCGCTGTATCTCGCCAGCCTCTAGAAATCGTAGGAGCTTTGCTTGAAGATTCAGCGGCAATTCGCCAATTTCATCCAGAAAGAGGGTGCCGCCGTTAGCAGATTCAATCCTTCCAATTCTTCGCTGAACGGCTCCGGTAAATGCACCACGTGCATGACCGAAGACTTCGGCCTCCAGAAGACTCTCTGGAATCGCTGCACAGTTTAATACAATGAATGGGCGACCGGCCCGCGGACTTAAACGATGTATCGCGAGGGCTACGAGTTCTTTCCCGGTTCCCGTGGGCCCTTGAATCAGCACGGGAGTCATTCTCGCGGCTACAAGGCGAATTCTCCGGCGGACTTCGTCAATGACGGGATGCGTACCGATGAGGTCTGGCAGCGAAGAAGTTTCGATCAATGGCTTGGTTAAGTGACTTTCACTAGAGGAGGCCCCGGATGCAGCCTGGACTTTGGCTGCGCTATTGGAAATCGCAATCACCTTTGAATGTTCGAGGAGGCCGAACTGCGGGATTTCGACGGGCGAGATGGTTACGGATTGAGCTTTTACCATTCGATCCAAACGACCTGCTCCCAAGCCGTTATCTTGCTCTGAAGACTCATCCGTGGATGAGGAGTCCAAGACTTTTCTAATTGCGTGCATGAGTTCTCCACGCCGGCCTGGACAATCGCCGCGCTGGCTTCGTAACGAACCATCGATGGAAATCAGGTCGACATCCGGATAGCTAGACTGAACATCTGTGAGAAACTCGGACAGGTCGAGATCGGGCAGAGACTTATCCAAAATGACGGCCTGGTCAGACAATGACGATCTCATTGCAGCAGCTTCAAGATGGTAGAGAGTCTCAGCGCCACCCGACATTTCAAGGACCTGCCACCGTAGACCTTTCAGGGCATAGCCAATTTTTTGACGAAGGGAGGGATCTGAGATTGCGAGTAGCGCCACAGGACTACTCACGCTTGAACCTCCGGCTTTGATCGATTCGACCGCGAGCTTCCGACCCGATAACCCTCTCCCCGCACAGTTGTTATCAGCATCGGAGCTCCCACTTCGGTAAGCTTTCGCCGCAGATAGTTGATATAAACATCCACTACATTCGAGTTGTTAAAAGCTTCGCTCTTCCACACTTGCTCCATCAACATGGCTCGGCTGACGCACTTTCCCTCATTGAGCATCAGGCATTCAAGCAGCTCGTATTCTTTCTTGGTTAGCTCGACCAGCACACCTGCCCGTCTCACTGAGTGATCGAGGCGATTCATCTCAAGGTCTTCGTGACGCAAAATAACCACGGCACTGGTATTGCGACGTAGAAGTGCATTGCATCTAGCCCTTAGCTCGCGCAATGCGAACGGTTTAAGAAGACAATCATCCGCTCCAAGACTGAAGCAATGAAGGCGGCTTTCCAAATCAGCGGCGCCGGTAAGCACCATGACTGGAGTAGTACTGCTAAGGCACCTAAGTATCTTTAATACTTGTAAGCCATCAAGCTTGGGCATTCCTAGGTCAATGACGGCAAGGTCTGGCAATTGACGATGGAACGCAACAATTGCCGCATCGCCGTCACAAACAAGTTCGACATGATGTCCCTCTAGAACCATGGCACGCTTGAGCAGGCCGCCGAGCGCTACATCGTCCTCTGCTATCAGTAAATTCTTCGGGATTTTCATAAGCATGATGCCGCGAGGTGTTGCGACTACCCAACTGTCTCCTGTGCGGGTCGTCCAATCAACTCAAGAATGAGAATTCGGAAGGGAGGTTCGCCATCTTGGGAGTTGAGCAATAAAGTGTCCCAAAAAGGAAAAGCGAGAAAGTATGCAACACCCACTTTTTACTTGCGGCTTCGCCTTTCGTTCGCTAGAATCCTCCCATGTCTATGACGAGACGACAGCGCGAAGTTTTGGATTTTGTTGGCGGCTTCGTACAGAAGAATGGCTACTCGCCTTCGTTTGAGGAGATTGCTAGAGGTTTGGACTTGCGCTCTCTCGCGACCGTTCACAAGCACATAACGAATTTGCAAAACAAAGGGCTTCTTCAGAGAAGTCACAACCGCAGTAGGTCCATTGACCTGGTGCCTCAACGAACCAAAAGTCGCGCCTCAGAAAGTCTTCCTCTGCTCGGCAAAATTGCTGCGGGGCTGCCGGTCGAAGCGACGCAGGGAACGGACAGTATCTCCCTCAGTGACATCATAGGGACACGGGATGTTTTTGCTTTGCAGGTAAGAGGCGATTCAATGTGCGATGAGCACATTATGGACGGTGACTTCGTATTGATTGAGAAGGCACAGACGGCGCGAGAGGGAGAGATTATCGTCGCCCTAGTGCGAGGAAGCGAAACTACGTTAAAACGCTATTACCTCGAGGGTGAAACCGTCAGGCTACAGCCCTCAAACTCCGGGATGAAACCAATCTATGTGCCGGCAAGCCAGATTGCGATCCAGGGCCGGGTACTCGGAATGATGCGTAAGTACAGATAGCGACTTCAAACAGCGAAGGCCCGATCAGAAAATCGAGCCTTCGTTGTCCGCCCAATCGATTATCGTTAGGCAAGTACTTTCGTGATGCTTTTGTCGATGGTGTCTTTGGGCACAAACCCCACGATCTGCTCAGCTACCTTTCCACCCTTGAAGATCAAGAGTGCAGGAATGCCGCGGATTCCGTAGCGCATTGGTGTGGATGAGTTGCGATCCACATCCATCTTCATTACCTTCAATTTGCCAAGGTATTGAGTAGCTACTTCATCGACGACAGGGGCTAACGCGCGACAGGGCCCGCACCATGCAGCCCAGAAATCTACGAGTACGGGCTGAGTAGACTGGAGCACCTCCTGATCGAACGTTCCATCATTGACTTCCGTTACTGCGCTCCCTGCCATAATTCCTCCACATTCCATTTGATACAGCCCTTAGCTTACATAAATAGAGATGCTTACCAGCCATCAAACGTCGCAGGTAACCGGTTTTCCGGGCGCAAGACGTTCAGAATGAATGGCATGACTCCCAGGCGGAAGCAAGTCGACGGCGAGAATCTCGATTTCGACCCCTACTCGACTGCGTATTCGTTCGATTGCAGCCGCAACGTTATCAGGGCTGGCAAGTATGGCGATCACAGCGGGTCCGGCTCCACTCAGCGCCACACCATCGATGCCTTCGCCGACGAGAGGAAGCAGTATCGGAAGAAGGGGACAAGCTTCGGAACGATAGGGCTGGTGCATGCGATCCTGCATTGCAAATTTAAGAAGCTCGTTTTTTCCGCAAGAAAAGGCGGCAGTCAGCAAAGCTGCATTCTGAAGATTTGTCACACAGTCTTCAACCTTGTAGCTTTTCGGCAGAATGGCGCGTGCCTTTGATGTGGAGAGGGCTTCAGGACCAAACACGAGGATCGCCGTCCAGCCCGCGGGTGGCGAAATGGTGACAGCCTGGATAAGGCCCGGATAGGATGCCGCCACGGTGAATCCACCCAGCCAGCAAGCCGCTGCATTGTCGGGATGACCCTCAAGCTGGCAAGCCTCAAGCAGGACACGGTCATCGTCCCAGGCCAGACTCCCGAAGTGATTCGCAAGCGCGATGCCCGCGAGACGGGCCGCTGCCGAGGAACCGCAGCCCATGCCGAGCGGAATTTCGTTCACCATTTTCATCGCGAGAGGCTGCGGGTCCCGCGCCTCGTTTCGCAAAACTTTTTCGTACACCGAAATCACCAGGTTGTTCCGCAGGCTCATACATTGGTCTGCATCACGGCCGGTGGCCTGGATGCTGTAGCTGTCGGACGCTTCTGCCGTGATGTCAAGATGCAGGTTCAGGGCAAGAGCGAGGGTGTCAAACCCGGGGCCAAGGTTCGCGGAGGTGGCCGGAAGTCTGATTTCGAATGGCTTCATACCTGGTTTGCTTCCAGTGCCTGCAGGACTGCCTTCACGGATGCGTCCAGTACATGTGCCGGCTGACGCAGGCTTTCGAGATCTGCGGAGCAGTCTCCAAGTTCTTCCAGCCTCAACAAATCGCCGCGATGGTAGGCGATGGTATAGTCGGCGTCTTTCAGTGTGTGGCCGGTCAATAACACGACAACCGAATGCTGCGGCTGAACCTTGCCGGCGCTCGCAAGCTTTTTGAGTCCCGCAAGCGTGACAGCAGAGGCTGGTTCGCAGCCGATGCCTTCTCGTCCGATCTCTGCCTTGGCCAGGGCGATTTCTGCCTCGGAAGCCTGCTCACAGAAGCCGTCTGTTTCGCGAACGATGCGGATGGCTTTACGCCATGAGGCTGGATTTCCGATGCGGATGGCAGATGCGCGGGTATCTGCAAGAACAGGCTCGATCTTGGCAGGTTCATCGCTATTCGCAGATGATTGCATCAATCGATACAGGGGGTTGGCTCCTTCGGCCTGAATGATGCTGATGC
>CAZZVA010000003.1:26592-33216 GCA_964657345.1 uncultured Acetobacteraceae bacterium | reverse complement strand
TGAAGAACATCATGAGCCGCTGCAGTGGTGGCGCTGATCTCTCGTTCACCGTGCAGGCTTGATACAAACGCCGCTTCGAACTGCGATGGCGGCAGCCACACACCGCGCTCCAGCATGCCGCGATGAAACTGGCCGAACAGCGCCGTGTCACTCTTTGCTGCGTCTTCGAAGTTGTGGACCGGGCCTTGCTGAAAGAACCACGTAAACATGGACCCGACGCGCGCGGTGTACATCGGTATCCCTGCTTGTTGCGATGCGTCGGCAACGCCTTCCGCGATGCGCCTAGTGGTCTCGCTGAGGGCATCGTAGAACTTGTCACCACCGGCCAGTAGCTGCTTCAAAGTCGCGATGCCCGCGGCCATGGCGAGCGGGTTGCCGCTGAGCGTTCCGGCCTGGTAGACCGGCCCGAGCGGCGCGAGCAGGTCCATGATCTCCGCCCGTCCACCGAAGGCACCAACGGGCAGGCCGCCGCCGATGATCTTGCCCAGCGTTGTCATGTCCGGCGTGATGCCGTAGAGCGCCTGCGCTCCGCCGAGCGCGACGCGGAAGCCGGTCATCACCTCGTCGAAGATCAGCAGCGCGCCTTCGCGCGTGCAGATGTCGCGCAACGCCTGCAGAAAGCCCGGCTGCGGCAGGATGGTGCCCGCGTTTCCGACCACCGGCTCGAGGATGATGCAGGCAATTTCGCCCGGGTGTCGCGCGAAGACCATCTCGACCTCATTCACGTCGTTATAGCGAATCGCAGTCGTAAATTGAGTCGTCTCAATCGGGATACCCGCCGACCCAGGAATGCCCAGCGTCGCAACGCCGCTGCCGGCCTTCACCAGCAGCGCGTCCGAGTGGCCGTGGTAACAGCCCTCGAATTTGAGGATGCGTTTGCGTTCCGTGAAAGCGCGCGCAACGCGGATCGCGCTCATGACCGCCTCGGTGCCCGAGGAGACGAAGCGCATCTTTTGCATGGACGGCATGGCCTCCTGGATCAACGATGCAAGCTCAGCCTCAGCTGCAGTGGACGCGCCGAAGCTGGTGCCCTTGCCTGCTGCTTCGCGCACCGCTTCAACGACGAGGGGCGCAGCGTGGCCGAGGATCATAGGACCCCAGGAACCGAAGTAGTCGATGTAGCGATTGCCGTCCGCGTCATACAGATACGCGCCCTCGGCACGCTCCACAAACGGCGGATCACCGCCGACAGACCGAAAGGCGCGCACTGGTGAATCAACGCCTCCGGGGATCAATTGCTCCGCGCGTTGCTGCAGGCTGCGCGATCGTTCCATCACACGTGTCATTCCTTACAGTATAGGTTTCCTCAAGCTGCACATGCCTTCGCAAGACGCGCCTGCTATCCTCAAAGCTTCCCGACTGAGTGCGGACCGAGGACCGACTTGAACGACAAAGCCGCGCCAAACATCCCCAAAAACAGCACCAGACCTGCGACCTATGCGGACGCGGGCGTGGACATCTCCGAGGGTGACCGCACCAAGCAGCGCATCAAGATGCTCGCACGCAAGACCTTTAACAAGGGCGTGCTCAGCGAAATCGGGGGCTTTGGCGGCCTGTTCGGGCTTGACCTGCAGAAGTATCCCGACCCTGTTCTTGTGTCTTCCGCGGATGGCGTCGGCACCAAGCTGAAGGTTGCGTTTGAACTCGGCATTCATCACACCGTCGGTTGCGACCTGGTCAACCACTGTGTCAACGACATTGCCGTGCAGGGCGCCACGCCGCTCTTCTTCCTGGACTATCTCGCCACGGGCAAGCTCGAAGGCAGTGTGATGGAGAAGGTGGTCGAAGGCATCTCGGAGGCTTGCAAATCCAATGGCTGCGCTCTGATCGGCGGCGAAACCGCACAGATGCCCGGCTTCTACGCGGATGGTGAATACGACCTGGCAGGGTTCATCGTCGGCGTCGTCAACCGCGACGCAATCATTACGGGCGAGAAGATCCAACCGGGTGACGTGCTGATCGGCCTACCTTCCAACGGCCTGCATACCAATGGGTATTCCCTCGCACGCAAGCTGCTGTTCGACGTGGCAAAGTATGGCCCCGATCAGTACGTAAACGAGCTCAAGGATAAGACGGGTGCTGCGCTCATGCGACAGCACCGCAGCTACCTTTCCATCCTGAAGAAGCTCTGGAGCGCCGGCGCAGTCAGCGGCATGGCGCACATCACCGGCGGCGGCATCACGGAAAACCTGCCGCGCATCCTGGCCAAAGGTCTGTGCGCGCAGGTGGAGCTAAGTGCATGGACGGTGCCGCCACTGTTTCAGCACCTGCAGGAACTCGGTCATGTGGAACGGGATGAGATGTTCCGCACATTCAACATGGGCATCGGCATGATTGTCGTGGTGCCGGCGGAGATGGCGAAGAAGGCGAAGGCGGTTCTGAACCGCGCGAATGAACGCCACTGCGTGATCGGCCGTATTGGCCGTGGCGAACGGCGCGTGCATTACGTATGACGTCTGCTCCTAAACGATTAGGAGTTCTTCTTTCCGGCCGCGGATCGAACTTCATCGCCATTGCCGAGGCCATCACTGCAGGCACGTTAACCGGCTGCGAGATCGCTGTTGTGCTCTCAAACCTGGAGGGTGCGGCAGGTCTGCAGGCAGCGCGCGAACATGGCATTCCGGCACAGGCCATCCCTTCCAAGGGCGTGCCCCGCGAAGAACATGATCAGCAGATGATTGCAGCGCTGCGCGAAGCCTACGTGGACTACGTCATCCTGGCCGGCTACATGCGCTTGCTGTCTCCGGAGTTCATCCGTGCTTTTCCCGAACGCATCCTCAACATTCACCCCTCGCTGCTGCCGGCGTTCCCCGGCTTGCATGCGCAGCGGCAGGCGCTGGACTACGGTGCGAAGGTCGCCGGGTGCACCGTTCATTTTGTGGATGAGGCAGTCGATCATGGCACCATCATCCTGCAGCGCACGGTTCCGGTCCTCGACAGCGACGATGAGGCCGGGCTCGCAGCGCGCATTCTGGTTGAGGAACATGCGGCTTATCCTGAGGCCATCGCACGAGTCCTGAGCGGACGTTACCGCGTGCACGGCAGACGCTATATCCTTGACTTTGCATCCAAATAACCAGCGACTTCGCACAGGTCCGCGTGAGCCCCGTCACGCTGGCCGACACAGGCTGCGGCCATGAAAGGGTAAGGACAGAGACTTGCCGGATGGGGCACTGAATTCGCTTGTGTCTGACGATGCACTTCGACGTCAAATGGCCCAGTTCTTTGAGGCGACGAGCGATGCCGTCTTTTTCCTGAACCGTGATTACGTCTTCACCTTCCTGAACAAGCGTGCCAGGGAGATCCTTGCGCCGAGCGGCGATGCGCTGGGAACGCAGCTATGGCAGAAGTACCCCGAAACCACCCGCACCGATCTGCCGTATTGGGATGCCTACCATCGCTCGATGGACGAGGGCGTCTCGTGTGAGTTTGAGGCTTACTATCCTGAGCCTCTGAACCTTCATATGCGCGTTCGCTCACACCCGTCCGACGAAGGCATCACCATCTTCTTCCGCGACATTACCGGCGAGAAGCGCGCACACGAGGAACTGCAGCGCAAGACCGAGGAAGCCGAACGCCAGCGTGCCGAAATTGAAGCCGTGTACCGCACCGCGCCGATCGGACTTGCTTTGTTTGATCTGGACGACTTCCACTACCTCCGGCTGAATGACCGGCAGGCAGCCTTTTTCGGCATGAAGCCGGAAGAGATCGTGGGACGCACCCTGACGGAGATGGCGCCGATCCCGGGTCTGCGCGAGCTGTTTGAGCAGGTGGCGCGCGGCGAGCCCGTGACGAACTATCCGCTGGAAGGCACCCTGATCAACGATCCGGAGGACTACCGCTACTGGACGGTCAATTACTTTCCTGTGTATGCCGCCGACGGTTCCGTGCAGGCGATTACAGCCTCGTCGCTGGAGATCACGCAGCAGAAAAAGGCCGAGCAGGCTTTGATCGAAACCGACAAACTAGCCGCGGTCGGCAGGCTTGCCAGTTCCATTGCGCACGAGATCAACAACCCGCTCGAGGCGGTCACGAACCTGCTTTATCTTGCGAAGAGCAGCCCTGTCCTGGACGATGCGCTCGGCCATCTCGAAATTGCGGAACGCGAACTTGCCCGCGTGGCTGCTATCACCACGCAGACGCTGCGTTTTCACAAGCAGTCCACCAGCCCGCAGGCGATCCGGGCTGAGCGGATGATCCACACCGTTCTTTCGATCTACCAGGGTCGCGTGGTGAATTCCGGCGTGAAGGTGATGATTCGAACGCATGACGAACTGCCGGTGCGATGCTTTGAGGGCGAAATCCGCCAGGTCATCAGCAACCTGGTAGGCAACGCGCTGGATGCGATGTCCGCCACTGGGGGCAGGCTGATGCTGCGCAGCCGCGATGGTCACAACTGGGCGACGGGAAAAGCAGGCGCCGTCATTACCGTTGCCGATACGGGCCCGGGCATGACCCCGGAAGTTTTGCGGAAGGCCTTTCGTCCATTCTTCACGACAAAAGGCATGACTGGAACGGGCCTTGGTCTTTGGATCAGCCAGGAGATCGTGGATCGCCATCGCGGTTCTTTCCGGGTACGTACGTGTACGGCAGCAGGCAGGAGCGGTACCGTCTTTACGCTCTTTCTGCCGTATGACGCGGTTGTACGCTGACGGCGCGTACTCCTGCAGCTGCGCTACGTTGCGGTAAGACTCTCAAGAGTGAGAGTCTGCTGCTAGATTTGCCCGTCGCTATTTGCCTCGCCCAGCGTGACCCGCACGTCTTCGCGACGGCGTCCGCGGAAGATGGTGACCGTCACCACATCGCCCGTCTTATGCGAGTTCATCACGGCGCTGATGTCCTGCGCGTTGGTGATCTCCTCGCCATCGATGGCCACGATGAAGTCGCCGCCCAGCATGATGGGTGTGTTACCTAGCGCAGCACGTTGCGTGCCACCTTTCAGGCCTGCTCGCTCGGCTGCACCGCCTGGAATCACGCGCTGTATCAGCACACCATAGTCGCTCGGCAGGCCGATCTGGTCGGCAAGATCGGGGCCGATCTCTAGCGGCATGATCGCCAGCGATGGCCGGCGCACATGGCCATACTTCGCGAAGTCGTCGAGCACCGCGCGCGCCGTGTTGATGGGAATGGCAAAACCGATGCCTGCGCTCTGATCTGCGCCGTTGTTCGACGCGATCATAGTGTTGATGCCGATGACCTGTCCGCGCGAGTTCATCAGCGGACCGCCGCTGTTGCCAGGATTGATGGCCGCATCGGTCTGGATGGCGTTATCGATGGCGCTGCCGGTCGGCCCGCGCACACTGCGAATGGCAGAGATAATGCCGCGCGTCATGGTTCCCGAAAGTCCGAAAGGATTACCGATAGCAAACACCTTCTGACCCACCATCAACGAGCGCGAATCCGCCAGCTCGACCGGCTGCAGATTGGGCGCGTTGATCTGCAGCAGTGCAAGGTCGTGGATCTTGTCCACGACGACCACCTGCGCCTTGTACTTGTGCTTGTCGAACAGTTGCACTTCAATGCGCTGATTGTTCTCACCGATGACGTGGTTGTTCGTCAGGATGTGGCCTTGCTTGTCCAGCACAAAACCGGAGCCCTGACCCTGCTGCGGAACCGCGCCATAGAAAAAGTTGAACGATACCGTGGTGCTGGTGATGTTCACAACACTTGGCGTCACGCGCTTGTAGACGGCAATGTTGTTCTGTTCTTCCGCGTCATAGGCGGGCTGTGCGTTCGCAACGTTCAGGTCAAAGCTGCCGAGCGGGCCACTGGTATGCACGACCGATGGTATATCCGCTGCGGCGGGCACGTACCGCTGCACCAGCGCCGCCACCGTGCCGGCAGGCCAGAGATGCTGCGTCAGGTAATAGAACCCACCGACCAGCAGAATAACGAGTAGAACCCTGCGCAACTTCATCCTCCGCGCACCTCCGGAAACACCTTGCCCGGCGCACATCGCCAGAGCCATTAGACGCTCAAACCACCTACATTGCTTCGCCGCTTCGGTCGACCGATTCGCCCCGCAAAGCTTCGTACAATCTCTCGACCTTCGCTCTCAACGCGTCGATCGAGCCACCATTGTGGACGACGAAGTCTGCCAGCGCCACCTTGCGTTCGTCGCTCCACTGGGCCTGTGCACGGCGGTCGAAATCCTCCGCCGCCATCCCGGCGGAGACATCCGTATCTGACCCGAGAACGCGCGCGATGTAGCGCGCTCGGCGGACTGCTTCCGGCGCGATCACCACCACGATGCGGTCGAACCGCGTGCGCCAGGGCGCCGCATCGTTCGTCGCTCCGGCGGCGCCATGTCTTGTTTCGAAGATCAGGGCAGACTCGACGACCGCCACGGCATCAGGGTTGCGTGCGGCAACCGCATCCATCCATCTCGACTGCTCCGCGATCACCGCGGGATGCACCAGCGCGTTCAGTTCTTCGATGCGGCCGTCTGCAAAGGCGATCTGCGCCAGTCTCCCGCGGTCCAGCGCACCGGCATTCGTCAGGACGGACGATCCAAAATGGGCAACGATGGCCTGCATCACCGGCTGGCCGGACTGCATGAGCGCACGCCCGATCTCGTCGGATCGTGACACTTGGGCGCCAAGTGCCTCCAGCATGTCCGCGACC
>CAZZVA010000003.1:5995-26492 GCA_964657345.1 uncultured Acetobacteraceae bacterium | reverse complement strand
CGCGAGATCCTCCGTCTTGCCATGGCAGATCGTCACCGTCGCGTTTGCCTGCAGCAGCATGGCCGCGACAGGCTTGCCCACGATGTCGCTGCGGCCAATGACGACCGCCTCTTTCCCTGTAATAGAAATGCCGCTGCGCTTCAGGATCTCAATCACACCGGTGGGCGTGCAGGGCGTCAGGCACTCCTGCCCGGTATGCAGGCGGCCGACGTTGACGGGGTGAAATCCATCAACATCCTTCAAGGGTGACACTGCCTCGAGCACGCGCTTCGTATCGATCTGCTTTGGCAGCGGCAGTTGCACCAGAATGCCGTCTATATCGTCACGCTGATTGAGGTCGTCGATGATGCGGAGCAGGTCTTCCGTGGTGAGGCTCGCTTCGGGCCGCAGCATGGTGCTGCGAATGCCCAGCTCCCCGCAAGCCTTCACCTTGTTGCGGACGTAGATTGCAGACGCCGGGTCTTCGCCGATCAGGACCACCGCAAGGCCCGCTTCGACGCCTCCGGCTCGCAGCTGTTGCAGTTCCTGTGCCACTTCGGCCTTGATCTCGGCCGCGAGAACGATTCCATCGAGTACGCGTGCGCTCATCTCCTCTGCAGAATACAGGCGCAAAGACTACCGGTGGTATCAAAGACACCGAATTGGGGATGCTGCGCAAGTCAATCTTGTTGGAATCAGCAACCCGGCGAAAGCCGTCACGTCTAACCCCGTACCTGCTGCGCTGGAGGTTCCTGATGGAAGAGACACCGATCGACGGAAAGTTCACCGCAGAAGACGTCGCGAACTTGCGCGGCGAGCTGATGCAGGCCGGCCTTGACAGCTGGCAGGCAGCAGAGCTGGTCAGCAGCTTTCTGGCGGCACGCGGCTACGGCATCTCGAGCGAAGGCGCGCGCAGTGCTGTTACGCGCATCGATTCCCTGCACTGCTCGCTGGAATGCATGCGTGCGGAACTTGAACTGCTCGCGCTTGTAATGTAGCCGAAGGCAGCGCCGTAAAGAAAACGCTGACACAGAAGCATGTCAGCGTCGTTTGATGAACGGCACGGCATTTCCAGCCGGCTTTGCCTGTACTGCTGAGTTAAACAATTCTGCGGCGGACTGCACCCAAAACCGTCAGGAGGCCCGTGCCAACCAGCACGAAGCTGCCGGGCTCGGGAGTTACGGCAACGGCTGCACCCTGGTAGCTCACATCGTCAACACCGATGAAGTCGGCTCCAGTTGTGGCAGAACCGGCATACAGCGTGACGCTGGAGATCAACTTGCCCGGGTCGGTAAAGCCAACGAAGTCTGTCGCCCCCAAAGAGCCGGTGGTTCCTGCTCCTGGAACATTGATGATCTGAGTCGAGCCGTCAGAGAAGGTAATGGTGTCCTGGTAGAAGGATGTCTGAACCCCAGTAAGGAACGTTCCAAAAAATTGCGTTGGCGTGGTGAAGTTGAAGACTAGCGAACCGCCCTCTACCTCGACGAACTTCGTTCCACCCGGAGTCGTGTTGAAACCGTCGAGGGACGGAGCCGCGGGGTCGGCCGGCGAATTGAGAATCTGCTGGTTGCTCCCTGTGTAGTTCGCTCCGCTGATGGTCACGCCCGGGGCTACTGTCAGCGAAGTGAACGCACCGGTCGGTGCACTCTCGAAGGTAATCTGCGAGACCGTGCCAAGCGAGCCCGCGGCAGTGTAAAAGCTGTTGGCGGCAGCTGTTGCATTCGGGTGAGCACCGCCGGGATTTACATTGAGATCTTCACCCGTAAACGTGGTTACAGATGCAGATGCGGAAAGAGCCGTCATGCCTGCGCAGCATGACACGAGCAGCGTGCGTCGAAGCAGACGGACACCAAGTGCTTTGAGAGATGGGGACATGTTGCAACTCCTGGGGGATACCAGCCCGGCAAGGAAGGCCAGTTTGGTGAATGAAACAAGACGGCTTACAGCGTGGCGAAAGTTGACCACACGCTCCATGTGGCGTCAAGAGAATAATGATGGTGTGGCGGGAGCGACAGCGGTTCACACGGCTGAAACACTTGCTGCGCTCTGGGCGCTTCGCTACTCATACTTCAGCGTTTCGACAGGATCGAGCGCGGCTGCGCGATTGGCCGGCAACGTTCCGAAGATGACACCCACAAGCACGCTGGTCAGCAGAGCCACCACGGCGGACGTACCTGACATGGGAATGTGCACCGGCGTTAGAAGGTTCACGGCTGTTGGCAACGCCAGGCCGAGAATGGTTCCAACAATGCCGCCGCTCAGCGACAGGAAGACAGACTCGGTGAGGAACTGCAACCGTATCTCGCGTTTGGTTGCACCGAGTGCTTTGCGAATGCCGATCTCACGGATACGTGCCGTTACGTTCGCGAGCATGCTGTTCATGATGCCTACGCCTGAGACCACGAGAGTGATAAACGCAGCCGCCGTCAGAACATAGGTGAGGATGCCGGCAACCTTGTCCATCGTCTCAAGAATCGCAACCATCGTGAACGCGTTGTAGTTGCTCGTCTTCCGGTGACGGTTGCGTATGATGTCGAGAATGCGATCGGCCGCGCGCGGCACGTCCTCAGGGTTCTTCATGGTGAAGAAGATCTCTTTCACCGTGTCGGTACCGGTGAAGTAGCGCGTGACCGGGTACGGCATCAAGATGGTCTGATCGCTGATCTCCGACTGGCCGAAGGTGGGTACTCGCTCCTTGAAGACGCCGACGATTTCGACCGGGATACTGGTGAGGTTCAGCACGTGGCCGATCGCCGCCTGGTCCGATCCGAACATTTTCTTTGCAAGCGGCTCGACCATGACACAGACCTTTTCGTGCGCCATGGCGTCCTGGTCGTCAAAGAATCGGCCGCTCAAGACCACCAGGTTGCGTACATCCTTGTAGCGCGGTGACACGCCCAGGATCATGACATCCTTCGTATTGCCGTTGCCGACGCTCACGGGCGTATGCGTCTCAAGCATGGGCGAGCTGTACGCAATGCCAGGCACCTGGCTGAGGACCACGCCCTCGTCTTCCTTGGTCATGTAATCCGGTGTCGAGGTGTTGTCGGGGCCTACCGTGGCGCCCCCGCTGTATTGCATCTCGACCATGTTCGGACCGATGCTGCTCAGCGTCTTCAAGGCATATTGCCTGCCCGTCAGGCCGACGGTGACTACGAGCACAATGGAAGCAGAGCCGATGATCATGCCCAGCATCGTGAGCAGAAACCGCACCTTGCTGGCGCGGAAACTGTCCATCGCAAGCGAGAGCGTTTCCGAGAACACCATGCTGCTCTGCGCCGAGCGCAGCGTGCTCTCAAAGGTGCTCTGGCTTGGTCCCACAACGGCCATGCTTCATGCTACTCCGTACGATTGGACGCGAACGAATCGCTGGCGATGCAGCCCCGCTAGGATTGGACGGAGCCTCACAGCCCACGCGGAGGGATGTGTGAGTGGTTGAAACAGGCGGTCCTGAAAACCGCTTTGGGCGAAAGTCCGACGGGGGTTCGAATCCCTCTAACCCTATGCACAACCTGCAGTAACAGGCTCTCTGATCTCGTCAGGGAATCTAACGAACAAGCACACCGTCGAGGTCAAGAAATGGCATGTCCGACTTCGGTGCGCTGGTGGTGAATTGCGTGAGAAACTTTGCGAGAGACCCAGCCAGGACCCTCGCGTCGAAATCAAGGGCCGTTCCTCCAAAATCACTTCAATGACATGTCATTTGACGTACCTGGTTTTGGACTTGTCGGCCGTGTTCACGAGGAGCAGGCCGAAGAGGCATCCAAAGACGGCGGAGTCACGGTCCGCATCGACTGGCAAGCCTCTCAGTAGAATTTACCGGGCGGTAGAGCCGAGGCATTTTCCCTGTTCTAAGCTGCTAGGCCATTGCGATGGCACGTGCCGTCCTCCGCACCACCGAGACCAGCATGCGGACAGCCGAGCGGCCGGCCTTGACCGTTGAGGGCGGAGCCCATCTCCAGTCCCTCGATAGTGGATGAGTCATCCCGGGTTCAAGCACATCTTAAGAGCCGGTTCCGGCAAGTACCACCCCGATGGTACGAAGAATGATGGTGAGGTCAAGCAGGATGCTCCAGTTCTCGATATATGTGACGTCGAGTGAGACGTAACTCTCAAAGGATGGGTTCTGACGCCCCACCACCTGCCACAATCCGGTGATGCCCGGCGTCACGTCGAGGCGCCGCAGGTGACTGAGCTTGTACCTTCGAACCTCGCTTGCGATCGGTGGGCGCGGACCTACGATACTCATCTGTCCGCCTAAGACATTGAACAGTTGAGGCAGCTCATCGAGCGAGTACTTGCGCAGGAAGCGTCCCAGCCGGGTGATTCGCGGGTCGTTCGTCACCTTGAAGAGCACGCCATCCCGCTCGTTCATGTGCAGCAGATTCTCCTTCATCCGATGCGCTTCACGGACCATCGTCCGGAACTTGAGGCAACGGAACACGCGCCCCTTCTTGCCGATGCGCTCGGAGGCGTAGAAGGCCGGCCCGGGAGAATCGAGCTTGACCGCGATGGCGATGGCCAGGATCGCCGGCGCCAGCAAGACCACGGAAACGCCGGCCAATGACAGATCCAGCAAACGCTTCAAGAAGAGACCAATCTCAGGTATACGGCGGCAATGCAGGGGGATGGTCGGAAACTGGCCGACGTACTCGACCGGGCTGTTCCATGCGAGTTCGTCATACATGGCGGGGACAACGCGCAGATCGACTCCATGGGCACGAGCCTGCTTCAGGACGTGCTTGATGATGTTGCGCTCCACCGGTTCAGTGAAGAGTATCTCGTCGACGAAGTGCCTGCGCGCATGTTGAAACAGGGTGCTGATGCTACCGACTACGTCGGGGCCATCCGGCTTCGAGCGAAACGCCTCTCCATCGACTTCGATGAAGCCCTTGAAGGAATAGCCAAGGTGACGAATGCTTTCTAACTGCCGTCGCAGCGCCTGCGCATCCGGACCGGTGCCGACGATAAGGACGTCACGCGTGCCGATGCCGCGGTCGAAGCGATGGTGCAGCCAGAGCCGGTAGATGAGCCGGCGCATGCTGAGTGCGACAGTAACGAGAGCCACGGTGATCAGAACCAGCCTGCGTGGAACGTCCTCGGCATGGATGAGGTAGATCGCCCCGGTAAGTAGCAGCCCGGAGGTAATGCAGGCCCGTATACTGGCGGCCTGTTCATGCAGCAGACTGGCAAGACGCCTCGGAGTGTAGAGGTGCAGGCGACGGTTGATGATCAGGAGCGCGAAGGTGAATCCGCCCAGCAACGCCAGCAGTAATCCCTCGGGACGGCCGGGCAGCAGGCCGACCTGGGCAAAGCTTTCGGGCCCAGTTCCAAGTTGACGCTCGTACGCCATTGCAAGGATTGCTGAAAGCACCACGGTGGCCGTGTCCGCAAGCACCCAGACCTTTACTGTTCCCTGCCAGTTCCGCGAAGCGTGGGGCAAAGCCGGTTCAACGCGATCTTGAATCATCGCGAAGGAACTGGAGATGTTCTGCCAGAAATTCATAATCGTCATCATTTCTCTCCGCAGACTCTGAATGCCACTTGGCAAAGCACTTAATGGCGGGTAGGACTGAGTTCCGCAGCCCCGTGGCGACGGACAGTGTCAAAGACTGATAAGCAATCTCTTGAAACTTCTATGTTCCTTAGCCTCGCCCGTTTAGCTCAGGTGAGCGGAAGCCGATCCAGGCTGAAATTAAACGAGACCTGCAACTGGTTCTTCGGACGGCTTTGAAGCCTGCTCAGCGTCTTCATTGCAGTAGGCCCCGCCGATCACGAAGGGACTGAACTTCGGCTTCCAGCGCAGGTTCGCGGCCCTGATCCGCGCCTCGAACTCCTGCACATCGGTCTTGCCTGAGTTGTTCACGCGGCTCAGACTGACTTCACTGATGATGGCGGCAACTCCTGAAACATCGATTCGCTCCAGCGCACGCGCTGCACGGAGTAAAACGTCTTTTGTCGTCTTGGCGGCGGTTGCCACGAGGATGGTCACATCTGCGCACCGCGCGAGATACTCCGTTTCAGCCGAGCACAACAACGGAGCCGTGTTGATCAGCACAATTTCATAGTCGTTGGTCAGCTTCTGGAACGCATCACTGACGAAATTTGGCAGTGGAGCAAGTCTCGACGGGAGTGACTTCTCGAAAGCGTTGGGTGTCTGCGCGTTAGGTCGCATCATCGATTGCTGCGCTGGCGACCCGGCAAGATTATGCGATGCGAGCTTGCCGTCGTTCATTTCAACGCTGACGTAGGCCACGGGACTGTCATTTCCCGAAGCATCAATCGTGATGAGCTTGCGGCCCAGGCCGGCAAGGGCATGAGCGAGGTTCTCTAGGATCGGTCCCGTGTCACCGCTGGTGTCTGTCGCCGTCAGAACAAAGGTTCTTGTGCCGGCTATTCGGGTTGCGTGGTCCACGGCGGCAGCCAAACGCAGGACACCCTCATCAAAGACCAGCTGTGTGACTTCCTTGTCAGCGAACAGGGACCCCATGGCTGAGAATCCGAGCACGCTCTCCAGATCCTCCTTCGTGTAGACATGAGGGTCGAGATAGTCCACGAGCATCGCGGCAGCTACCCCGATCAGGAACGCTAGAGGGAACAGGAGCGGTGCGAGGGTCTTGAGCTTGTTGGGTTCGGGCGCGAGAGGGACGATCGCCTTGGAGGAGAGGTGTACAGCACCGGGTGAATTGCTTTCTAGGTCCAGCTCTGCAATGCGGTCGTCGATCTGGGTATATCGCGCCTGCAGGCGTTCGATCTTAGCCTTAAGTTCGTCCGCAATCTGGAACCGGGTGGCTGCGGAATTCGCAGTCGCCAAATCGCCTTGCAGTTCCCGTTGCAGTTGCGCCTCAAGCATTGCGGACCGAAGCACGTTGGAGTGCGTTCTATCTTCCAGCTCGTTCGCGGCCGTGCGGCGCAGGTTCTCCTCCACCTCTTTCAGGCCGCGATCGATCTGGGCGATGTCTGCCTGGGACTGCTTGCGCAGCGGGTTGTTCTCGGTCAGGCCCGCAGCCTGTGCCATCAGGGCGCTGCGCTGCTGGCCCAGGGCATTCTTTACTGCCATTAACTGGGGATCACCGGCCACGGCTGCGTTGGCTTCGGTGTCCAGGGCGGGATTCGGTTGACCGCTGGATTTCAAGGCTTGCAGCTTCGTTTCGGCTTCGATTCGCTGCTGGTGCGCCGCCGCCAGGTTCACACGCACCCTATTCAATTGGTCGTCAAACGGATTGGAGACCTCGCGGCTGCTTAGTGCCGCAATGCCGAGCTCTCGTGTCACTTCAGCCTGATCCTGCAGACTGCGAGCGAGGTCCTTCTCTACGGTGTCACGTGCCTCTCGCAACGTCGCAAGCCGCTCGTCGCGTCCGTAGAACTCTTCCTGCTTTGCCTTGACAAGGTAGGCCTGGGTGACAGCATTGACGACGTCCGCGAGGTGGTCCGGAGACTGCCCCCCGAGGGAAATCGATATCTGATAGGACGTTTCGATCCGAGCGACCTTGAGTGCCCCCTCGAGGCGCGCGACTGCGGCTTGAACGGGTTCACCGGGCCGCTGCCAGGCTCCTGCGGGAGAACTGCGAATCGCGTCGGCAAGTACGTCATGCTGCGTGATGCTGTGGACCTGCTGCTGCACATAGGACTCGTACGGATATGCTGTCTCGGGATCGTCGTTCTTCAGTGTTTTAGGAAACGTTGGCGAAACATAGATGACGCTTGTCGCGGTGTAATACGGTTTCGAGCCAGCCAGATATGCAGCACCGAGGCAAAGCAATACAAGCGAGACAACGGCGGCAATAAACCAATGAAAGCGGAGACTTCGTTTCGCGCGGCCCAACATGGAAGTGCCCTGACTGCCGGCGCCCAGGGGTGCGCGGAGCGGCAGCGCCGGAAACGTTGTAGACGTTGACTGCTCCGGGTCCCGCCGTCGAATTGGATCGATCTGAGAAACCTGCATTAATAGCTCTCCTTAGTGCTGCCTTGGCGGCCGCCGGGGGTTTTCCCCCGCAGTGCTACTGGGCAACCAGCGTGGCCAGCGAGATCATCGTCAGCGCGGGGCTGAGCTTGGTTAGTACGTACCCGATCTTGTTGAAGGTACTTTTCGGAATCGAGATGACATCGCCAGCCTGCAGCGTGATTTCGCTTCCTCCACGCGAGGTCATAAGCTCCTTGTAGGAGATGTTGACTTGCCGGTTGCTTGCAGCCTGGATGACGTGGACAGTGGGGTTGTCGCCGGCTTCGTCCTTCAGGCCGCCGGCTTCGCTCAAGGCCATCTTCAAATCGAGTCCAGGTGTGATTGCGACCGGACCGGGCTTGCCGACTTGACCCAAGACCGAGACAAAGTTCGTTCGATCCACAGGGATGAAAATCTTGTCCCCGCGGCGCAGCCTGATATCTGACAGAGGGCTGCCGCTCCTGAGCAGAAGGGCGAGTTGGACCTCCAGTACGGTGTCGCTTCCGCGATAGATGATGCATCGTTCGGGAAGTCCATCCCTCGACGAGGGATTGATCAACAGACCGCCACGGCCGATAGCGTCCAGCAGTGTGGGGGTGGTGCCGTCATAGGCCAGGATCCCAGGACGCTGAACGTTGCCAAAGATCATGATGGTGTTGGACCCGTACTTCTCGACCCCGATCGTGACTGCGGGCTCAACGTAGTAGGCGGCGAGCGTGTCGTGCACAGCTTTGGCTGCCGCCTCCCGGGTCAGATTTCCAACCTTGACTGAGCCGGCGACATCGATGGTGATGAAACCGTCGGGGCCGACGATGTAGTCCCGCGAAAGTTCCGGATGGCCAGCCACGTAGAGCTTGATCGTGTCTCCAGCGCCGAGATCATACGCCTCTTCAAGCGCAGGCTCGGATTGCTGCAGCGCGATGAGAGGGTTGGGCTTCAACTGCGGGCGTGGTGATGCATTGCTTGACGAGGCATCTGCGACTGCCTGTGTTTCATCCAGCCGCGGCGTCGTTTGCTGCGCGTAGGAGCTCCCCGCGAGGAGAAGCACGAGGGTCATGCCAAACGGGACGTTTAACGCTGTCTTCATCAGTAGAGCTACCCCTGTATCAATCTCCGTCTGTCCGGAAAAGCCTCCGGCGACTTTCTGCGTGCACGGGAACTGCGCCCTCACGACGTACCCTCAGGGGGTATGCCGGCCATGTGGGCGGCTATCGGTGTTCCACGATCGGTTCGTATCCAGGCAGCTCGTCCGCTCGAATTCTTGAGCAGCTTTGGCACGGAGGCAAGTTTCCACAAGATGTAGAAGGGTGTCCTTGCGAGCAGCTTCACTGTGCCCCACCGGTCAGGTCCGGCCCAGGCCGCAGCCATGACATGAGCGGCTATCACGCACAGCGCCGCCGCGACATAGGCATGAACCCAATGAAGCGGGATGAAAGACTCTACCAACAGCGCGGCAGCCGCGAACGCCAGGGGAAGACCTGCAAGATCGAGCGTTGGTTCAATCAGCCGGAACTGGCCTCTTGCGATGCGCCGGAGCAGCGATGGCAGGTATTTTCTGGCTGCCCAAAGGCGGCCTCCCTGCCAGCGCGACTGCTGGTTCACTCCGCCTGACGAGGAGACTGGAAGATAGGAAGTGACGATTGCGCTCTCGATGAAGCGAACGCTCTCGCCAGCCATGACGGTGTGAAGGTGATATTCGAGATCCTCGACTACGGAGAAGGCATCATAAGGAACTCGATCGAGCAGTCTCGCCGAGAGCGCGAAGCCGTTACCGGAGATCCCAGCCGAGAGACCCAGACGATCCCTGCCTGCAGACCGGATGTAGCAGAACGCACGGAACGCCAGCGACGCGAGACGGCCTCGCGCAGACCGATCGGCGCTGAGCATCTCGTAACGACACTGTACCGCGGCCGCTCCCTCGCTCAGTTCTTGGAGGACTTGTGGAATCAGATTGACAGTGACGACAGAGTCAGCGTCAACAACCAGCACGGCTTCTGCACCCTCCGTCAGGACATCGCGAAACGCATGTCGCAGCGCTTGTCCCTTACCTCTTGCCTCGACGTCGTTATAAACCATGAGCTCTGCTCCGGCCGCCACAGCTCGTTCGGCGGTTGCGTCGCTGCAGTTATGGGCAACTACGAGAACCCTGGCGGCACCCTGAGCAGACCGGAGCAGACTTTCCACGCACGCATGGATAAGGTTTTCTTCGTTATGCGCGGGAATAACTACGGTGAGTCGCGGGACCGGACCGGTAGCTGTTGATCGCCTCCTGGACGGGAGCAGGAACAGACCAGTCACTGCGAGCAACTCGAGGATGAGCGGCAGCGTGATCACCGTCAAAACTATTCCGACTACCGTCAGGAGCGTCGGCATGAAGTAGTTCCCTTCCATATCTTGTCTTCCATATCAGGGTGTACCGACGCGAGCTTCAGCCGCGCCATCGCAGACTCCCGATCTTGTTTCCAAACTCGACCACTCATCCGCCGACGACGACCGTCTGCAAACCGAAGCTTTCTTGGCAGGCGCTCTCGGCCGCGGCAACTTTGCGACAGATATCGAACAGCATCACCAGCTTCACCTGGACCACGCTTGGAACCGCAGCAGGATTCAGCCGCGTGCCTGGAGAACCCCTGAAACTTCTCTGCTGTGCCCGTACGCCCCGGTTTACACCGTCCTCTACGCTGGAGACGATCTTGAAACGCGCGCCCAGCTTCGCTCCCTGAAACACGCGAAGATGGTGAGGGCGAACTCCGGCTAAATACAGGCTCTGGATGGGTGACAAACGCGAACTCAGGCGGATCAGTTCACCCAAAGCATCAATACCCAGGAAAGTGACCGGGGATAAATTCACCACAATGTTCATGCCTGTCTGTGCAGCACTGTCGGCGACGGAAACGAAGTCTCTGACTGAGTCGCCCTGCAGGTCCCCATGAACCGAGATCACGATCGTCTCGGCAGATGACTGAGCAGAAATGTGTGCTTGAGCCCGCCGCCGAGACTGCATGACGTGAGGTACGAGCTGCCGCGGTACGTGCGTCGCAAGTGAAGCCGCGTCGGACACGTAGCGTGTCGTGAGCCGCAGCGGGTCCTTCATGCAGCGGTGAAACCATTCCAGTCCCGCACCACGCATCCACATTGGCGCGCGAGGAACTGCTCCCGCAAGAAAATCCAGGGTTCCGCCAATGCCGATACAGGCGGGAACAGCAAGCCTGTCGCGGTGCATGGCAATCCACTTCTCCTGTTTCGGATTACCAAAGGCAACCAGGAGGATGTCGGGCCGCGCCGCGTCAATCCGCCGCAGGATCTGCTCGTGATCCATCTGCTCGATGGGGACGTTCGGCGGCGAGTACCGGCCACAGATGTCCAGATCGGGATACATCTGCTGTAGATTGGCGGCCGCAAGCCGGGACACAGATTCCTTAGCGCCCAGCAGAAAAACCCGATAACCACGGCGAGCAGCCAATTCCGCCAGCCTTGGGACCATGTCCACGCCGCAGACACGATCTCGCAGCGGGCAGTTCAGCAGCCTTGAAACCCAGAGCAGCGGCATGCCGTCGGGCACAACCAGGTCGCAACTAAAGAGTATCTGCTGCAACTCGGGATCAGCGATCGCGTGTCTCAAGAAGTCAACGTTGGCGGTGGCAAATTGGTGGCAACCACCGCGGCGGATTCGTCCATCAATGTGATCAATGGCCTCATCCATAGTCACATTCGAGATGGGAACCCCTAACAGGGCCAGCGTCTCCACCACACTTTTAGTCGGCATACGTCGCACTTTCTCACTAACTCTTCAAGACCCAAGGGACCCTCGCGGGTGTTGTCAGCAACGGCATCTCAAGAAAACAAAATGGAGCAGGAAGCAGACCGGGTCTGCAGTGGTGTGCCATCGCCAGGGGAATTCCGATCGGGCGGTTCGAGAAGGTTCACCATCTCTCTCACGCACGACCTATAGTTACCTACCGGTGTTACTGATAAGGTGCCTGTTTTGTTACCGCGCGACCCAACGAAGCGCGGCAAATCATGTCTTTGTGCAGCTTTGAAGTGTTTTAGCCGCCGCTCTAAAAGTAAGTAAAGTCCGACATATGTATCAGTTGACGGTGGCCTGTCCTGTGATGTGCTCGTCGTCGAATGAACCTTCCACACCGAAGTTTCCAGACGCTTCATCAACGCGCGACACTTTTCCGATACACTGAACCCGCAGTCTTGTGCCGCTTCGATCAGGAGCAGGAATCAGGACTTCGATCCGGACATCTGATCCAAGTGGGGGAAACCTGGTGCTTGCGATCAGCGCTCCATCTAGCGCAATGTCGCAAGTCACTCCTTCCCCCATCTGTTCTCTTCCATCGTTCCAGTGGAAGATCACGGGAAGGCGCAGGTTGTAACGGACTTCGGTCCTGCGTTCTGAAATCATGTTGATTTTCATGACTCGTAGGTTTCTCGGTTGTCTTTGATGTGACGAGATTACTTGCCATCCCAGAGCGCCGCAAGCCGCCGAACGTTTGAAATAAGTGTGAGAAGGCAAGTTATTTAAGTGGTCCTTTTTTCTCTGGCGCAGCAGGTGCCGAGCGGCTGTTGAATGTCGACCTGTAAGTGAACCACCTATGGCTCGCTAGAGAAGAAAGTTGTCCTAGGTAATTTTCTTCTTGCTATTTTTTCCCGGCGGGTTAGAGTAAAGGAACATCAGATCCATTTTGTGAGGGACCGGCTACCCCCGGCCTTGTGCTTCCACTCCCTTGTCTGCCCGATAACTGGGAAGACACTGGAACACTTGTACCTCCTGGCTTGTGAAAGACGTACTCAACCCTTCACCCCCTTCAGAAGAGTAAGTATGATGACATCTAAGCTGAAAGTAGAGGAGCGAGTTCTTCAAAGCTCCAAACCGGTGAGTCGCGTGCCCAGGGTGCTCATCGCCGACCGCGATTCCATGAGCAGCGACCTGCTGGCAAACGTGCTGACCAGGGATAGCAGATGCGAAGCGATTGCGATAGACGCCTCAAAGCTTTTGGCCACCCTTGCCGGCGGCCAGTATGAAGTCGTGGTAATCGCAGCCGATCTTGAGCTGAACGAGGGAAGCGTCTTCGACCTGGTGGGGGCGGTGGGCCGCGCACATCGCAAGACGGTCATTGTCATGCTGCTCAATGAAACATCCGTCGAACTTGTGATCAACGCATTTCGGTCGGGCGTTCGTGGAGTATTTTCTCGTCAACAACCCATGGCTGAGTTCTTCCAGTGCGTGGATCATGTGAGCAAAGGGTTTATCTGGGCCGGAAGGCAGGAGACCAACGCCCTACTAGAGGCTTTCAGGAGCATACCCGCTCCCTCCGTTCTCACCCCCGGGAACGCACCCATGCTCACGGTTCGCGAGTTGCAGGTCGTGAAATGTGCGGCGAGAGGCAAGACGAATAAATCGATTGCGTTCGAGCTTGGACTTAGCGAGCACACGGTTAAGAACTATCTGTTTCGCGCGTTCGAAAAGCTGGGCGTATCGAGCCGGGTAGAGTTGCTTTTCTACTTAACAGTAGGAGGCCATACCTTCAGCGCATCGAAAGAAGATGCCGGCGAGATAGGCGCCGCCTAGATTGTGCCCGGTGCACAACGGATGATCTGCGTCACATCGGTCCTATAATGAACTCTTACCAGCATGAGCAAAGCTCGTCGCTGGCTGCTGATCTTGGCTGACAGTCTCCCCCAGGTTAAAGTCATCGAATTGTGGAGATCGTCATGAGCATGTTCAGCGGCAAGTGGAATTTCCGCGCCTTTTGCAAGCATCGCCTTCTGCGGGCTTTGATCTTGATGATCTGTTACTCCGCGTCTTGCTTGACGAAGGCAGCCATGGCTATGGATGCCCAGGCTACGGTGGTAACAATTTCAAACTCGGTCCAGGCGGCGGGAATCGATCGCCCAGGAATTAATCTTGGCGGCCTTGCTCCCTATGGCACACAACAGCTGTATAGATCGATCAATTACGCCAACGGCGGCTACATGCCGGGGACGTACTTTTCGGCGTCCTTCCTGTGCGGCGCCGGTCTTCAATCATCGACCGCCTGGTATAACGACCTGACTCACGTGACGGGCTATCCTGCAAACTTCTGGGTAGGGGCAAGCTTCACCGCCATCAATTCTTCCAACGGCACAAGCTACGGTTCCGGAACGGTCACAGCGTCCACTGCAAACAATGGGTCTACTGGTACCACATTTACTTTGTCGCCGGCTCTCAGCGCCGCATGCAATCCGTCCCAGCACGACGTCATCATCGTGAAGCAAACGGCCCGCAACACACTGCTGTCGCCGCAACAGGCTTATGGCGGCGCGTTCTGTTCCGGGGCGGTCTGGAATACGACCGACACGTCTCCGGCGTCTAGCAATACACAGCAGAGCCTCCAGATGCCCGACTCGTGCGCCGCGAACTTTGCGATGGATGCGGTCGTGCAGAACAACACAAACACGAACTCGTCGCTCGCTCCTGTGTATGTGCCGTGGCTCAATCTGAACGGCACATACACGGCGACCTTCAAGGCCAAATGCCGCGTCGCCGGCTGCAGCTTGGCGGCTTCTCTAGTACGCGGAGGCGGTGCTACGTACGTTCCCAGCACCTCCGTGAGCCCATCCCCCGGCACCCTTCCGGGCACGGGATGGACGACGTACTACTGTCATGCTTCCGGGTGCGGCACCAGCCCTGTGACTTTTTCTGCATCAGAAAACGGCGCTCAGACGGAGGCCCTTCTTTACAAGATCGTCTGTACAGGAAGTTGCCTGCTACAGGATGCTGACGTGATTGAAGGTTCTGCCTTGCCGGGTAACACGACAGTGTTTCGCGATGCGGTGGTCTACGAACTAGAGAAGATACATCCTGGGTCCATCCGATACATGGACGACACACAGTGGTGCGCGACGGTGGCCGATCAGATTGCTCCCTTGGGAAACAGACGCTGGTGCGCTTACAACAACTATCTTCCCGCGATCGCGGGCCCTCCCATCGGCTATGCTGATGTGCTTTCTCTGGCGAACTTGGTGGGCGCGGATGCGTATATCTCGGTTGGCGTCCTCAATCAGGCCTCGGACTGGACGACACTTATCAAGTGGCTAAGCACCTCGGGCTGGATGGCCACTTACGCGGCCTCTGGCCACAAGATCTATCTCGAAGCCGGCAACGAAGCATGGAATACCAGCGGTGGCCAGGATTTGTGGGCGGGTAATGGGATAGCCTATGGCTCTATCCTTGGCCAGGACATGGCTGCTGCAAAGGCCGCGAGCGGCTACAACAGCAGCGTGGTAAAGCTTGTCGCGAACGGCTGGGCTGCGCACGGGCAGGGCGATAGCATATACGGCTGGACCGCAATCGCCCTGAACACAGCGGGCTGCACTCTCAGCTCGCGCACGACGTGCCCGGACTACGTGGAAATTGCAACATATAACTTCAGCTACCTCGGTAGCTACAACACTTCCGGGAGCAGCGTCAGCCCGGTTGGCAAACCCTTTATCGACCAGTTTGCCGAGATTGCCGACTTCAACTCGGTCGGCACGCAAACATCAAACTACTACTATGCGGGTGGCTCGACTTACTTCAATCAGCGTTTCGTTCAAGCAAGTTACAACCTGCCCACTGCCGTCTACGAAACAAATATCGGCATGATCGCTGGAACTGCAGCCTCCCAGTTGCAACTCAACCAGATCGCGGGAGGAGTGGCTAATGGGCTGACGCTGCTTGAGAACATTCTGTTGGCACAACGAGACGCGGGAGTCACGGGCCCACAAAATGTCTTTCAGCTGGCTCAGAATGGGTTCTCCTATAACGGCGGCTACAGTCCCGCGTCGCCGATCTGGGGAATCACGCGATTGATGGCCACCGGTCCTGGCCAGACACCAGGATCGCTGAATGTCGATCGCCCAAGCGCGCTCGCTCTTGAAGTCGTGAACAACGCCATCGGGTCGAACAACAGTCTGATGTCGATCACGCAGACCGGTACCCCAACCTATAGTTACACCGCGGATCAAAGCAATGGAAACACACCAACAATCCTTGGCAACGCCGCCGTTGCTTACGTGAACTGCTTCAGCTACGCGAACAGTGTCCAGACCAACTGGACCCTTATCTGCTTCAACAACAATCTTTCCTCGAGCGAAACGGTTACGCTGGCTGGCGCCGGTGCGCCGACTGGCCCTGTGACGCAGACACTCTTCCCGAACCCTGGCAATGTCATCACCGACAACAACGAAGACACCTACCTGCAACCGGCGTCACCAGCTCCCGTGGTCACCTACCCCTTGTCGACAGTCGCTTCCGGGACGAGCTATACGATCCCGCCGGCTTCGATGATCGCGCTCACGTACGGATTCAGCCTGTCGCTCTTGCCCGCTCCTACGTTCTCCCCAGGAACTGGCGACTATTCTGGGACCCAGACAGTGACGATCAGCGACTCATCTTCGGCAGCGATTATCTACTACAGCAGGGACGGCTCGATACCGACGACCAACTCAACGGTCTACACAGGGCCCGTCACGGTCTCGACCTCACAAACCATCAATGCAATCGCGTCCGCTCCTGGTTATGCAGTCAGCCCGGTCGGATCAGCTATCTACACCATCAACACAAGAAATCGGGTCCCAAAGGTGCCTGCCGTCACTTATCTGATCAATACCACCTTCAACGAGCTTGCAGCTAGTCAGCCATTGAACGGCGCGGCGCCGGCAGTTGACCTCGCCGGATCGACGTGGCGCGACCCCAACCGGGACTGGAGCTTCGTCCGCGGAGGCGGGGTCATCTCGCATGGCCCGGACCTGACCAATCCAGCCTTGATCGACGTTAGTGCCGCCGATTACACAGCTACCTTCAACTATCCGGCCGTAGATGCGGTGCTCTTGTTTCGCTATGTAGATGCCGGCCACTACCTCTACGTCAGGACGCTATCCTATGGTGCAGTGGCTGTCTACTCCAACGTGGGGGGCGTCAGCACACAGTTGGCGATCCTCTACACCACTGTTCCGTCCGCCGCTCTGACCGTGACGCTAAGCGGGTCAACAGCCACCATCACGTGCGCCGGCGCCACGGCTACCGGCATCATCCCCTCTACGCTGCAGAGTGGGACTCAACTCGGCTTCTACTCTCCATCGGCGGGGTTCGTCATAAGCAGCCTGACGGTTGTGCGGAACAACTAGGATGCATCGGCGAGACCCTTGTCTCAGCCTGGGCGTGTTCCCGCGCACCTCAGCTCCAACTGACTAAATGCTTTATCGCCGGGATCACAGGGGGCTATAGCGTCTTGTATTCGATCAGTTCGGAACGTGATTTTCTTCTTGCATGCATCCAGTACCGCACCTGGCCGACCAGGATCGGGATCTGCTGGATATGAGAATGCACGCCAAACAGCATCAGCGTCCAGGGCGATGAGGACTTCCAACGGAAGGTGGTTGCAGTCCTTATCATGCGTATGGAAACGATGACCAGAAATGCCGGAATGTAGAGCCATGAGTGCAGGATCGCAGTCAGGCAAAGGGCCACAAATAGACCGCCGCAATACAAAAAAGCATTCATAATGTTTCTGCGAGATTCAGCAAGCCAAAGCGGGTCTTCCGTGTTCTTGTATAAGGCAGAGACTTCAGCAAAAGCATGCCCTGTGCGCACGGCGCGACGCCAGTACTGACGCCAGGTGAGGATAGCCAGATCATGCCCGGTCATGGGCAGATCAGCCTGTAAGATCAGGCCGTCCGTAGCGCGAATCCGGCGACACAGCTCGGGCTCTTCGCCCGCAATGAGTTCTGGATTGAAACCGTCAAATCGTTCCAGTGCCGACCGGCGAAATACAGCATCTCCGCCACAGCTTTCTTTCAGTCCGGGCGTCGAAATCCAATCCAGATCCATAACACGGTTGTAGATAGACGCTTTGGTGTTAATCTCGCGCCGTGCGCCATACACAATCATGATCTCGGGTTTATCAAATTCGGTCAGAGCTTTTCCCGCAAAGCTGGGATCGAGAACAGTATCTCCGTCGAGAAATAGGATGAAGGGTGCAAGGGCAATTTTCCAGCCGGCGTTGCGCGCACGCGCGGCACATAATCGCCCTGATGTAATCTCAACCACCCTTGCGCCAAGAGCAGCTGCGCGCAACGGGGAGCCATCGTTGGAGGAGGAATCAACATAAATCAGATCAAAGGTTCCGAACGGGTGAGACATGGACCAGACTGACTTCAGACACCGTTCCAACCGGTCCCCTTCATTGCGGCCGATAATAACTACTGATAAAGCCGGTTCAGGCATGTTAAAGCACCAAGAGCGTGGCTGGGAGTTGCCTCGTCTTTCCTCTCTTCTGAGACTGTCTATTTACCATGATGATAAGCTGAACTTAAATGATTCCGGCACATTCTTTTCGGCCGGCTTCATGCTGTAGCAGATGCCGGATCGTGACTGACCGAGCCTGAGGCCGCTCCCTGAGAAGCGGGTACCAAGGTTTCTGCTAGAAGTGCTCAGGCGTACGGTTCTGCAAGGTGTCGAACGGTATGCAGCAGGAGTTGACCGCGGGAGCCTTTACAAACGCGGATTAGCTGGTAGACTGTACCGCATCGGTTTTGTGGTGACTGCGCATCTTCCTGGAAATCCTGAATAGGCTGCCAATGAGTAACAAACCAAGAGTTTCTATCCTGATCGATAACTATAATTATGGTGCATATCTTGGTGATGCCATTGAAAGTGCGCTCGCTCAAAATTACGATAATTTCGAAGTAGTCGTCGTCGACGACGGGTCGACAGACGATTCCAGAGAAGTGATTCGTAAGTACGAAAAGCACGTAAAGGCAGTGTTCAAGTCGAACGGCGGCCAGGGATCGGCGTTTAATGCGCTGGTAAAGAACAGCGAGGGTGATCTCGTCTTCCTTCTTGATTCGGACGATACGGCCGATCCCGACCGGCTCATGAAGGTGGCAGAGCAGTTTGAGCTCGACCCGGAGGCTCAGTGGGTGTTTCACCAGCTTCGGCGCGTGGCGAAAGATGGACGTACCCTGATCGAGCCCGAGCCCGTGCCGGTGATGAAGCGCTTTGATCTAAGAAACAAGAGTTTCAATTTCCCTGCCCTGTCCACCTCGGGATTGTCGTTCCGGCGAAGTCTTTGTTCTCGCATCTTTCCCATACCCGAAGCGCGTGCAAACCTGATCAGCGACAACTATCTGAAGTTTGCAGCGGTGTTGCTGGCACCAGGGACTTACATGGGCGCCGCCCTCGGCAGCTTGCGCATCCACGGGCTCAATGACGCGAGCCTCGGCCATCCCCTTCCATACAAAGTCCACGGCGATATGCTCACCGCCCTGGGGATGTATCGCCGCCTTCCTGAACTGGCTCACTTTACCCATCGTCTGGCTGCTGGGACAGCAGCGAGCGCTCGGACCTGGGGCGACGGCGGAACACCTGTGAGGGAGTTGTTCGACGAGTACTTGCAGGAGGTCCCCTTTCATACCAGGTGGCAAATGAGGGCAGGCGTAGCTCTGCGAGTTCTTCGAAATCGCTTCGTCGGGCCTACTCTGAGTACCCATGGGCCTGCTGTCACTCGGCTGAAAGCTGCGACACTTGCAAAAGGAGCCGAAGAGAGTGAGTTGCACTCCAACAGCTCGGAAGTATCCTCACCGAACTGGCGTAGCGACCCGCCACAATCCTGACAGCAAATGGTGAATGATAGCAATTTCATCGAAGCTAGCTTCCGGCTGACACGCTGAGGCTCTTGATGACGAAGCCTGCGGAGGGCGAGTAGAAGCCGAGACGGGTTCCGCTCAGCAGGGTGGATGGGACCGTGCCCGTGGCCGTGGCGCCGGCGCAGGAGATCGTCGCCGTCGATCCGTTCAGGGTCACCGTCAGGGGCGCGGTTGGGGTGCTCGTGTACAGGATCGCAAGCTGGGTGCTGGTGCCGCCCACCTCCGCGTACAGGGCCACCGCACCCCAGGACAGCGTCCGCACGTACAGGTTGTCGTTCAGGTCCAAATAGCGGAACAGCAGAACCGCGTTCACCGCCGGATAGCTCACTGTCGCCGTGTAGTTCGCCGTGCCAGTATCGATCAGAGCCGGGTTGCTGTAGTCCGGCCCGTTGGATGTGACACCGCCGCCTGCAACGAAGCTCCAGTCCCCGTTCGGATCGCTCCATAACGTCCCCGCCCCGTCCGTCGCCGGCGCCGTACCGTTCAGCGCGTGACCCGAACCGTACTCACCGAACACCGTGTTGATCAGCGCTGTGCCGGAAGCCGCCGTTGCCGTCACATTCACCGCCGGCGAGGTGCTCCCCGCATAGCTGGTGTTGCCCGCGTACACCGCGGTGTAGCTGTGCGTGCCCGCGGTGATGGCGGTGATGGTGTAAGCCGCCGCACCGCCGGAGAGCGTTCCCGTCCCCAGGCTGGTGGTGCCGTCGTAGAAGCTCACCGACCCCGCCGCTGCCGCCGGTGCAAGGGTCGCCGTCAGGGTCACGCTTCCACCTGCCGCAGGAGCCGCGTTCGAAGCCGTCAGTGTTGTCGTCGTGGACGTCGCCGCTGTCTGCTGGCTCGTGCCCGACACGCTGAGGCTCTTGATGACGAAGCCTGCGGAGGGCGAGTAGAAGCCGAGAC
>CAZZVA010000003.1:0-5895 GCA_964657345.1 uncultured Acetobacteraceae bacterium | reverse complement strand
GCGCCGTACCGTTCAGCGCGTGACCCGAACCGTACTCACCGAACACCGTGTTGATGATGGTTGATCCACTCGCAGTCACAATGACAGACGCGGAGACACTGGCGCCGTACGTTGCGCTGCCCGCGTATGCGGCTGAATAGGTGTGGGAACCCACCGCAATCGAACTCACGGTATAGCTGGCGACTCCAGCGCTGGTGCCAACGGTTCCCAGGACCGTGGTGCCGTCGAGGAAGGTCACGTTGCCAGTTGCAGAGGCTGGTGCCAGCGTCGCGGTGAGCACGACATTGGTCCCGGCTGTTGGAGCAGAATTTGACACGGATAGAGCCGTGGCTGAAGCAGTCACGGGTGTGACTGCAACGGCAGACGATGTACTTGCAGCGTAAGTGGCCGTTCCTCCGTAGGCCGCGCTGTAGCTGTGCGCGCCTGCGGTGATGCCGACAACGGTATAGCTGGTAACCCCACCTGAGAGCGTGTTCGAGCCCAGTACCGTGCTCCCGTCAGAGAACACCACAGTTCCTGTGGCGGCTGAAGGTGAAGTAGTCGCAGTCAGGGTGACGTTGCTGCCGATGGTCGGAGATCCGCTCGACACCGAGAGAGACGTCGCGGAGGCCAACAGGGCTGAAACGGCAACGGCGGTCGAGGTGCTTGTGCTATGAGTGGTGTCACCGTTGTAAACCGCTGTGTAAGGGTGCGTTCCACTTCCGATCGATGTGACCGTGTAGGTTGCGACACCACCAGACAACGTACTCGTCCCTATGACTGTGGTGCCGTCCATGAAGGCGACAGTGCCAGAGGCCGCCGCCGGTGACAACGTGGCTGTAAGTGTCACGGATGAACCGGACGCAGGACTCGTATTCGATGCGGTCAAGACAGTCGTGGTGCTCAGCAGACTAAAGGTGGCAGTCTGCGTCAGCGTCTGCGGCGCATAGATAGAGTCACCCGCGAATGCCGCGGTGATCGTGTTGGTCCCAACGACCCACCCATCGGATGGGAGAGCATAAGTCTCGTAATAAGTGTTCTTACCCTGAAACCACGAAGTGACAGTCTGTAAGACCTGATTGTTGATCTTGAAGGTCACGGGACCGGACGGCGTTGCACCGGAGAGCGACTCAAGAGTTATGCCAAATCCACTGTTGTAGACAACATTACTGGTTGATAAAAGCAGAAGCAGGTTACCGGTTGCAACCTGTGCCGTAACGGGAACGGCAGATGATGTACTGGCGGCGTAAGTGGTGTCGCCGCTATAACTTGCCGTGTAGCTATGCGCTCCCGAGGTGATTGCCGTGACTGTAAGGGCAGCGACGCCGCTCGCGACAGTGACAGAACCAAGGGACGTAGTCCCGTCCATGAACACAACACTGCCAGTTCCCGCGGTGCTGGAGAGGGTGGCCGTGAGGGTCACGTTGGTTCCAGCTACAGGGCTTGTGCTCGACGCAGTCAGTGCTGTCGTTGTCGACGTGAGAGCCGAGACAACTACGGCGCTGGAACTACTGGTCGCATCGCTGACGCTGCCGCCGAAGACTGCCGTATAGCTGTGTGTTCCTGCTGCAATCGAACTTACTTTGTAGCTTGCTGAGCCCGCCGACAACGTGCCTGTTCCGATAGTAGCGGCGCCATCTTTGAAGGTTACTGTACCGGCCGCCGAAGAGTCCGATACCGTGGCAGTCAAGGTCATGCTAGAGCCCACTACTGGTGTGGCACTGGATACCGCTAACGTCGTGGTAGTCGATATCAGGCTGAACGTAACCGTCTGCGTGAAGTTCTGAGACTGATAGATGGGATCGTTCGAGAAAGCTGCGGTGACCGTGTTGCTTCCTACCACCCACCCGTCGGCGGGCGTGGCGGAGTTCTCGTAGAAGACATTTCTACCCTGGTACCACTGGCTGCTCGATCCAAACACTTGGTTGTTGATGCTGATCTTGATGGTGCCGGTTGGGGTTGGACCGGAAAGTGAAGCCACCTGCATTCCGTAGCCGCTTCCATAACTGGCGTAATTGAGCAGGATGAACTGAAGATTGGCTGGGATCTGCAGAATGGTGTACTGCGAGAACGCGACGACACTGCTTACCGTATTCGCAACGGCGATCGCCTTGAAAGTAATCGGCGTCGCAGACGGCGTGAAGTTCAGCGTGATTGCGCCACTGTAAACAGTAGATGAGGCCGTCGGCGTAGACCCATCGGTGGTGTAGTAGATCACCGCGCCCGAAGTCGCATCGCTGATGGTGAGCGTCGTGCCGTAAGCATAGCTCCCGGTCGCGAGGCTTAGTACGGGCGTCGCCGGTAAGGGGAAGATGCTGTAGTGTGCCGTGGAAACAGAGCTTGTCAGCGTAGAACTGACCGCAATGGCTGAGATGGTCGTAGTCGATGAGAGGCTGATCGGCGTGCTCGGATTATAGACCGTGGAACTGCTGGTTGGTGTTGACCCATCAACCGTGTAGTAGATCGTTGTTCCTGCAACCGGATCGGACAGGCTGACCTGTGTCGGCGAATACGTGCCCGCGGGGAGGCTGAACGAAGGTCCGACGAGGCCAACGCTGTAGTCAAGGGCCGTCACGGAGTATGGCGGAAGCGTCAGGGTTCCTGGGTTCGAGACACTGTAGCTCGAGTTTGCAACACTGGCAGGCGTGGCATTCGTCACCGTGCCCGTGGGAGCTTCGTTCATTGCATTGAGCGAGGACGGTGCGTACTGCCGCACAGTGACTGAACCCGCGGGCGGGTCAGTACCAGCAAACGAGAAGACATGGGACGAAGCCAGGTCAGTGTTGATCAAAACGATCGAACGGTTGGCCCCGTTTTCGAAGCAGAATGCGTATGTGAGCGGAACGTTGCTGAGGGCAAGCGAACCCGGGGGAACAGAGGCTCCGTTCTGGCTATCACCTGCGAAGTTGAAGACAGGGCCGTTTGCGATCGGGCAGGAGTACATCGGCCCGATAATTGATTGATTGATGAGTGACAACGCCAGGAACTGAGGCCGGACGTTGTTGGTGGCACCCCCTATGTCAACGGTGTTGCCCCACACCTTGGCAACCTGCCCGTTGCTTGCTCCAATCTGAAATCCAGTCAGGGCGAAGTAGGACTGATTCACGATGCCGTAGTTCTGAATGTTGAGAAGCGGCAGCAGGGCCGAGACGACGCCTTGTCCACCACCGGCGGCTACATAGTCCATGTGCTGCTGGTCGATGGAGCCGTCGAAGATGCCTGTTCCCCACTCGTAGATGTTGACCTTGCACGCCGAGACCCCATTCGGTCCGCAGACCGACAGGGCTGCATAATCGTGAACTGATTGGAAGAAATTTGACGGATCGCTCGGATCAACAACAGTGTCCCAGGGCTCCACCATGGCCGGCGTCCAAATCGCCGAGTCGCTGCCATAGTCGTTCACGGTGGAATACATATAGTCTTCCAGCTCAATGGAATCGGGCATGGCACGCTGAACCGCCGCGTCCATCTCATAATTGACGCCCGTCTGAGCGTTCATCACAAGGTCGAACGATGCCTGCGAATACGAAGGGCTCGCTCGCATGGCGGCGAAGATCGTCTTTGCCACGCTGCTGTAGTCATATAGGGTTCCGCCGGGAGAACTCGCACGGAAGGGCAGGTTCTGTCCACCGGCAATCGTATTCCAGCATTCGTTACAGAAAGAAAGATGGATCGTGCTAAACACAGAGGTCCATCGGGCGGTCTGGCCAAGAGCGCTACGCCGCGCACCGAATGTTGTGCTGGTGCTCCCGCCGAGAAAGTCGATCAGCGCGGAGGCATCTGCCGCGGAGAACGTGACGGGCACCTCCAGGTAAGGTTCCGCGCCGATGGTTTGGCAGATGATCAAGTAGTCTTCGAGAGAAATTTTTGTCTCACCGGTTCCTGCCGGCCCAACGAAGTACTTATCGCCCGACACAGTTGGAGCGTGCGCATAATCCGGCTGCGTCCAGTTCTGCATCGTCTCGGCGTTCTGGGTAAGCCAGTAGCGGAACGGGCCGGGGTTTCCGCCACTGGAGTTCGCATAGTACCGCTCGAGAGTTGAGATCACCTCATCACGGAACACCGTATTGTTTTTGCTGTCGTCATTAACCTTTTGAAAGGAAATGTTGTCTAGGTAGATGGCTCCGCCTGTGACTGAAAGCGTGAGATACGCGCTCGCGGGCGTAGCCGTGCTCGCTTGCTCAGAAGCCGTACAGGTGAAGGTGTACTGCGTCCACGTGCTCGTCGGCGTCTGGGTGTAAGTCCCACAATTGAAATCATTGTCAGCGAAGCGCTTGGCCGTGATGGTGATGAGCGGGGTCGGAGTTGCCGTCTTTGCCCAGAACGAAATCTGAAATGTACCGTTCATCAAGACGAACAGGTTCTGCGTGTACGCGGTGTCGAAATACCAGGTTGCCGCAGCAGTAGAACCTGCCGTGGTGGCGTCCATCGTCAGCGCTTGATTCCCGCATGTCGCGCATAAATCTGAGACATCCGAGGTGAGCTTTCCGCCCTTCGCGGACGTGTTCCATAAGCCCGCTTCGTTGTTCTCCCACCAGGACTCGGGCGTCGGCGAAGCGACATTACTAAGCACCACGACATCGCCCACTGCAAACGCAGCCGCGCAGGCTGATGACACAGTAACGGTCGGCTCGTTGGGATAGCTTGATCCACCGCTCTCCAGGATCGTACCGGTGCAGCCTAGCTCGGCTCCTCCGGATTGCGACGCCGTCACTGTAAATGTGCCGCCGGCCCAGTAGTTTGCTGGACCGGAATAGTAGACGTCTGGTATCGGAAAGGTCGTAGTCGTACCGCTCGTGTCCAAGGCCCAGATCTGACGGCTGATTGGCGGTTCAAAGCCCGGATTCAGCGGTCCGGCAAGGTTTTTGAGCAGCTGCCCGCTATCGTAGTAATTGAGACCACCGATGTTCAGGCCTACCCGCTTGGTAGTGGGCTGCAGGATGGAGCTGTCATACGTGTTCAAGGTCTGCCCAACGCTTTGGGCAGCGCAGCAAAGGCAGAAGAGGACAAAGATGGTAGCAACAACTCGGCGCATACTGGTCCCCACGTCGATGAAAAAGAGTGACTCTGGCGCGCTTGGCCAAGCCAGTCGGAAATGATCTGGTTACGTCTCGCGGCACAAGCCCGATGACCTTTGTCGCTTTCGCGCGAGGATGGTCAATCGCATGCACGTTGCATGTGCCGCTACGGATGGACCTTAGGACAATCGGAGGAGCTAGATGAAAACTTCGGCGCCTCTCTTGACTGCGGCACTGTTCACGGTCAATCGATCCTTCAATGAGAGGAAAGGCAATTCAATTATATAAAAGGAACTGCTAGCAACGCAGAGTGTGCCGCAGATTCCCACGGCGACTAGAAGGAGGCTTGACTCCAGCGGAGCAGCATGAGGCGCCATCCATGTCGCCACTCTTCTGAACACCCCGTAGAGCAGAAGATGGTACACGTATATCCCGTAACTGATTCTGCCGATCCAGCGGAGAACCGGATTCAGAAAAAGTTTGCCTATCGTCCGTGGATCGATGCACAGCGCGATGAGAGAGGTAAACAAGACACTCAACACAGCTACTCCAAGGGTCGACCATCGCGAATCCATCAGTGACAAACCCGGCACGACTACCAACATGACGGCGACTCCCGCCAACGAGAGGCAGAACGTCCATCGCACAACGCGAAGAAACGCCGGGACGTTAAGCGAAGTATGTCGCAGGGCGAGGGCCAGTAGACTGCCGGCGCAGAGTTCGCCCGCGCGTGAAAGCAGAAAGTGATGGGGCCACAGCCATGACCATCCGTAGCTGACCGCCACCAGCCTGAAGGCGAACGACGTCAGCCAGACTGCCACGCACAGTTTCATGGCGCCTCTTCGACTGTTCCGGAAGGCAACAAGTAGAAAAGGCCAGATGAGGTAGAACTGCTCTT
>CAZZVA010000002.1:0-39395 GCA_964657345.1 uncultured Acetobacteraceae bacterium | reverse complement strand
GACGATGGGCCTGGTAACGAAACTCGTGGAGCCAGCCGGATTGGTGCGGGCCGTGGAGGAATTGGCGGCATTGCTGCTGAGGAATAGTCCTGCATCGGTGGCGGCAACGAAAGCGTTGCTACGCGAACAGCGTGCAGATCAATTGACGATGGACCTGGAGAGCGCTGCTGAAGCCAATGTGGCGAGTCGCCGGACACGCGACTTCGCGGAAGGTTTGAAGGCTTTTCTTGAAAAGCGCAAACCGGAATGGGCAGGCCGCTAGGCGTTCGTTGCCAGATGATGAGCACGCAACTCTGCAACGATGACAGCCGCAGCGGCGCGGGCTTCGTCTGACCGATCGGGTGAAAAAGAGATTGCGCCGACCCGTGCATGACCACCGCCACCATAGCGTTCGCAGATGGTGGAGAGGTTAAGCATGTTGTCCCCGCGAACTTTTGTCCATGGATTGGAACCGACGGCCACCTTGGTGCGGAAGCTGGATTTACTGAGGCCGATGGAGTAGACCGCCTGTGGATGGAGGTAGTAAGGGATGAACTTGTTGTAGCCTTCCAGGTGCTGATCGGTGATGTCGAAATAGATGGTGCCATCGATGCACTCGCTTCGTTCGCGGATCAGCTGGATGGCCTGCTGATGTTTTTCAAGCAGCGGCGGCAGCAGGGTTGCGACGAAGGGTTCGCGTAGAACTTCATCGAGAGATTCTTCGGTCAACAACGGAATGAGCCTGGGAATGAAGTCCGGGTCCTGCGTGGATTCGATGATCAAGGTGAGCTTCATCGCGGCTTCACCCATTTCGACGGCGGATTGAGCACTCTGGTAGAGCGCACCGTCGACAATGTCGGCCCACTTGACGAGGTCTGCTACCGGCTCTGCGTGGAAGCCGAAATGGGTGGTGGCGATGTAAGCGAGAAAGCTGGTGCATGAAGTATAGTGAGCATCGTAGAAGCGACGGTTCGCATAGCGGCCGTCCTGCACCCCTTCGATAAAATCGCGATGATCTGCGGGGGTCAAGAAGGCGCTGAGGTGATGATCGAACCACCAGGTAATTTTTGGAGATGCTGAATACTTGAAATCGACGATCGCATTTTCATCGCCCGTGAAGTCGGCTTCATTGAATAATGCACCGGCACGATGCACCAGGCCGTGATAGCTGTAGGCGGCATTCTTTGCGATACAGTCTCGATGAAACCGCGTAAATAACGAAGCAGAACATGCCCCATCGAAACACTTGTCATGGTAAAAAACACGAACGTCCAAAAGGCTGAGCTCCTGAGAATGCATCACGCTGGTCGATTGATTAGGATTGCCGGGAGCGGCTGCGATGTCAAGCAGCATTCGTCTCGATGAGCTTTTCGTTCAGGTGGGAACGGCATCGCTGCATTCGTGTCGATTTATGATGTTCGGTCGAAAGCCGAAGGACGGCAGTACGCATTCCATTCCATGGCTGATGCTGTTGGCCTGCAGCCTGGGTGTGGTTGCTCCTCTACTCTGGCATGGCCCTTCGTGCGGGCATGACTTCGATTTTCATCTGCTGTCGTGGATCGAAGTTGCGCACGACTGGCGCGTGGGCCTGGTGGATCCGCAATGGCTGGCGTCTGCAAATTATGGCGCGGGGGAGCCGCGGTTCGTCTTTTATCCGCCGGCCTCATGGATGATGGGCGCCATACTCGGCAGTGTCGGCCGCGTTTTATTTGGAGCCCAGCATGCGTGGGCTTTTGCGTCTGACCTCTTTACGTTCCTCTGCGTTTTGTCTGCCGGATTGTGCGCGTTCCTGCTTTGCAGAACGATGGCGTCGTTTCGGGCCTCGAGCATCGCAGCATGCCTCTTCGTCGTGAATCCATACCTTTTATTTGTGGCATATGAGCGAACTGCCTACGGAGAGCTGCTGGCTACGCCACTCATCGCGCTCCTGTTGCTCTGCGCGCTGCGGCCACAGGTTGCGACAGTTCCGCTCGCTCTGGTTGTTGCTGCCCTGTGGTTCATTAACGCACCGGCGGCAGTGATGGGGTGCTACACACTGGCGTTTGTCTGCTTGATGCGGTTGGTTGCCGAGCGGCAATGGCGGAACGCCGGCAGGGCCCTTGCTGCAACGATGCTCGGACTGGGGATCGCTGGCTGCTACCTGGTTCCTGCCGTCTGGCAACAACGGTGGGTGCAGATTGGCCGGGCTGTTGCCGACGGAATGCGGATTGAAGACAGCTTTCTGTTTCGTCACACTGGACAGGCTTACCATGACGAGGTGCTGCATGCAGCATCTGTGATTGTGGTGATCCTGTTTACCATTGCTGCCGCCTCGATGCTGCTGGTGTTTTTTCAGAGGCGCGGCGGGCCGACGAAGGCATTGAAGTTATTCGCGTTGCTGCTTGCGATGATTCTCTTTCTGCAGTTTCCTGCCAGTCACTGGTTGTGGCATTGGGCGCCTCGACTGGTGTTCCTGCAATTTCCATGGCGCTGGATGCTGGTTGCGAGCATTGTGACGGCGGTTTTCGTGGCGTGTGCGATCCCGCGCTTCGAAAATGTCAGGGCACGATCGTGGGGCTATGTCCTGGTTGGAGTGATTCTGATTGCGGGCGTGTCTATATGGACCTGCTCGCGAGATTTCTTCCAGGACTGCGACGAGCAGGATCGCGTATCCGGGCAACTGGATGCATTCCAGAGTGGCGCAGGCGTAGAAGGTACGGATGAATATACTGCGGCAGGCGCGGACAATAGCGCGATCTTTCAGGATCTGCCTGCGGTGCGGCTGCTCTCCAGCCCGGATGCGGAGGAACCGCAGCAACAAGCGGGCGACAATCCCGAATGGGATTCTCACCTCCATGATTCGGCGAGTGCTGCTGCAGGCACAGTGGGCGTTGCAAGCTGGCAGCCGGAAGAGAAGCAGATCAACGTCGCGGCCAGTCAGCCAGCGTTCGTGGTGTTGAAATTGATGGACTATCCTGCCTGGAATGTTTCTCTGAATGGCCGTCCGGTTGTCGGGCGATTGGAGCGCGAGGATGGATTGATGGTGGTTGCTGTGCCAGCCGGATCCTCTCGCATTCGAGTGCAATGGAAGACCACTTCGGATGTGCTGCTTGGACGAGAAGTGAGTGCCGGGGCTCTTTTGATTCTCGTGGTGGTGTGGCGCAGGCAGGAGCGCCACGCTCAGCTACTCATGATGTGAGCGATGGAACCAGCCGGTCGCGCACAGCCGCGTAGGTCATGCGAATGCCTTCGCGCAGAGGGGTCTTCGCTTTCCAGCCCAGCGCATGGATGCGGCTCACATCGAGCAGTTTCCTGGGGGTGCCGTCGGGTTTGCTGCTGTCGAATACCAGTTCGCCTGTGAAGCAAAGTTCTTCCGCAACGGTCTCTGCGAGTTCGCGAATGGTGACATCCTCGCCCGTGCCGATGTTGACCAGGGGCGCGTGATCTTCAGAGAGCAGGCCACGAAATGTTTGTTCGGGCAACTGCATCAGATGTACGCATGCTTCCGCCATGTCCTGGCTGTACAACAACTCGCGGCGCGGCGTACCGGTGCCCCACACGTCTACGGTTTTCCGCCCGGTGGTCTTGGCCTCTGCTACTTTGCGCATCAATGCGGGCAGAACGTGCGACGTTTTCAGATCGAAGTTGTCTTCGGGACCATAGAGATTGGTAGGCATGGCAGCGAGGAATTGAGTACCGTACTGACGGTTGCAGGCCCAGCACATTTCGATGCCCGCAATTTTCGCGATGGCGTAGGGCCGGTTGGTGGGCTCGAGTTCGCCAGTGAGCAGATATTCTTCACGTATCGGCTGCGGGGCGAGACGTGGATAGATGCAGCTGGAGCCGAGGAAGAGCAGGCGCTTGACACCGGCCTGCCTGCTCTGCTCGATGACGTTGTTCTGGATGAGCAGGTTGTCGCGGATGAAGTCGGCAGGGTAGGTATTGTTGGCGAGGATGCCGCCTACTTTTGCGGCTGCGAGGATGACGTACTCCGGCTTCTGTTCTGCGAAGAAGGTAGAGACTGCAGCAGTGTCGGCGAGTTCCAGGTCGGCGTGAGTACGCGTGAGAATGCCTGTCCAGCCTGCGGCGGTCAAGGCACGCACGATCGCCGAGCCGACCAGCCCCCGATGCCCTGCGACGTAGATGCGACTCTTGTTCATCGATTGCTCTGTAGCGAAATCATGATTCGTGGAACTGGTAGGAGTTAAAGCCGTGCTTTTCTACCAGGGCATCGCGCTTCGCTTCCTGCAGGTCGTGCTCTACCATCTCAGCCACCATCTGTTCGAAGGTGGTCTCCGGCTTCCAGCCGAGTTCCCGGTGAGCCTTGGAGGGATCGCCCAGGAGGGTCTGCACTTCTGTGGGCCGAAAGTAGCGCGAGTCAACGGAAACAACGACATTTCCTTTTGCGTCGAGAGCCTGCTCGTTCTCGCCTTCGCCTTCCCAATGCAGCTTCATGCCGAGGCATGCCGCGGCGTGATCGACGAAGTCCCGGACACTGTATTGGTGGCCGGTGGCGATGACATAGTCTTTCGCCGTCTCCTGCTGCAGCATCAGGTGCTGCATGGTGACATAGTCCTTGGCGTGGCCCCAGTCACGCAGAGCACTCAGGTTGCCGAGATAGAGACGATCCTGCAGACCGAGATAGATGCGAGCGATAGCGCGCGTGATCTTGCGAGTGACGAAGGTCTCCCCGCGGCGGGGCGACTCGTGATTGAACAGGATGCCATTGCAACCGTAGATTCCGTAGGCCTCGCGATAGTTGATGGTGATCCAGTAGGCGTAGAGTTTGGCCACCGCGTATGGGGAGCGAGGATAGAAGGGGGTGGTCTCGGTCTGCGGCGTTTCCTGCACCAGGCCGTACATCTCGGAAGTCGATGCCTGGTAGAAGCGGGTATATTTGTCGAGCTTCAGGACTCGTATCGCTTCCAATAGCCGCAAGGCTCCGAGAGCGTCACTGTTGGCCGTGTACTCCGGCTCCTCGAAGGAGACCTTGACGTGGCTCTGCGCGGCGAGGTTGTAGATTTCGTCCGGCTGCACCTTCTGCACGATGTGAATCAGTGTGGAGGAGTCGGTGAGGTCGCCGTAATGCAGAACGAGGTTGCGGCTTTCGACATGGGGATCCTGGTACAGATGGTCGATGCGCGAAGTATTGAAGGAGGAGGCGCGGCGCTTGATGCCATGCACCTGGTATCCCTTCAGCAAGAGATATTCGGCAAGGTACGAACCATCCTGCCCGGTAATGCCAGTGATCAATGCCTTCTTCAGGAAGGTACCTCCAGCCAGATGCCTCGGTGAGGCCCTGGTCAGTCAATCGTGGGTTCAGCATTCACGATATCGCAATCCATGGCGGTGCGGCATCAACGCCGCCGCAGCAAAGCTTTCAGTTCTGCCTCGAAACGCTGCAGTACGCGATCCTTGCCCAGATGTTCGACGGCATGCAGCCTGGCGTTGGCACCTAATTCGCGACGCAGCTGTGCTGAATTTACCAGTGTGGACACCGCTTCCATGAGGCCGGCCGTGTCGCCCGGCTCGACAGCAATGCCGCATCCTTCGATGGCGATGGCGACCTGAGTGCCACGGGCAGCGGTGGCAATGATGGGCCTGCCGGATGCGAGCATGCCGGTCAGCTTCGAGGGCATGACGAGGTCGGCCGCATCCGCACGCTGGGGGAGCAGGTGAACATCTGCTGCGTTCAACAAGTCGTTCAGCTCGGAAGCCGGCTGCAGCGGCAGCATGGTCACGTTGGCGAAGCCGGCTACGGACTCTTCCATCATGGGCCGCAGCGCGCCGTCTCCGCAGAAGATGAAGTGAATGCGGCTGTCTGCGGCGAACCATTGGGCCAGCGTCGGCAGAATCTCCAGTCCCTGCTTCATGCCCATGTTGCCGGAGTACATCAACACGATCTTGCCGGCGGTCAGGCCGAGCCGTGTGCGGAGATGGCTTACCCGGTCCAACGGATGCACCACGGCAATATCGACCCAGTTCGGAAAGAGGATGGTGCGGTCGTACTCCACCTGCTTCTGACGCAGTTGCGAAATCATTTTAGGGGAGATGGTCGAAACACGATCAAACTGCCTCATGATCACGCTCTCGAGACGATAGACGTACCTGGGCATCGGGCCCTTGTCATGCAGGAAGCCCATGTCGAATGCGGCGTCGATTTCGAAGTCCTGCACGTGCAGCCAGCTGACGGCGTTGGTCAGGTACGACGTGACCAGGGTGGAGAAGGCGCAGAAGAAGGATGGCTCGACAGTGAGGGTTACGTCAGGCTGCCAGGCTACCTGCTGCAACATGACGGGCAGACTGGTGAGGGTGAAGGAGAACAGATGTAGCAGGCGGGAGAGGGCGGAAGGCTGCTCTGGAACGTACAGGGGACATCGATAGACCTTGACCGCCCCGTCTTCGACGACATACTTCCTGGCGCTGTAGTCGGACCTTACCTTCCATGCAGGATAGTAAGGTGGAGCTGTCACAACGCGAACTTCGTGTCCCTGCTCAGCGAGCCACTCGGCCATTTCTCCTGTGTATTTGCCAATGCCTGTCAATTCCGGCGAGTAGTTGATACCGTGCAGCAGGATACGCAATGCGGACAATCCTTTCGTTCCAATGCGTGCCAGGCACACGCAACCATTCATCAGGATAGCTGAAGCAGAGATTCACCATTTTCATCGGCTTTTACTCTGCGAATATGCTTGAAACCCTTGTGCAGGGCTGTGCAGCGCCTGTCTTTTTTCAGGAGGGAAACTGCTCAGGTATGATCGACAAAATGTCGATTGATGTACATGATCTGTTATCCAGCGGCGCCAGAAAGGTCGACGCTGCTCTTGAGCGTTTACTGCCTCCAGCGTCGCAACAGCCTGCCTCGATTCACAAGGCCATGCGGCATAGTGTCTTTGCCGGAGGCAAGCGCGTCCGGCCGGTTCTGTGCATGGAAGCCGCACGAATGATTGCCGGCGGTTCCTATCCTGAAGGCGTCACTGAACTTGCAGCTGCGATTGAAATGCTTCACACCTACTCCCTGATTCATGATGATCTGCCTGCTCTTGACAATGATGATCTGCGACGTGGGAATCCGACGTGTCATGTTGTGTTTGGTGAAGCGATTGCGATTCTTGCCGGCGATGCGCTGCAGACCCAGGCGTATGAAGTTCTCTCCGGTTTGCCGTGCGATCCCTGCAAACTGGCACCGATTATTCATCAGGTGGCGCGCGCGACCGGGACGATCGATGGCATGATCGGCGGGCAGGTGATGGATATTGAAAGCGAATCCCTTCCACCGACGGTTGAACTTGTGCATGCCATTCATCGCGCGAAAACGGGAGCCTTGATTCGCGTCAGTATCGTGTCGGGAGGACTGCTGGCGGGTGCGGGAAGCGAGGACCTCGGTCGACTGCATGCATTCGGGCAGGACGCAGGTCTCGCGTTCCAGATCATGGACGATGTTCTGGATGTCACCCAAGAATCTGCCCACCTGGGCAAGACTGCCGGTAAGGATGTTGCCAGTGTCAAAGCGACATGGCCTGCCGTGCATGGACTGGCCCAATCGAAGTTGGATGCCCAGCGACTGATCGACTCGGCCTTTGCGCAGCTTGCGCCCTATGGTTCTTCGGCTGAGCCGTTGAAGGCGCTGGCACGATTCCTGGTCGACCGCACTCACTGAGGGAGAAGGCCCGGTCCATGCCGGGCCTTAGCGTCAAGGCTGGATCATCTTGCGAATGCGATCGCCCTGCTCAGAGATGTCAATGACAAACCGCTCGATGCGGCCGAGGACCTGTTCACCGGTCTTGATATAGTGCGGGATCTGGTTCCAGATCTCGAGGGTACTTTGCTTGTCTTCAAGGAGTGCCGCGGTGGCGCCGACGGCGGTCATGGCAATACCTGCTTTACGCTTCCCAGTAGCCAGCAGGACAGCCCCGGTGATGAGTGCACCGGCTGACACCAGGCGCGGCCAGTTGGGTTCCGAAGTTGCCGCCTTGAAGGAGTCTGCGACGCCGCGCGCTGCAGTGGCGGGCAATTGTGCGATTGTCATAGGTCTATCATTCCTCTTCCAGTTGGATGCACGCCAGCGGGCTGGCCTGCTGTTTCCCAGGCTTGTGTCAGCAAACAGGGTACGCCTGCTTCTATTTCCTGGCTGTTCCTCTTTCGTGCGGGCACCAGTGCTGTCAATCCAGGTCAATATCGCGCAGTGGTTTGCCGGTTCCTGGAGTTTCTTTCGCCTTCCGGACTGCCTCGCTGAATTTTTTGTCGAAAAGATCCTGCTTATTCTTTTCGGCATCGACGGACTGACGGAAGATGCTCTCCTTGCGCTCATCCTGTTCGCGCATGGCGCGGGCGGCGGTTTCGAAATCCTCGAACATGCGCTTGCGGGGAGCGGGTGTGTGCGACACCACGGCACGGGAACTCGCGTCGACCTTCAGGATGCCGCCACAATCCGGGCAGGTGACCTCAAACACTGTATTTTTCTGATTCGGTCCACTCACGAGAGCTATTGTATGGGCATCGCAGGGGGAACGCCACGCCGGCTCAGACGCAGCTTAGCTGAGCCAGATTCCTCGATGGCCCGGACAGGTTGAATCGGCTGCTTCGACCAGCAGGGATGCGATTTCTTCTCCATACCGCGCCAGGTAGTAGGCGCCGCCGATTTTCCGCTCCTGTGGATGGCGATCCGGATAGAGAGCCAGTTCCAGTGCTTCTGCATGGCGTCGCAGGCTTTCGTCTTTCTGCAGCTGAAAGTTGGCCGCGAGCCGTCGTAAGCGGTTCATCTGGTAGCGCATTTTCGAAGCGGAGACCTGGGCTGCGCGTCCGAGGCTTTCGTCCATCTGGTTCATCCATGACGTCAGCTCGGTCAGCTCGATGTCAAGCGCGTTCCCCGCGGATGCGAGCTTCTGCTTCCCGGCAACAGGCATGGCACGCGCGCCGAGACGCTGCGCCAGTTCCACGGTCGAGGCGGATGCATTGCCGATCACCTGCGGGAGGGTGACTTCGTGTCTTGCCAGTACTGTGGCAGCGGCCGGTTCGACGAGTGTGGCGGAGAGACGCGGCAGGATAGGTGTCGTTCGGTTCAGCAGGCGCTCGTAGAGGACCTGTGATTGCGCAAAGTACGCGATCTCTGCGGGACCGCCCACGTAGGCGCTGGTCGGCAGGATGGCATCCTGGAAGACTGGCCGCAGTAAGGCATTCGGACTGAGTCGTTCGGGTTCGGTGTCGAGGATCGCGAGCAGTTCGGACTCTGAAAAGGTCTGCGACCCGGCTTTCCACTTGCCATCGATGCGACGGAGCGGCAGCCGCGCACCGGAAGGCTGGTCGACCAGAAACAACAAGCTGCTTTGCGGCGAAACCAGCACCTGGGAGTGGTAGCCGCGCGCCTTCAACTCACGGTCACGTTCGGCCAAAGCTTCCTGCAACTCTGCGGCCCGGGTGATGGCGCTTCGAAGGACTGCCTGTCCCAGGCGATGCGCCTGGCGCGAGGCGGCATCGATGACGACCAGTCCCCAGGGTGCGAAGACATGGGCGATCAAGGCACCGAAGGATTGGGCCATGGTGTGGCCGGGGGCGTACCAACCGCGCAACAGTTCGTAGAAGGGGGTGTCGCCCAGGAACTCGGCGGCTTCATCGAGGGCTGCGGTGACTGTCCCGGCAGGTGCGTAGCCGCCGACTGGCGAGTCAGCGACGGGATGGCCTTGCAGGGTGATCGTGCGCAATTCCCTCCGGCCGGGGAGGGTCACATGATTGATTTCGGCAAAGTCGTGGTCCTCGGTCGCCATCCAGAAAATCGGTACATGCGGCGATCCCGAAGCACTGGCGTCCCGCGCCAGACGGATCGCCGTCGCGGCCTTGAGCAGGGTCAGGAGGGGGCCGCCAAAAAGTCCGACCTGCTGGCCGGTAACAACAGCACCGGCTCCATTCCGGAGAAGGTCCATGTTTTCGAGTGCCCTGCCAGATGGCTGCCAGTCAGGTGACTGCGCCATCAGCATTGCGGCGGCAGCCGTACGCAGTGAGGGGTCCAGCGCAGACGGGCGCAACGGAGATCTGTCGCCGAAGGGAGCGACCGGATAGAAGGGCGCCAGGGTTTCCCGTTCCTCAACGTAATCGAGGAAGAGCCGGCTCTGGTGGGGCAGCGTGGATACTGGATAGCACTCGATTTTCACGGCAGCCTCATTTTCCCATGCTTCTGTTGCGACTGGCGTGCCGGCTGCGAGTGGATGCTACGTCCGGTACATGCGTGCTCTGCAGTTGCTGCCGCAATCGCGCTTTATCTACTACCGGCAAAGTCTCAAGCGCGTACCGTCCCAGGGCCCGGTAGATGGCCTGCAAAGAGGGATGCGGCTGCAGGGCCTGAAGATGCAGGGAGATGGTAGCCACGTCTCCTCGTGCGAGGGGTCCGCTGAAACTTCGTGCGCTGCCTTGCGTGAAGATATTGCGGAGGGTGGATTCCATGATCGGGCGCAGCAGGCGATCTGTTTCCCGACGGGTCAGACCTGCCTCCAGTGCCACTGCGTGCGCAGCAGTTGCCAGGCTGACCAGCAACGGAGAAGCCATGACTGCAGCAGCATGGTAAAGCGCCTTTCCCTGCGAGGTGACGCCGAATGGCATGCCGCCGAGGGACCTTACGAGGCGGAAGAGTTTAGCCCGCAGTTTCGAGCCGGCTTCCACTGCAAACGGGACAGCGTTTAGCGCTACTACTTTCCGGGTCGGAAACGTCATCAGGGGATGAACGGAGCCAGTGAATGCTCCGGCAGCTTCAGCCGCTGCAAGGATGGCGACGCTGTACACACCACTTGAGTGGAGCACGATCCGCCCGGTCATGTTCTGGCCGGTGCGGTTGAGTCGGTGTAGCAACAGGGCGACGGCCGCGGCGATTTGTCCATCCGGCACACACAACCAGAAGACTTCCGCCTGCAACCATGCGGTGCTGCCGGCTCGTTTGAGCGCGGCTTGCCCGGCGACGATGTATGGCTGGTGGCCGCCGGCGCGCAGGGCTGCTATCAGCGAGTTCCCCCATCGTCCGCGTCCGATTACGCAGATGCGGCCTTTCAACATAGCTGAGTGCCGCCTGAGCGTTGACTGCTTCCGAGCCTCGTCATTTCCGAGCCACCCCTGGGGATGGTACCGTTTTCAAGGGAACCAGGAGAAACGAGACGCTGCATGCCTCCATCTGACAAGAAGTCTGAAAGAGAAAAAGCCGGGAAGAAAAAGCCTGCAAAGGGCGGCAAGCCGAAGCTGCGCGAAGTCGCCGGTGTCAAAGTGCAGAAGACGCTGCCCGTTCGCTCGGCCGAGAGTGCTCAGGTGCTTTCCTCGAAGGTCAGCTACAAGGGACCGCTGTTTCGTGTGCTGACTGAGGAAGTCAGTGAGCCCGACGGGAAGCAGACGACGCGGGACATCATCCGGCACAACGGATCCATTGTCGTTCTCGCGATTGACAGCTCAAAGAGCCGGAAGGACCCGCTGGTGATCATGGAACAGCAGTACCGCCATGCCGCCGGTCAGTACCTGATGGAACTGCCGGCGGGCAAGCTGGAACCCGGGGAGGATGCGCTCGAAGGCGCGAAGCGTGAATTGATTGAGGAAACAGGCTACCGGGCGAGTCACTGGACCAAGCTCGTCCGCTATTTTGCCAGTCCAGGCTTCCTGGGAGAGTGGATGCAGGTGTTTCTGGCCGAGGGCCTGACACGCGGTCAGGCCGAGCCGGAGGACGATGAGAGCATCGATGTAGCCGCGATCCCCTTGTCTAAAATTCTCAAATTAATCGACAAGGGGAAGATCCTGGATGGCAAGACGCTGGTCTCGATCATGCTGTATGACCGGCTCCGTCGTGGTAAGTGATGGAAGGTGTTTGAATTACGGCAAAGTCGGTGTTTTCGACGTTTTCAATGCATGAAAAAAGACCTCGTTTGTGAAAACCAGATGACCATTTCGACTCGTCCTTTCTAAAGGAATACATGTCTGCCGTGTTCTGAACGGAAGGCATTCCTGAGAAAGGTACGGGCCCATGCCGCAATACAAGGGAAAAGTGAAATGGTTCAACAATGCTAAGGGATACGGCTTCATAGGCAGAGAAGACGGTCCTGATGTTTTCGTCCATTACAGCTCCATTCAACTTGACGGGTACAAGAGCCTCAAAGAAGGCGACGAGGTTGAGTTCGACATCGTGCAGGGAGACAAAGGTCCCCAGGCCGACCAGGTAGCGAGAACTCAGCAACAGGCAGCCTGATTCTTACCCGTCGGGATGGTTGACTCACTTGCTTCCAAGGGCAGCTCCTAGTTCTGGCCAGACTGGCTGCCCGTCCCGATCCACTTCCGCACGCCCCCGGGCTCATGCTGACATCATGCGAAGATATCTTCACGAGGCACCGTGGAGAATCGATCCATAGCCCAGCTCCTGGGCGAAACAGCAGACCTGCTGGAGATCAGCGGCGGCGATGCTTTCCGTATTCGCTCCTACCGGCGGGCAGCCGAGGCAGTCGAGCAGAGCACGATTCAACTTGCCACCCTGGTCGATGATCCGAAACGCCTGCTGGCCATTCCAGGCATCGGCAAGGGCATGGCTGCCAATGTGACAGAGATGGTCGCGCATGGAAGCATGAAGCTGCGCGATGAACTCCTGACCCGCTACAAACCCACGATGCTGGAAATGCTGCGGCTGCCCGGGATGGGTCCCAAGAGTGTCGCGCTGATGTGGGAAGCGCTGGGTGTGGGCAGTATCGATGAGCTGGAAGCTGCTATCGATGCGGGACGGCTTGAAACATTGCCGCGGTATGGCGAAAAGCAGATCCAGAAGCTGAAAAAGGGCATTGAGGATTACCGGCGGAACAGCGGCCGCTTCCATCTCGACGATGCAGAGATGGCTGCGGAGCGCCTGACTTTGTATCTGAAGGAATTTGCGGGCATCGAGAGTGTGACGCCTGCGGGGTCTCTTCGCCGCGGCCGCGAGACAGTGGGCGACCTGGATATGCTGGTGACCGGGCCGGCGTGCGAGGAAGCTGTGGTTGCTGAAGCCGTGGCGTATACCGCTGCTTATCCTGCTATCGCGAACCTGATTGCCAAGGGTTCGAACAAGGTCAGCTTCAACCTGCGTGACGGCCTGCAGGTGGACGTGCGCCTGCTGCCGAAGAACTCCTATGGCGCCGCGCTGCAATACTTTACCGGCTCGAAGATGCATAACGTCAGCATCCGCCAGCGGGCTATCAAGCGCGGCTATACGCTTAGTGAATATTCACTGGCCCGCATCGACGACGGGACGCAAGTCGCGGCTGCTACCGAGGAAGAGATCTACCGGGCACTGGAGCTTGACTGGATTGCGCCGGAGCTGCGGGAGAACTCCGGCGAGATTGAAGCGGCGGCGGAGCATCGTCTGCCGGGGCTGATCGAGCTGAGCGATATTCGCGGCGACGTGCATATGCACACGGATGCTACGGACGGCAAAAACACGATTCGCGAGATGGCGGAGGCAGCGGTCTCTCGCGGCTACGAATACATTGCGATCACCGACCACTCCAAAAATCTTGCCATGACCTTCGGTCTCGATGACGAGCGAGCCTTGCAACATATGCAGCGCATCCGCGAAGTGGAGGCGGAGATGGAGGGTCGCATCCGTATCCTGCCGGGCATTGAAGTCGATATTCTGGCGGACGGACAACTTGATCTGTCGAATGAGGTGCTGGCCCAGTTGGATGTGGTGATCGCCAGTGTGCATTCCCTGTTCCACCAACCCAAGGAACAGATGACGGAACGGATTCTTCGGGCTATCGAGAATCCCTATACGCGGATTCTCGGTCATCCCACGGGACGTTTGCTGCTGCGTCGCGAAGGCTATGACCTTGATCTTGCTGCGATCTGCAGACGGGCTGCAGAGCTTGGGGTGGCGATGGAGCATAATGCGTATCCTGACCGGCTGGACCTGTGCGATCGCGATTTGCGGCTTGCCCGCGAACTGGGCTGCAGGATAGTCGTCAATACCGATTCCCACCATGTAGCGCACCTGGAGAAGATGCGTTACGGAATCCGGCAGTTACGACGTGCATGGCTCACGTCTCAAGATGTTTTGAATACTCAAGGGGTCGATGGTTTTCTGGCTGCGCTCCGGCCACGCTCCTAAGTTGCGAGTGTGAATTTATGTTGCACTCGCAAGCGGGATGGCTTACTTTGTAACTACTTCCTACCAAAGGGTGATGGACATGAACTGCGCCGCAGAGTACAGACGCTCACGTTCCACCCCGTTTCTTCCTTGTTGAAGAAATTCCTCGTATCCCGCAGTACGACTTCCCTGTCTGAAGCCCGATGATCATCGCGTCCCTGGTGTAGTTAAAGAAGCCAGAGAGACACACTGTTGTTTTTGAACGCATTTCGGAGGCATACGCATGTCCAAAATTGCAGCTCGGGTAGAAGTGTATCTATTTCTAGTCGTTATCCTCTTGCTGGCGCCTGTCACGATGATGGCGCAGACCTTTCGCGGTGGAATCAACGGAACCGTCACGGATCCCAGTGGTGCAATCGTGGCCGGCGCCACTGTGGAAGCCACCAACACAGCCACCAGCGTGGTTCTGAAGACGGTCACCTCCAGCGGTGGTGAATTCACCTTCCAGGAAATTCCGCTCGGCACGTATAACGTCACGGTCAGCACTCCCAGTTTCAAGCCGGAAAAGGTGGATGCGGTTCCGGTTACGGCGGGAACGATCTACACCCTTCCGGTTCGATTGAGCGTTGCTTCTGCTGGTGAAACGGTGGAGGTATCTGCCAGTGCTCTTAGCCTCGACACAACGTCTACGACGCAGACCACAGTCGTCGGCGGCGCTCCCTTGCAGGACACCCCGTTGAACGGACGCGATTTTACACAACTGGTCAGCCTGTCGCCCGGGTTTGCGAATGGCGGCGCCGGCGGCTACGGCTCGCTGAACGGTACGCGCGCCAACCAGATCAACTGGCAGATCGACGGCATTGATAACAATGACCTGTGGCATAACATTCCGGCGGTCAACCAGGGCGGAGTTTCCGGTATTGCCGGTATTGTTCTGCCGATTGACGCAATCCAGGATTTCTCTGCACAAAGTCAGGCTTCGCCCGAGTCGGGACGTAATCCCGGGGGCAGTGTGAATCTCTCGCTCAAGTCCGGCGGTAATTCTCTGCATGGCAGTGTTTATTACTACAACCGGAATGAATTCTTTGGTGCTACCAGTCCATTTACTGCACCGATCAAGCAGGAAGTGCGCAATTACAACTATGGCTTTTCTGCGGGCGGTCCGATCGTTAAAGACAAGCTCTTCTGGTTCGTAACTTATGAGCATCAGCGCTTTGTGATTGGTGTTCCGGCGCAGTCCACGCAGCCTTCGGCGGCATGGCAGGCAGCAGCGAAAGCTGATCTTGCCGCGTTCAATGTACCGGTGAATCCGGTCTCCGCGAACCTGTTGGCGGCACTCTGGCCGTCGAAAGTGACGGGAAACCTGGCTGGCGACGTGGGTGGCGCGCCGACGCAATTTAACTATGTCAGCAACGATCCTGAATATGGCTACAGTTACAACGGTCTGGCCAAGGTTGACTACAACTTCAACGAGAAAAACCAGTTGACGGCTCACTGGTTTGTGGGTCAGGGGAACCAGGTCGCGCCGGTCGGATCGCATCTGAAGGATTACTACGAAGTAGCTCCGATTCACGTGCAGAATTATGCAATCGTGTATAACCATGTCTTTTCGAATTCGATTACGAACCAGTTACTAGCTGGCGTGAACTACTTTAACCAGGTATTTAATGACTTCAACAACGGCTTCGATGCGGCCTCTCTGGGGCTGGCCGATGGCTCTGTTCTAAAAGGCGCACCCAATGTGAAGATTTCCGGCTTTGATCCAATCGGTGAGACACCTCCCGAGGGTCGGAACGATATCACTGGTCACCTCACGGAAGATCTTTCCTGGACTATTGGTCGCCACCAATTCAAGTTCGGGGGCGAGCTGCGCAAGGCTCAGTTGGATGAGTTCTACCATCGCCATGCCCTTGGTAGTTTCACCTTCGACGGCACCCAGGGACCCGGTCTGAAGGATGCAACTGGTGCTGCCATACCCTGGAATGCGGGAGCAACGAGTACGGATAAACTTGTCGGCGCACTGGCTGATTTTCTGGCCGGCAATGTCAAGACATCCTCGATTGCGCTTGGCAATCCCGATCGCCAGGTCTTTGTGAATACACTGGCATTCTTCGGACAGGATGCGTGGCAGCTAAGTCCCAAGTTAAGCGTTAACTATGGACTGCGGTGGGACTATGAAGGTCCGCTGCATAACTCATACAAGAACCTCTCCGTATTCAGGCCTGCACTTGGGGGCGTCGCCTTCCAGGGTAACCAGATCAGCAATCTTTACGATCCGGTCTACACCAACTTCAGCCCGCGCGTTGGGTTCTCCTACCAGTTATCGCCGCAGACTGTGATCCGTGCCGGTGCCGGACTTTATTACGACACGCCAAACCTCAATCCATTTCTGGATAACCGTCCGGGCAATGGCGCTCCGAACGGGGTGGAAGGAAATCCGGGCGGACCGGACCAGGTCTCTACCTCTACTGCCAACGCTTACACGCTTGTGAGTGGAGTGGACCCGTTTCCTCCTGGTGCAGGATCAAACAGTATCTTCTCCATTGCGAAGAACTTCGTTCCTTCGCACAACATGAATTACAACCTGCAGGTGGAGCAGAGTCTTTCGAGTAAGGTGGTTGCGCAGCTTGGTTTTGTTGGCAGCCAGGGCCGCCACCTGCTGGCGATCCGTGATATCAACCAAGCTGCTCCGGCTGACTACACGGATGACCCTGCAGGCACACCCAATGGCTTGACGGCGTCACAGAAGCAACAAAATTCCCGTCCATACAATACCCAGTTCCCGGGTTTTACCTTCATCAACGAAATCCAGAGTATCGGTACCTCGAACTATAACTCTCTGCAAGCCACCATCCGCGCCTCGAACCTTCACGGTTTGACGATGCAGGGTGCCTATACCTGGTCGCACAGCATGGATGAGGTCACGGCCTATCGTGGTGCGCTGCCGCAGGATAGTTTTAACTTCAAGGGCGATTATGGTCCGAGCGACTTTGACACTCGGAATACTTTCATCGGCCTGGTGTCCTATGCAGTGCCGGGGAGCCAGAAGCTTCACCTGCTCAGCAAGGGCTGGGCGGTGAACAGTCTACTTACATTCCACGGCGGTCTTCCCTTCTCTGTTTTGAGTTCGGGTGACAACTCCGGCACGGATGAGGGCACGCAGCGTGCCAACGTTGTTGCCGGGGTGAGCGCCTATGCTGGTGCCAAGCAGGCGAAGGTAGGCGGCCAGTGGCTCAACCCTGCGGCTTTCGCCGATCCTGCAGCTGGTACTTTCGGCAATTCTTCACGCAACGCCTACGTAGCTCCTGGTTATGGGGATGTTGACCTCTCGATCTTCAAGAACACACCGATTACAGAGAGAGTCACTACTCAGTTCCGTGTAGAGATGTACAACGTCACCAACCGCACGAACTTTGCTCCTCCGCTGAGTGCGAGCGGCGGCGTCAATCCTAACCAGGCGCTGGATTCGGCATTGACTCTGTCAGATACCATTGGTGACTTTAATGGAGCTCCTGGTATCGGCGCGGGCGAACCCTTTAACACGCAGCTGGCTTTGAAGATTATCTTCTAGCAGCTGTCCACCGACTGTTCCTTCTGTGGATTGCGGCACTTACTCCTTCAGGGTAAGTGCCGTCTTCCTTAGATCTACGTTTAAAGACTGCTTAGCTGTTATTGCAGGCACCGCAGGAAAGGAATTTTGTGTCTATCTCACGTCGCCAGTTTATTACCCGCGTAGGCCAGGTTGGAGGCTACTCTGCAGCGTTCACCATGATGCAGTCGCTTGGTCTTATGCCTATCGCCGAATCTGCGGCCCAGGCGGTTCGACCGTCGAATGGCAAGGGAACGAAGGTCGTCATTCTGGGCGGTGGTATCGCTGGCCTGGTCGCTGCCTACGAGATGCGCAAGCTGGGCTACGAGTGTACGGTGCTCGAGGCCCGAGCGCGTGTTGGTGGCCGCAACTGGACGATCCGCAGAGGAACTGAAGTCAACTTTACTGATGGTACGAAACAAAGCTGTGAGTTCGACGAGGGCCACTACTTCAATGCTGGTCCTGCCCGGCTTCCCTCCATCCACAAGAACATGCTTGGCTATTGCCATGAGCTGCAGGTTCCACTCGAAGTGGAAGTGAATACTTCCCGCAGTGCCCTGATGCAGGCAAATAGTCTGAATAACGGCAAAGCTGTCGAGCAACGCGAGATGATCAATGACACCCGCGGCCATGTTTCCGAATTACTGGCTAAATGTGTGAGCAAGGGCCAGCTGGATGAAGACATTACTGCTGGCGATCGCGAGCAGATGCTGTCTTTCCTCAAGAAGTACGGCGACCTGACAGACGATTACAAGTTCAAAGGCAGTGAGCGCTCGGGCTTCAAGGTTTTTCCCGGCGCGGGTACGCAGGCCGGTGTCGCGCACGATCCGCTGCCCATGGCGGAACTGCTGAGTGCCGACTTGTGGGACGGTATGCTGGCAGAAGACATTATCGACTGGCAGGCTACGATGTTCCAGCCCATTGGCGGGATGGATCAGATTCCGATGGCATTCGGAAAGAGCCTGGGGAGCATCGTTCGGCACGACGCGGATGTTCAGGAGATCGAGCAGACGACTTCCGGCGTGACGATCAGTTATCGCGACACGAAGAGCGGAAGAGTTGAAAAAGTCGAGGCTTCCTACTGTATTTGTGCCATGCCGCTGACAGTTCTGGCGAAGACCAGGAATAACTTCTCGCCTGAAGTCAAGCAGGCCATCGCCGCCAGCACTTATGATTCCGGCTACAAGGTCGCATGGGAAGCGCCGCGCTTCTGGGAGACTGACTACAACGTGTACGGCGGACTCTCGTATCTGAAGCAAGACATTCAGGTGGTGTGGTATCCGAGCTGGGGTATGTTCTCGCCACGTGGCGTGCTGGTTTCCGGGTACGGCGTCGAGAACGGCGCGCCTTTCGGTGCCCTGCCTAACATGCAGGCCAAGCTGGATGCATCGCGCAAGGCGGTGGAGCTGCTGCATCCGGGCAATGGCTCGAAGTTGACCAAGCCGGTGTATGTGAACTGGGGTGAAATTCCCTACAATCTTGGATCGTGGATTTCGGGATTTGGAAGAAAAGAACAGTCCAGTTACCAGGCGCTGCTGAAGCCGGATGGCCGTGTTTATTTCGCCGGCGACCATACTTCACACATCGTGGGCTGGCAGGAGGGTGCAGCTTTGTCCGCGAAACGCGCGATCAACATGATTGGAGAAAACATGAACCAGGGAGCCAAAAGTGCAGCTTAATAAATCAGCAGTCTTTGTCGGGGCATTTGCGATAGCTATTTGTGGTGCACTATCAATGCCGGCTTCCGGCTCTGCGCAGGTGAAGCGTCTGCCTCTCCCGGATGGCTCGACATTTCCTATCTCGGAAGGCGTGTGGGTTGGAAACACCCTGTATCTCAGCGGACAGATGGGTCTGGAAAAAGGTCAGCCTGCCGGCGACACCAAGACACAGAGCATCGCGGCTATCAAGAATATCCAGAAGGCACTAGCTGCTCAGAAGCTGACTCTCGGTGATGTAGTCATGATGCACGTCTATCTTGCGGCAGATCCTAAGGACAACAAGCTGGACTTCGCCGGGTTCATGGCTGCGTATACACAATTCTTCGGCACACCGGAACAACCGAACAAACCTGCCCGGAGTGCCATGCAGGTGGCTGCGCTGGTGGTTCCTGCCGGGCTGGTCGAGATAGAAGTGATCGCTGTGAAACCGTAATTTGCTTAATGAATCCAGTCATCGAAATGGCCTTCGCGAATCGCTCGTGCAAGGCCTTCGATGTCTCCTCCCAGGACGCGGTCTTCGCGCAGCGCTGTGACTGTCTGCCTGATCCGGAGGCGAGCGGCCTCGACGCGCAGGGCGGCTCGTAATGGCTGCCGGTATTCCAGGCCCTGCGCGGCTGTCATCAACTCGATCGCCAGCACGTGTTCTGCATTGGCTACGATCTGCTTCAACTTCAAGGCTCCAGTCATACCCATCGAGACGTGATCTTCCTTGCCGCCCGACGTGGGTACACTGTCGACGCTGGCTGGATGGGCGAGCACTTTCGCTTCGCTCAGCAAGGCAGCGGCGGTGACGTGGGCGATCATGAAGCCGGAGGATAGTCCTGGCGAGTCGGATAGAAAAGGCGGCAGTCCTTCATTGATGTCGGGATTGATGAGGCGATCAATGCGGCGTTCACTGATGCTCATCAGGTCGGTGATGGCGATGGCAGCGTAGTCCAATGCATGCGCGATGGGTGCGCCATGAAAATTGCCGCCGGAAAGAATATCGCCGCCGCCCGCTTCCTTGGCAAAGACGAGAGGATTGTCAGTTGCGGAGCCGCTCTCGATCGACACGACCTGTTCCACGTGCGCGAGTGCTCCTCGAACTGCGCCATGCACCTGCGGCATACAGCGGAGACAGTATGCATCCTGCACGCGGGGATCGTTGGTGCGATGCGATTCCCGGATCTCGCTGTCGGCAAGGAGGTCGACGAGGTGTCGTGCGGAATCGATCTGCCCGATATGCGGCCGCGCCTGGTGGATCCTGGGATCGAAGGCCGCGGGTGTACCGCGAAGTGCTTCGAGCGACATGGCTCCGGCGAGATCGGCAAGCCTCGTCACCCGCCACGCTGCTGCGAGCGCGAGTGCCCCGACAGCGCTCATCGCCTGCGTGCCATTCAGCAGAGCGAGGCCCTCCTTCGCTTCTAAACGGAGGGGTGCGATTCCTGCCTGCCTGAGTGATTCTGCCGAAGGCATTCGCTGGCTTCGATAGAAACTTTCGCCTTCGCCGATGAGGCCGAGAGCGAGGTGGGCGAGGGGGGCGAGATCGCCGCTGGCTCCCACCGAACCTCGACTTGGGATGACGGGATAGATGTCCTCATTCAACATGCGGATGATGGTCTCGATGACGATCGGCCGCACACCGCTGTGGCCCTTTGCCAGTACATTGGCACGCAGCAGCAGCATGGCCCGGGTCTCGGCCCTGGACAATGGCTCACCCACGCCGCAGCAGTGGCTGCGGACGAGGTTCAACTGGAGAGCTGCCAATTGATCCGCGGGTATCTGAACGTCAGACAATTTACCGAAGCCGGTATTGATGCCGTAGACGACGGCACCCTGTTCCAGTAAGGCTGCGATGACGCGCCGAGCTCTCTCAATACGGGGATACGCTGTGGGCGCAATTGCGACGACTGCATCGTGCGCAGCGACCTGCACGATTGCATCGAGCGAGAGCGTTTCACCCGACAGGACAACAACTTTTTGGGATGCCGACATACGCAACACATCTTACAAGCGTGCCGCCAAGTATGCTGGCCGTGCATGGCAATTGAATGGTTCGGGTAGCTCGCCACGCTCATCCGCGTGATTGCCAGCTGAGTTTTTGTCTTTGGTGAAGTACGAATAAACCTACGGCAAAGCACGGTAACAGGGCGAAGAGCCAGATCAGCAGAGTGTTTCGCGAGCCTGGCTGCACGGCGATATCGGTATCGATGGCGGCATGCGCAGAGGCCTGTGTGATATCGAGATGCAGGTGCCATGGACCAGCAACCGGCAAGCTGAACTCTGCAGCCTGGAGCAGCTTGTTTGTTGCAAGGGCGTGGGTCGCTTGTGCGTGGATGGATGCTGCGCCTGGCTGATCCAGCTGCAGCAGAACTTCAGCATTGGAGAGGATCTGTCCGGTGGCTGCATCCTGCACCATGACGCTGAAATCTGCGGGGCCGGGTGTCAGCGGTTCGGGGGTGGTGAAGAGCGTCACCTGGAACGGGCCTGCGGTTTTGCTGAAACGCAGGCGGCCACTGTCTGCGTATGCTGCCTGCGATGTCAGACATGCAATCAGCGCGCACAGGCTTGCCGATCGGAGCGACTTTGTCATCCCTGCATGATCATGCCACGCATCTGCATCGGCTGCAGCAGGATCCAGAAGCCGAAGGCATAAAGAGCGAGGAGGCCAACGGCCCAGGGTGAGAGCGTACGGACGGCGTTGGCCGGGGTGGGCTGGAGATCCCGGGCTACACGCCACGCGCCATAGAGACTCAAGAGCAATCCTGCATCCAGCAGGAATAACTGCATTGCCAGGATAGAACCCTGGGAAGCTGCCATGCTGCCGGTGTGCGCCCACTCGATGAGAACGGCAGTGTGGATGCCGAACCTGCCTGCACTGTCTGCAAGAAATTGCTCCAACAACGGCAGCGCACTCTGCCATGTGTTGACAAGGTGGAAGAGCAGGTGCGCTGCCCACATGCCGAGTCCGAGGGGCATGAGTGTAAGCACGAAGCGGCTGAAGAGCTGCCGTTGCGACACTTCGCTTCCTGCGTGTGGATGGAGCATTCTTCGCATGACGCTTGCCATGAGCCAGAACAGTGAGGTGAAGATGCAGCCGGCAAGGATCGTTCCAGCGGCGCCGGCAGCTATTCGCCAAGATGGCGCCAGGTGCGTGGCTAGTTTTGCGAGCAATGCGGAGCCTGGTTCGATCATGGCAGCTGCATTGAGAAAGCCGGCCAGGGCGACGACGAGCATTATCATGGCGAGATCGAGACGCGTGGAGAGGCGCCGGATGGATGATCGCAGGGGGTCTCGGCTTGCTTCGCGCATTGGCGATGAGAGGTAGATCGCGATGTTGTCGTGCGGGCATGCCTTGACGCAATCCATGCAGAGCGTGCAATCGAGGTTACCGACTTTTTGCGGGAGGAAGAGTTCCAGCTCGCAGCCGCGCTGCTTTTCGTTTCCTCGAATGCAATCCCTGGTCTCGCAGGATGCACATACACCCTGAGTTTTGACGGTCAGTTCCGTGGGAGAAAACAAGGAGCTGACGAAATTGAATTGTCCGATCGGGCATACGTATTTGCAGAAGCTGGCTCCGCGGAAAAAGGTGTCGACCAGAAAGGCAGCGGCGAAGTAGCCGATCAGCAGCCATGCTGTTCGCAGGGGGGCGTCCCAGAGTGCGAACTGTTCATAGCTCCAGAAAAAGAGCACCACGAGGCCGAGCGCCAGCCACTTGTTTCTCAGCCAGAGGGGCCAGGCGTGCGTTGCGAGGCCGAGACGATGTCCTAATTCGCGGGGCAGCATGAATGGGCATGCCATGCAGAAGAGATTGCCGAAGAGGATGAGGGCGATGACGCCGAAGGCACGCGCATAGTTCCATGGGACGACGCCGGCGAGGTTCATCGATCCCATCTGGTGTCCCCAGAATCCATGGGCGATGACCATGGCAGCGATCCCGAGAGTGACGGCCTGCAGCGACATGCGTCCGTAGCGTGAGCGCAGCCATTTGCCGGCCACTCGCATGCGCAGGAGATCGAATTTTGTTTTCACAGCAGGTCGGGACGAAAGCACGTGCAGATGCGTGACAGGCTTAGCAAATTTTCGCGGGGCCAACAGCATGACAGTGATGCCGATGGCCGGTACCAGGAAGACGGTCGAGCCGATGACCCACATGAAGGCGCCGGCGGCTACCTGGTCGGTCATGGGACTCATGCCAGATATACGCGGCACGGCTGCGTAGGTTGGATAGAAGAGCTTGCCGGAGAAGGCCAGGAAGGCAGACAGGCCGGTATTGATGAGGTCGGCGGAGACGAGATAGAAGAGCACCATCCAGCGCGAGGTTCGCGGCCGACTGGGCCACGGCTGCACGACGTTCCACCAGAAGGCGAGCGAGGTGAGGAAGAAGCAGCCGTGCTCTACTTCGTGCCAGCTCTGCGATCGGAGGGTTAGTTCGTAGGCTGCTGGAACATGCCAGCCGATGTAGGCAACGTTCATGGCCAGCCAGCCGAAGACCGGAGCTGTGAGCAGTGTTTGCAGCCAGTGGAGCCAGCCCATGCTGAAATAGGGACCGAGGCCGTCGCGTACGAGCGGTCGGGGCAGTCCTCGCAGTAGCGGGACTAGCGGATAGCCGAGCAGCAGCAGGGGCGGCGCCACGGACATCAGCATGAAATGCTGCACCATGTGCGCTGTAAGCAGCAAGCCTCCCATGGCATCGAGTGGCGAGGCGAGGGCAAGCCAGAGTGAGACAAGGCCGGCGCAGAAGAGTGAAGCGCGCCAAGCGGGAAACTGCTCGGGCCGCGTGGCCTGCAGGAGGCGGAAGCCGCGTAAATAGATCACGCCAGTCAGCAGCAGCAGCGCGGTCGTCCATGGCAGCAGAGCCCACGAACGGACGACCGCGTCGCCCGGATCCATCATGAGCTACTGGCCCTTGGGAGTCGGGACCGCGGCTGGCCGATCGCTGTTCATGGCAGGACTGCGCTCCTGCGGAATGGTGGACTGGGTGTCGTTCACCTGCACGAGTGGGCGCGTTGCGTCTTCCGCGGGACGCTCGTTGTCCGGATGCAGGGTCTCAAGAAAAGCAACCAGTGCTGTTACCTGTGGCGGAGAGAGATTTTTTCCGTAAGCCGGCATGTTGCCGCCGCCCTGCAGGACCTGGCGGATGAGTTGATCTTCGGTGAGCCGGTTGGCGACGCCGTCCAGCGCAGGACCCCGTTCACCGCCGACACCGCCGAGCATGTGACAGTTGCGGCACTGCTTATCCTGCAGCACGTTGGCTCCCTGCAATTCGAGCGGGGTGCGGCCGTGGATGTACTTCACCGGCACGGCATAGCCGCTCCAGGCTTCCATCTTCGGGCTCCATGGTTCATAAGTGCCGAGGTGGGTGAGCGTTGCAAAAGCGACGGCGAGGATGACGACGGACAGAACAGCGACCGGGCGGCGGTACCAGCTCTTTTCTCCCACGCCTGCGATGAACGGCAGAAGGAGCATGAAGCCTATGCCGATGACGGGAGCGACCAGGATGGCGGGTGTCTCCATCCAGTTGGGAAGGAAGGACAGGATCGAGTAGATCCAGAGAAAGAAGTAGTCCGGCTTGGGGACGGTCTGGATGATAGTGGGGTCGGGCTGACCGCCGGGACCGAAGGGTCCAAAGATTGCTGCGCACATGGCGACTGCAAGCAACAGGCCTGCGGAGAAAACGAGGTCCTTCCAGATGGCGTAAGGAAAGAAGGCGATGCCATCTTTGTGCGTGAGCTCGTGATACTCCTGGATGTAGGTGTCGCGGGTCACGATGCGACCGGGCGTCGGCCATTCGTTGATGCCCAGCTTCAGTACCAGCCAGGTGTGCAGGCCCGCGAAGGCGAGCATCGCCGAGGGAATCACGAAGACGTGCAGGGTGAAGAAGCGGGATAACGTAGCGCCCGCTATGATGGGTCCGCCAAGCAGCAGGCTGACGACGTAGCGGCCGACAACGGGAATGCGTCCGGAGATGGAGGCACCGATGCCGAGGCCCCAGTAGGCATCCTGGTCAAAGCGCAGGACCTGGCCGGTAAAGGCCATGCCGAGGGTCATGAGGAGCAGGAAGACTCCGAGAATCCAGGTGAGCTCGCGCGGAAATTTGTAGGCGCCAAAGAGGAAGACCTGGGCCATGTGGATGACTACCACGGCCACCATGAAGTTGGAGCCCCAGCCATGCATGGCACGCAGGAACCAGCCGAGGGGCAGATCGTGATTGAGAACCTGGAGGCTGTTCCATGCCTGGCCTGCTTCCGGCACGTAGACGATAGCGAGCAGGACGCCGGTGACGATCTGCAGCATCAGCAGCACGAAGCTGGCGCTGCCGAAGACATACCACCAGCTGGCGGTATTGCGCGGGACCGGATGCTCGATCTCTTGGCGGATGGGTCCTTCAAGCTGAACCCGACGCTCTAGCCAATCGTAGGTGTGTTTGTACCAGGACATGGAGTAATTCCTTTAACAAGCTTCGCTTGCTGGTTCGCCAGGGTCGGCATCTGGCCTGCCTGAATCATCAGGCTGCCATTGTTGACACGCGTGGGATAGGTGAACAGTCCGCGCTCGGGTGGCCCTGCTGCACGATCGCCGTTCGCATAGTAGACGCCGCCATGGCAGGGGCACATAAACAATTGTGACTGAGGAAACCAGCGAACGGGACAGTTGAGGTGGGCACAGTTCACGGCAAACACCGTGAACTGGTTCCCTTTTTCACGGCGCACATAACAGGCTACGTTTCCTGTCTCGCCGTCCCACTCCTGGGTAAAGGGATTTCGATAGTTGACCAGCTTTGTCTCACCTTCTTCGAAGGCTTCCACGCTGCCGAGCGAGACCCAGGAGAGATAGCCATCCTTGCCGCGGATCGGGAAAAAGACGTAGCGGATGATGGGCGTCGCGATGGCCACGGCGACCAGAGCGTTCAAAGCAATGCCGACCTTCATCAGCATCGATCGTCGCGATAGATCTTTAGGATCAGCCGGAGTCGGCGCAGACACTTGCTTAGGAGTATCGCCCGGTTGCTCGTTCCTCTTCACAGCTCCGCGGTCGGAAATCTTTTCTGTTGCGGGATCCATTACTTTCCTCCTTTGGAGTGTGTGGGCAGCGGCTCATGCGAGGGGCTTTGATTGGTTGGCAGCGGATCATTCGCAGCCGGTATGCGGGATGGATAGGGCTGGCCGGGGAGTGCCGGCGTCTGTGCCTGCAGCCATGCGACAACATCGGTCACTTCTGCGTCGCTTAAAGGATGTCCCGGCTGATCGCCTTTCCAGTTCGGCATGCCGTACTCCGGCCGCCCGATGATGGTGATGGTGCGCAGACTTTGCGTGTCCATCAAGCCGAGGTAGGAACCATTGAGGATCGAACCCTTTTGATTGCCTGTTCCCGGCGCGCCGTGGCAGCGAGCACACGCGGCCTGGTAGACCTGTTCGCCATGCGCGACATTGCCTTTGGCTGACGTGGCATAGGCGGGCGCATTCTGGCCCGCGAGCACATTGCCTTTACCCCAGGCCGTGCGCATGCCGTGGACCAGGGCATCGATCTGCGCATCGGTCAGCATGCCTCCTGCTTTCGCGCCGAAGCCTGGCATCAGTCCACCCTTGTAGCCATTGGCTGTTACGTTTTTCAATGTTGCGTCGTCGACCAGTGCGAGGTACTCGGGATTGTTCAGTGCGATGGCGGCGCCGTGCTGGCCGTGGTCACCATGGCAGCCGGAACAATTCTGCGAGTAGAGCTTGTCGAAGTTGAGCTCGGCAGATGGGATGGGCACTTCGGGTCCAGGCCTGGGCTTTCCCGGTAACTCGCATCCCGTGGTGATCAGGGCTGCTCCGAGAGACGCAGCGAGGCAAAGCGCCAGCTTCCAGTGGATGGTTTTCCGTTGGATCACTGGTGGTCACCCTCATCGTGGCTGCGCATATGACCGAGACCGGGCGTCTCGATGCCCAGCCGCACAGCGAAGGGCTGCGTACGCAGATCCCGCAGACCGCCCTGACGTGCCACGACGTAGCCTGCGACCAGTCCGAAAGTGACCTGCGACGCAGCGAACCACCACCAGTCAATACGGGCATCGAGGAATGGATTGATGATGCCGAGGGTTGAATGAAGCAGGCCAGTCCAGAGTGCGGGTGCGACAAGGCCGCCGAGGATGATCGGATGTTTTGGCATGATCGGCAGAAGAGCACCGTACAGCAGTCCTACCAGTACGCACGTGGTTGCCTGGATCACAGTGGCGACAGCGAGGCCGCCCCAGTGGAATTGCGCGATCTGCTCGGGGGTCGCATTCTGCAAGGCTGCAACACCGGCTCCGCCCAGAAGGTTCACCGTGTACCAGATGCTGTGATAGCGCAGAAGCCCGTACAGGAGCGCCGGGAAGACCATGACGATGCCCCCTGCGATTCCACCTTTCAAGCCAGAGATCACCGGGCTGGCGTGCTGAGGGGTTTGCTCGTGTCCGGGCGAAGGAGCGTCATCGGAAGCGGTCGGCAAGGCAAGCCGCGCCACGCGCACACGGGTCGAAGTGAATTCAATATGTTCGACGGCAACCGGCAAGACTTCATGGCGCTCATGCGGAAGCACATCCCGGAACCAGCCAAAGGCTCCGGCAGCCGTCAGTCCCAGTCCGAGATAGAGCAGTAGATGATTCGTCACCAGGCTGGCGGCCATGAAGGTAAGGCCGACGGCCAGAATGACCGGCCATGCGGTGGGCTCGGGCAGGACAACGGAATTGCCGTGGTCATGAGGCTCACCATGACTGTGAGCACCGCCGTGAGGCTGAACGTATTCGTGTGTGGAAGCCATATCTAGCGCCAGTCCATTCTCATTCGCATCCCGATCCGTTTATCGACCAATGACATACACAACTGTGAAGACCACGACCCAGATCGCATCCACAAAATGCCAGTAGAGCGAGAGCACTTCCACGCGCTCGGTATGGTTGGGCGTCAGCCTGCCCATGAAGCCGAAGAGCAGGACCAGGCTCAGCAACGCCAGTCCTACGATGACGTGGAAGGCGTGCAGACCCACGAGGCAGTAGTATGTCGAACCGAAGACGTTGGTGTGTACGGTCAACCCGTCGACGTAGATCAACTTTCTCCATTCGAGCGCTGTGCCGACCATGAAGACCAGCCCCAACAGGATCGTTCCACCCCACCACAAGGAGAACTGGCTCATCTGCCGTTTGTGCAATGCACGCTCTGCGAGCCAGATGGTCAAGCTGCTGCTGAGCAGGCAGATGGAGCTGAAGATCGGCAGTTCGAGGACATGCTGCGGCGTGGGTCCCCATTTGCTGCGGCCGATGTAGTAGATGTAGGCCACCACGAAGATTGCAAAGATTGTCGACTCGCCGAAGATCAGACAGTACATGCCGACCTTGCCCTTGTAGGGCAGGACCCAGTCTTCGTTGTGACCGGTGCCGTGTGTACCGGAGCCATGCGGAACGACGGGTGCGGCTGCGCTCATCGGGCTTCCTTTCGTGTGCTTCTGGTCGTCTTCAACAGGGCTACTCCCATGCCGAGTCCGGATCTTCCGGATGCTTCAGATCCCAGAGCGGCCTGCGGCTGCTGACGATGGGCTCGACGGCGAAGTTGTAGGCTGGCGGCGGCGAAGTGGTTGCCCACTCCAGCGTCCATGCGTCCCACGGATCGGGCCCGGCGTCGGGTCCGAAGAAGTAGGAAGTCGCCATGTTGTAGACAAAAAGCAGCGTTGCCGCGGCCTGGATGAACGCCCCGACCGTCGCGAGATAGTTCCAAATCATCCAGCCGCGATCCGGCTCATAGGTATAGATATGGCGCGGCATGCCCAGCATGCCCGGCACGTGCAGCAGGTCAAAGGTGAGGTGGAAGCCGATGACAAAGAGCCAGAAGTGCCACTTGCCCAGACGCTCATTCATCATTTTGCCGGTGGCCTTCGGGAACCAGTAATACAAGGCCGCAAAGAGTGTGAAGAGGATGCCACCGACGAGAACGTAATGGAAGTGTGCCACGACAAAATAGGTATTGTGGAGCTGCCAGTCCACGGGCGCCACTGAGAGAGCGATGCCCGTCAAACCTGCGATCAGAAACTGGAAAACGAAGCCCACGCAGAACAACATCGGCGTCGCGAAGCGCAGCTTGCCGCCCCACATGGTGGCGATCCAGTTGAAAATCTTGATGCCGGTTGGAATGCCGACGAGCATCGTCGAAAGCGCGAAGAACGCGTTCGACACAGATGTCATGCCGACAGTGAACATGTGGTGGGCCCACACTCCCAGGCTCACAAAGCCGATGCCGACCGAAGCTGCCACCATGGCTGGATAGCCGAAGATGGCCTTGCGGGAAAAGGTGGGGATGATCTCGTTAGCGAAGGCGAATGCCGGCAGGACCAAAACGTAGACCTCGGGATGACCAAAGATCCAGAAGAAGTGCATCCACAGATAGGCGGAGCCGCTTCCTTGCGCGTCGAAGAAGTGGCCGCCGAGATAGCGATCGACCATCAGCATGATCTGCGCCGCGGTGAGTGGTCCGATGGCTACCAGGATGAGCCCGGCCTGTACCAGATACAACCACGCCAGCAATGGCAGGCGGAACATGGTCATGCCTTTGCAGCGCATGCACACGACGGTCGCGATGATGTTGATGGCAGCGCCGATACTGCCGATACCAGTGAGGCTCAGCGAGATGGCCCAGTAGTCGGTACTATGACCGCGCGAGAAGGCGAGTTCGGTTAGAGGGGCGTAGGCGAACCAGCCTACGTCCGGGGCGCTGCCGGCGTTCGACAATCCCACGCCGCCGATGAAGCTGTAGTACAACAGGATGCCGCCGAAGGCTGTCATCCAGAAGCTGAAGGCGTTCAATCGAGGGAACGCCATATCCCGCGCACCGATCATGAGCGGGATCAGGTAATTCGCAAATCCGGTGAGGATCGGCATACCGACGAAGAACACCATGGTGGTGCCGTGCATGGTGAACATGCGGTTGTACACCTGGGGCGACACAAACGTATTGTGCGGTACTGCCAGCTGGATGCGAATCACCATGGCCTCGAGCCCGGCAATCACCAGAAAGATGAGTGAGTACACGATGTACAGGATGCCCAGCTTCTTGTGATCGACCGTCACCACCCACGAGTGAACCTTCTCGAGGTAGGTCTCACGCACAGGATGGGTGGGCGTCGCGTCGACTACTCCGGGAAGTCTGCCGGGGAGCGGCAGGGTCGAATCTGACATAGGCTACTGACTCCTCTTGATGAACGACTGCTGACAATGCCGCATGACTATCGCAGCGTTGACAGGTAAGCCGTCACCTGGTCCAACTGCTCGTCGGTTAAATTCATTGCAGGCATATTGGAGCCTGACTTGAAGACTTCGGGATTCTGTATCCACAGCCGCAGGTTCTTCGGCGTGTTGTCGGCGGCGCCGGCTGCGATGGTTGCACGGCTCGCGAGATGGGTCAGATCCGGACCAAAGCGGCCATTGGCAATGGTGCCCTTCACTGCGTGGCAATTGATGCAGCTCTGAGACTCGAATACATACTTACCTTGCGCAACGTCTGCGGCCTGCACGGCTGAGCGCTGCTGGTTTTTTACCCACGCATCAAAGTCGGGACGCGATTGCACGTAGACCTTGAGCAGCATCTTGGCATGCTCGGTTCCACAGAACTGCCCGCATTGCCCTGAGTAGACCCCGGTCTTGACGGGATCGAGCCACATCTCATTCACGCGATCCGGGATCATGTCGGTCTTCCCCGCAAGTCTCGGAATCCAGAAGCTGTGAACTACGTCCGATGAGCTCAGTTTCAAATAGGTCGGTGTGGGTGCGTTCGGATCATTGACTGGAATGTGCAGTTCGTTCGCAGCTGTAAATCCGTAGTCCGGATATTGAAATTCCCACCAGAACTGGTGGCCGATGGCATTCACCTTGATGGATGTCTTCGGTTCGACGTGATCCTGTACGGCGAAGATCATACGAGCCGTGGTCAGAAACAGGACAACAACGATGAGGACCGGGATGATGGTCCAGGAGATCTCGATCTGGTTGCTGCCGAAGATCTGGATGGGCTCGGAAGTTTCGTCTCCCGGCTTCGCACGAAATTTAATCACGGCATAGGCGCCGAGGGACGCGACGACCAGGAAGATGCCCACGAGGATGGCGAAAACGAACAGGGACAGACTGAAGACACCACTCGCCGGCGTAGCGTCACGCGAGAACATGCTGGTGCCCTGGTTGAGTGCGTCACTGGCGAAAGCCGAAGATGCCGCCAGAGAGACCAACGCTGCAGGAGCGCATCTGCTCATGAGCCTTCTCATCATGTTTCTGCCTGGTTTCGGCACTCTATTTCGCTTCCTCAGCCAACTAAGGGCACGGGTTGCTGCTGCGTTGTGGTTCAGCTCCGGCAGCGGGCGGCCGGAGCAAGGTCAACGCCACTGCTCTCATTCTAGCGGCAACGCCCCAACCACCCGCATTTATCTCAATAGTCGCCGTAGACGGTCCTGCATCCTCGCACCATCCAGCCAAACTTTCGTGAACAACATTTTGGTACGCCACACGGCATCGCCGGGTAAGATGCTCAGGATGTCGTCCAGGTCATTGCGCGCACCCTTGTCCCCTCTCGGAAGCGCAGACAACTGCCGTGCGGCAGACGCTGTGTCAGCACATTTCCTCGACAGACTCTGCACTCCAGGTCGCTGCGCGTCGCTTCTTGCTTTGCTGCTCTGTCTCATTATCTACAGCGCTCATGGACAGTCAGTGACCCGCATCACGCCCGGCAGCGCGTCTATGCGCCTGGAGATTGCCGGGCATCTTCGCCGTGATGTTCATCAGGTCTTCAATACCAGCAGCGGATTGCCGCAGGACACGGTGCGGCAATTCCTGCAGGCTCGCGACGGCTATATGTGGATGGCAACTGAGGGCGGGCTGGTCAGGTTCGATGGCTACGATTTTGCCGTCTTCGACAAGCGGAACACGCCGGCCCTGGGAAGTGACATTATCAACGCGGTGATGCAGGACAGTGCTTCGCACCTGTGGATCAGTACGTCCGGCGGACTGACGGAATACTTCGGCTCGACCTTCCACCACTACTCCACGCGCGACGGGCTGCCATCCGACAATGTCTGGGCGGTCGCGCAGGATGCTACCGGTTACATGTGGGCCGCCACAACTGGTGGACTGGCCCGGTTCGAAGCCGGAACGTTTCAGAGTGTCTCGCGATCGAGCGGCTCATTTACGGGCCGCATGGCTGCACCTTTTATCCTTGGCGGCGACGGTACGCTCTGGATTGTTTCCTCCAGCGCTGTTACTCGAGTCGACCGCACCGGGAACCTTCATGTTGTTGCACTCCCTTCTGCTGCAGTAGACATCGCCGGTGACGATGACCATGCCTTATGGATCGCCACTGCCAGCACCCTGATTCACTACAACCAGGAAGGCACAGGGTCGACGATCCCACTGCCTTCCGCCGGCGGGAACCGGCTACAGGCGCTGACAGTGGATCGGGAAGGCATGCTCTGGCTGGGCACAAACAGGGGTCTTTATTCCCGCTCGATCCATGCTTCCCCGGCACAGAACTGGAAGGAGTCAGACAGCGCGCAAGGATTGCCGGCGGGCGGTGTTGCGAAGCTGTTCGCGGACTCGGGCGGCACACTCTGGATTGCCACGGACACGGGCGTATTTCGCCACAGCCACGATCGCGACAGCAGCTACTCTTCGAGTGTCGACAGATTCGCAGCGGCCTTCGAGCAGGACGGATTCAATGGTCCTGACATCCTGACGTTGTATCGCGACCGGGAAGGCGATCTCTGGGCAGGCAGCGACAGCGCCGGCGCTGCCATTCTTCGCCATTCCGCCTTCGCGACATTTACCCGGCGCGAAGGTCTGCCTTCCGACACCGTGCGCTCGATCTATGCGAGCCCTGCGCAGACCCGGATGCAGGATCTCTGGATTGGGACCGGGGCTGGTCTCTCCTTGTACAGTAACGGCATTTTCCATAATGTGGGGTCGGCCGAGGGGATCGCAAGCGACGAGATCCTGGCACTTGCCGGGGTGCCCGCATCCGGTCCAGGATCGCAGCGGCTCTGGATCGGCACGCCGGACGGCCTGAGCTATCTGGCCGGGACAAAGACTCTTACGCTTACGGCTTCGGATGGGCTGCCGGATGATTCGATTCGCTCCCTGCTGCTTTCCCGGTCGGGTGCGCTCTGGATCGGCACCGGCCACGGACTCGCTTGCCTTCCGCACGCTGATCCAGCGGAGGCTCGTGCGATTCACACCCTGACTCAATCCGACGGCCTGGCCAGCAATGTTATTGGTTCCCTGCTTGAAGACACGGACGGCAGTCTCTGGGTTGGGACGCTGAACGGCCTCAGCCATCTGACTACTCACACTAACAACACCCAGGAGGCCTGCAATGTCGAGTCGGTTCATGCTCAATCCTTTGCAGGCAAAGATGGTCTCGCATCGCCCATCGTGACGGCTCTCGGGACGGATGGCCACGGCGTGGTTTGGATCGGAACCAATGGCGGCGGTCTCTTCGCTCTGGAACAGGGTCACGTTATGCACGTTGGCAGTCCAGCCGATTACACTGCCGGTCGCCTGCCGGCCACGATCTACAGCATCGTGCAGGACGCTTCGGGCGCCACCTGGCTTGGAAGTTCCACCGGTGTCGATCGGGTCCGGTCCAGCGACCTGGTTGCACTTGCCCATGAGACGGCTACCGCCGGGACAATCGCTATCGCGCATTTTGGTGTTGCCGATGGGTTGCGTCTGAATGACCTTGCCAGCAACGGACATCCTGAAGCTGCTCTGACTGCAGGCGGGGAGTTATGGTTTGCGACTCTGAAGGGTGCCTCGGTCGTCGATACGCATGACCCGTCTCTCACCTTGCCTCCGCCTCCAGTCGCCGTGGAGAGCGTGACGATCGACGACCTTGCAGCGACCAACCCGGCAGGTCAGGTGCTAGCTATCCCGCCCGGTTCCGGTCGTATGGCCTTTCACTATGCCGGCCTCAGCATGGCGCAGCCCTCCAAGGTTCGTTATCGCTATCAACTGGATCATTTTGATCGCACCTGGATCGACGCCGGCACTCGCCGCACTGCCTACTACACCAACATCCCTCCTGGTCGATACACATTCCACGTTGTCGCCGCCTTCGATGGGGGCGCGTGGAGCACGGCTGACGCGGAATTTCACTTTACGATTGCGCCGCATTATTACCAGACGTGGTGGTTCTATGCGTTGGTACTGATGGTTCTAGCCGCGATCGCCTGGCAGCTTTATCTCTATCGGCTACGCCAGGTCGAACTTCGCTTCACCGCAGTCCTGGCGGAACGGAGTCGCATTGCGCGCGAAATTCATGACACGCTGGCCCAGGACATCGTAGGCATTTCGGTGCAGCTCGAACTGGTCTCGCGGCTGATGGCGAAATCCGTCGATCACGCGCTGCTGCAGCTTCAGGAAACCCGCGCACTAGTCCGCAAGAGCCTGGCCGATGCCCGGTCGTCTATCTGGGACCTGCGTTCCCCCGCATCCGGTGACGGTGATCTGCCCTCCCGCCTGCGGACTCTTGCCAGGCGCCTGATTGCGGATGCGAAGACCGACGCAAAGATCGCCCTCGATATCCACATCACCGGGACCTACCGGGCCTTTCCTGAAACGCAGGAGAGCGAACTGCTCCGCATCGCCCAGGAAGCACTTACCAATGCCACGCGTCATGCAAGGCCGAAGACCATCCGCGTCGCGTTGATCTATCATGCGGCAGGTGCCCGATTGGAAGTACAGGATGACGGCCGTGGTTTCGAAGTGCCAGAGCAGAAATCAGGACCAACGGGCCACTACGGTATTCGCGGCATGTATGAGCGTGCCGACCGCGCTCATGCCACACTTACGATTCGCAGTACACCGGGTTCAGGCACGACCGTTGTAGCAGACGTGGCCCAGCAGGAAAACAAGGTAAGGATATGGAACCGCTACTCCGGCTGATGATTGTGGACGATCATCATATCGTTCGACAGGGACTCGTCGCCCTCCTCAATACTCTTCCGGATATGCGTGTCGTCGCAGAGGCATCCGACGGGACCCAGGCTCTGCCTCTGTTCCGTGAGCACCAGCCTGACGTTACCCTGATGGATCTGCGCATGCAGGGTGGAGATGGGGTGGAAGCCATTCAGCGCATCCGCGCAGAGTTTCCGCAGGCCCGCATCATTGTGCTCACTACTTTCGATGGGGATGAAGATATCTTCAAGGCACTGCAGGCCGGCGCGCGCGGCTACCTGCTTAAAGGCATGGATACGGATGAACTCGTCTCGGCCATCAAGGCAGTGCACAGTGGCAAGTCACGGATTCCGGCGCCAGTGGCTGAGCGGCTTGCCGAACGAATGAGCAATCCTGTGCTCACGGATCGGGAAGTAGACGTGCTGCGCCTGATTGTGGGCGGCAACAGCAACAAGGAGATTGCGAGCGCTCTATTTATTTCCGAAGCCACTGTCAAGACTCACATCAACAACCTGCTCGGCAAACTTGGAGTGAGCGATCGCACCCAGGCCGCAACGACTGCCCTGCAGCGTGGCATCGTACATCTCGACTGATCCTATGACGACATCCAAGACCCACACTATGAATCGGATATCGGCGTTGCTCTTTGCGGCAGCCATGCTCCTGCTCACGTTCGCAAGCAGCTTTGCACAGACAAACAAGACCACATGGCACGCTGCGACGGAGGCAGAACTTCATGCGATCATTCCTGCCCGCGCACCGGCGATCAGCGAACGGATTGAGACAGAATTCCGTACTGCCTCAGGTATCACCAATGGCAAAGGACAATTCGTAGCCGGAGTTGTGATGATCACGGCCGGTTATTCCGCGGAGGGCAAGTACTCGCATTATTTTCTGACGCAGGTGCCGCTCAAAGTGGGCAGCCTCACCCTCGCTCCTGGTGACTACCTGTTTGGCTGGACGCGGACCCAGGACGCTTTGCGCGTGAGCTTTTATCAGGCCGCGAATGGCAACCCGGTCGGCGACGTGGATGCACTGCGCGATCCGTCCACGACTCGGGTCGAGTCATTCCGTATCTGGCCGCCGTCCGCTGCGACACCCGAAAAGGCCGTTATTCAGATCGGACGCTTCACTTTTCCCTACACTCTCACCACCCATTAAGCTGAGCAGAATAGATCACTCGGCTCATGTACTTTTCATGAATTTGTGAGCCGCATCACGGCAGCGTACATCCCAGTTGCATACACTGTGTCTCCTGTACTCTTCGAAGAGAGACACAGTGTGTTTGATAAATGGAGAGACCATGCCCACCCAGCTCAGCGATGACGAACTTAGCAAAATGAACGCCTACTGGCGTGCAGCGAACTATCTCTCCGTGGGCCAGATCTACCTGAAAGAAAATCCGCTGCTTGACCATCCTCTGACGGTCGCGGACATCAAGCCGCGCCTGCTTGGTCACTTTGGCACTACACCCGGGCTGAACTTTATTTATGTCCATCTCAACCGGCTGATCCGCAATCACCAGGCGCCGATTCTCTTCGTTGTTGGTCCGGGACATGGTGCGCCGGGGATCATCGCCAACACGTATCTCGAAGGCACGTACACCGAGCATTATCCGAATATCGAGCGCAACAAGGACGGCATCAAGCGTCTCTTTCGACAGTTCTCCTGGCCTTATGGCGTGCCGAGTCATGATGCGCCGCAGGTGCCCGGCTCGATTCACGAAGGCGGCGAGCTAGGCTATTCCCTGCTGCATGCGTACGGCGCGGCCTTCGACAATCCAGAGCTGCTGGTGACCTGCGTCGTTGGGGATGGTGAGGCCGAGACCGGGCCGGCGGCCACCAGCTGGCACTCCAATAAATTCTTGAATCCCATCACGGATGGCGCCGTACTTCCGATCCTCCATCTCAACGGATACAAGATTGCCAATCCGACGTTTCTTGCGCGCATTCCGCAGGATGAACTGGAGAGCCTCTTCCGCGGCTATGGGTACAAGCCGTACTTTATTGAAGGCGACGATCCGATGACCATGCATCGCGAGATGGCAACTGTCATGGATACGATCTACGATGAGATTCGCGCTATTCAAAAGCATGCGCGCGAGCACAACGATGCGACCCGTCCTGCGTGGCCGATGCTGGTGATGCGCACACTGAAGGGCTGGACGGGGCCGAAGGTCGTCGACGGCAAACAGGTCGAAGGCACGTGGCGTGCGCACCAGGTGCCGCTTGACGATGTGCTTACGAATCCCGAACATACGCGCCAGCTCGAAGAGTGGCTGCGGTCCTACAAGATTGAAGAAATCTTTGATGAGCAGGGCGTGCTGCATGATGACATTGCGGACATGGCGCCGAAGGGCCGCCTGCGCATCGGGGTGACGCCACAGGCGAATGGTGGTTCGCTGCTGACACCGCTCGCGCTTCCTTCGTTTCAGGATTACGCGGTCGAGGTGAAGCAGCCGGGCGAAGAAGAGTCGAGCGCCACGTATGTGCTTGGCACCTATCTGCGCGACGTGATGAAGAACAACATGCCGTCGAAAAACTTTCGTGTTTTCGGGCCGGATGAAACAGCCTCGAATCGACTGCAGGCCATCTACAAAGTGAGCGGCAAGCGCTGGGATGCGGCTTATACAAATCCCAACGCTGACGAGTATTTATCTGTCGATGGCCGGGTCATGGAAGCACTGAGCGAACATATGTGCGAGGGCTGGCTGGAGGGCTACCTGCTGACCGGCCGGCATGGCTTCTTCTCCTGCTACGAGGCCTTTATCCATATCATCGATTCGATGTTCAACCAGCATGCCAAGTGGCTCAAAGAATGCCAGAGTCTGCCGTGGCGGAAGCCGATCGCTTCGCTGAATTACCTGTTGAGCTCGCATGTATGGCGGCAGGATCACAACGGATTCTCACACCAGGATCCCGGCTTCATGGATGTGGTGGCCACCAAGAAATCGGACATCGTTCGCATCTATCTTCCACCGGATGCGAACTGCCTGCTTTCTGTCGCTGACCATTGCCTGCGTAGTCGCAACTACGTCAACGTCATTACTGCCGGGAAACAGCCTGCTCCAAACTGGCTCAGCATTGACGAGGCGACACGACACTGCACGGCAGGACTGGGAGAGTGGAAGTGGGCCAGTTGCGACAATGGCGATCCGGAGGTCGTGCTTGCCTGTGCCGGCGATGTGCCAACGCTCGAGACCATGGCAGCGGTCACCATTCTGCGCAGCTGGGCGCCTGATCTGCGCATCCGGGTGGTCAACGTTGTGGATCTCTTCACGCTCGAATCTGAGACGCAGCATCCCCACGGTCTTGGGGAGGCAGAGTTCGACACGCTCTTTACCAAAGACAAGCCTGTCATCTTCGCCTTTCACGGATATCCTTCGCTCATCCATACGCTGACCTACAAACGCAACAATCATTCCGGTTTCCACGTGCATGGGTTCAAGGAGGAAGGCACCACCACAACTCCGTTTGACATGGTGGTTTTGAACGAACTGGATCGCTACAGTCTTGCCCTGGATGCGATCAGCCAGGTGCCACGCTTCAAGGATCAGCTGCCTGCGATGGAACAACGCTTCTCAGAGATCATGGAGAAGCACAAGCTTTACGTCACGGCTCACGGCGAAGACCTGCCGGAAGTGAGCGGCTGGAAGTGGAGTCCCCGATGAGATATGACAAGCTGAATGAAGCGCATGCCTGATTTCTTGCCGACCATCCTCGTTATCAACAGCGGCTCCTCTTCGCTCAAGTTCGGCGTGTACGAAGCCGAGCAGCAGCGACTGAGTGGATCGATCGATGCGATTGGGGAATCGGGTGGCAAGCTCAAGCTCAAAGATGCCAGTGGCAAATCGCTGGTCGACCAGGCTTCAGACGCCAAGAGTTTAGACGACGCGTTCGCTGCAGCTGTGCGGGCTCTTCAACAAGCAGGGTCGGGCATACCTGACGCGATAGGACACCGCATCGTGCATGGCGGCCCGCATCTGCGCGAGCATCAACGCATCACGCCCGAGGTACTCAAAACTCTCGAGAACGCTGTTCACTTTGCACCGCTGCATGACCCGCCGGCCATCTCGATTATCCGGGCCGCACAAAATCATTTTCCTCAGGTGCCCCAGTTCGCGTGTTTTGA
>CAZZVA010000001.1:13921-41664 GCA_964657345.1 uncultured Acetobacteraceae bacterium | reverse complement strand
AGCCGACTGCAGGCGGAGCCGATGTCCCGGAAGCCTTCAAGAATGCTGCCACCCATGGATCGTTTGCAGGTGGTGCCGGCGGCCATTCATCACGCTTGAAAACAAAGGAATCAGCGTTCGCGTCGAGCTTTGATCATGGGAACGACGTGAACCGTGACGTCGCGGACTTCGGAAAGGAAGCGATTGATGACAGAACCGCGCAACAGGATATCGAGGCGCGAGCGGGCAGACTGACCGAAGACGACGTGGGCGAGATTTTCCTGCTTTGCAAATTCGATCAGGGCATTGGAGACCTTTTTGCTCTTGAGCACGACGACCTTGGCGCCGAGTTCGCGGGCGGAACGCTGGTATTCCTCCATGCGATGAGTTACTTCGGGATCAGCATGCCGCGTGTCGACTTCCGGTGCTTCGACACGCACTGCGTACCATTCACTGGAAAGCCGGCCTGCGAGCCGGGCGCCCAGGCGGAGCAGGCGGTCGGCGCCGGGACGCACCGAGAGGCAGACCATGACTTTTTCAGGCATGGGTGCCTGATCGAGGCCCTGGATGCGTCGGTATTCCGCAGCGCGCGTACCGACTTCTTCAGCGGTGGTGCGAAGTGCCAGCTCTCGCAGCATGTTGAGATTGCCCTTGCGGAAGAAGTTGGAGAGTGCCTGCTCCACCTTGTCGGGGGCGTAGATTTTGCCCTGCCGGAGACGGGAACGGAGTTCTTCGACAGTAATGTCGACGTTCACAACTTCGTCGGCGCGTTTGAGAATGCTGTCGGGAACGGTTTCGCGAATCTGCGTGTTGGCTGACCGGGCCACGGCATCGTTCAGCGTCTCGATATGCTGGATGTTGACAGCAGTCATGACGTTGATGCCGGCGTCGAGCATTTCGAGAACATCTTCGTAGCGCTTGCGGTTGCGCGAGCCGGGAACGTTGGTGTGGGCAAGTTCGTCGACGATGATGGTGTGTGGTTTGCGCGCAAGGATGGCTTCGAGATCCATCTCATGCAGCTTGACGGAACGATAGCCGATTTCCTTTTGGGGGATGATCTGCATATCGCGGATCATGGCTTCGGTGTCAGCCCGGCCATGCGTTTCAATCAGCCCGATGACGACTTCTACACCCTGCTTTCGCAGCAGGTGAGCGTCTTCCAGCATCTGGTAGGTTTTACCGACGCCGGGAGCAGCGCCGATGTAAACCCGTAGCTTCGCAGATTCAGGGGGGGCTGGCGGAAGGGTCAATGGTTCGGCAGCCGCTTCCAGGTTTGGATCGTCGATAGCCATCAGCCCACCTCGATCGGATGCCGGCTGACGGATGGGGTGGCGACGGGCAGGATGAAGGAGACGGTGGTGCCCTGTCCTATACGGCTTTCGATAGAGGCTTGTCCGCCCTGCATCTCGATCAGTCTGCGCACGAGGGCCAGGCCCAGTCCGGTGCCGTCACCACTGGAGTCGACAAAGCGGCCGAAGATGCGGGGAAGTCTTTCCGGCTCGATACCGCGGCCGGTATCCCGAATGAAGAACTGGACGCGGTCGCCGGTTTCCTGAATTTCCAGCACGATGGAGCCGTGTTCCGGCGTGTAGCGAATGGCATTGGTGATGAGGTTATCCATGACGCTGCGGAGGGCGCGGCGATCGCCGTGAATGGGGGAGAGATCTGCAAAGCCCTGGACCTGCAGATCGATGTGTTTTTTTCGCGCTGCTTCCCGGTGCCGGTTGAGTGCGTCCTGCAGCAGGTCAATCGGCCGGAGTTTTTCGACGCGAATTTCCCGACGGCCGCTGTCAAGTTCGGCGACGTCGATGAGATCGGCCATCAGGTCAGTTAGGTTTTCAGCGGACTGCTGTACGCCTTGAATGAGATCGAGCTGGAGGGGCCGCAGTTCGCCGGCAAATCCGCGAAGCAGGGCGTACAGGCCCAGGCGAGCCTGCTCAAGGGGTTCGCGCAGTTTTTGAGAAGCGACGGAGATGAAGCGGGTTTTGAAGCGATCGAGATCCTGCAGTTCGGTCATGTCTTCGAGGACAGACACGGCGCCTAGCAGCTTGCCGTCGGCATCGCGCATGGGCGTGGTCCGCAGACGGTAGGAGCGATTGGCATTGCCAATGCGCAGGGGAAGAATGGCGCTCTCTCCTTCCTGGGCGATGGGGCGTTGCATGGCAACGGCATCGCGAACCGCGGCCAGGATTTTCTCGCCGCCGGGTGTGCTGGAAAGGGCGAGACGTGCGTCCGCAGTATCGCCAAGAATGGCGCCGGCAGCCTGGTTAAGCTTCAGGACCTGCCCGCGGGCGTCGGTGACAATGATGGGCTCGTAGATGGATTGGACGACGGCGTCGGAGAGTTGATATTCCATCTGCCGGCGGCCCTGCTCGGTCTCGCGCAGATCGCGCAGACGGACAGCCATGCGGTTGATCTCCGTGGCGATGGTGCCGAGATCGTCGTGATGTCCCCATTCCATGCGGGCTTCGAGATCGCCCTGGCCGATGGAGCGGACGGTGGCGGCGGCCTGGCGCAGCGGACGCAGGACGAGCAGGGCGGTGCCTGCGGCGATGAGAATGGCGATCAATATGATGATGGCGGCGCCGGTGCGGGCATGATGGGCGAGTAGATCGCGGGTAGCCATCGCGGCTTCGCGGGTGAGGTGTGCGTGATCAAGGGCGGCGGCGTGGCTGAGCGCCGCGCCCGCAAAAATCCCGGCTCCCGCTGTGAGCAGCAGGAGGAGGGTGAGGCCGATGATCAGGCGACGCGGAAGGCTCAGCATGGTCGGGTCTTGTTATTAGAGTACCGGAGAGATGTTGGAGGGCCGCGTACCTGCGCCGGATGATTTTCTCCGTGCGATCTGGCTCAGGGAAGTTACATTCTGAAAAACGTATACCGCAAACAACAGCACTGCCGATTAAAGCCAATCTAATGATGGATGTCCTGCGAGTGTCGCCGCGGCTAGACTCCGGCCATGACGATTTTGACTGAACCGATTGGTAGTATTCCGCGCCCTGCTGCCCTCATCCAGGCCCTTGTTGCCTTTCAGGCGGGTCGGATCAGCGAGGATGCGCTGCGGGATGAACAGACGAAAGCACTGCAGGAGACAATCGCGTTGTTTGAGCAGACTGGATCGCCGGTGATTTCCGATGGCGAGCAGACCAAGCCCAGCTTCGCTACCTATCCGCTGTCGGGTCTGAAGAATCTTGCTTCGGATGGAGCGACGATCCCGTTTGCAGACGGGCATGTTCGTCAACTGCCGCGGTTGACCGCGGGGCCTTTTCGCTATGGCGCTCATGCAGTGAATTACCTCAAGGCAGCGCGTAGCTATACAGAATTGCCAGTCAAACAGGCGGTCATTTCGGCGTCGGCGATGAGTTTGTTGTATCCCGCTGCCGGTATCGATGGCTATCCGCGCGAGGCGTTTTTGGCAGACCTGATCAGGGAAGCAGTCGCGGACATTCGAGGGGCGCTCGATGCAGGCGCGGCGTGCGTACAGATTGATTTTACCGAGGCGAGATTGTCGCTGAAGCTGGATCCTTCCGGGGAACTGCTGCGGAGCTTTGTTGCGCTCAACAACGAGGTGCTGGAGAACTTCACTCTGGAGGAGCGGCTGCACATCGGGGTGCATGTGTGCCCGGGAGGCGATCGCGATTCGACACATAGCGCGGATATCGATTATGCGAGGCTGCTGCCGGAGCTGTTTCAGATGAGTGTTGGACGGTTTTATCTGCAGATGGCGAGCGAACCAGACCGGGGTCGGGTGCTTTCGACGGTGAGCCGGCTGCTCGGTCCGGACCGGATTGTGTTTGTCGGCGTGATCAATCCGATCGATCCAGAGATTGAGACGCCGGAAGAGGTGCGGGACCGGGTGTTGGAAGCGGCGCGCTTTATTCCGGTGGCACAACTGGGAACTACGGATGATTGTGGTTTTGCGCCGTTTGCGGATGATATGTCGACTTCTCGCGAGATTGCGTTCGCGAAGATCCGGGCGCGGGTTGAAGGGACGTTGCTGGCGGGTCGCGAATTGGGCGTGTAATGCTCTCGAAGGGCGTTGTGTCACCAAACAATCTTGAGCAGATGCAGGTCGAGATCTCTCCACTACGCTTCGCTTCGGTCGAGATGACAAAGTCAGTGGATTTGGTCGAGATGACAAAGCTGCGCCTCGATTCGTTCGAAGGCCAGTTGGGGGATGTGTGCTTTGGTCCTTACGGCCGCTGATATCTTGCGAGGATCTCAGGCAGAGTGACGGTGCCCTCCAAGGTGCCGCGGATGGCGCGGTTCTGGATGGGGAGGATCGGCCAGCGGGCGAGGGGAGGGATGGCACTGTCGATGGGTAGGTCGGGGAAGAGATTAGGCGTCCGTTCTTCTCCCAGCAAGTCAACGATGCGAGTGGTTTCCGGATGAGATTTGAGGAGTGACTCGAACTCGTCTTTCGACATGACGTACCAGGTGCCGTCAGCCAGGCGGATGAGGAAGACGGAGGAGTGGGCAGGATCGCCGGCGATAGCTTCGGCAATCCAGGCGAGCGTGTCAGAGCCGGTGTAGGTGGGAATGCTTACGGGGCGAAGGGCGTCTTCAATGTGAAGGCCGACGACTTCGCGTTGCTCTTCCATAGATGGCAGGTTCAGGCCATCCTGGTGAGTGAAAACTTCGAAGATGGGGTGATGCTGCAGGGAGCGCGAGAGCAGGTAGGCGATGGTGTTGGCGAGGATGACGGGCAGGATGATGGAGTAGTTGCCGCTGGTCTCAAGCACCATGAATACCGAGGTGAGCGGGGCACGCAGAAATCCTGCGAAGAGGACGCCCATGCCGACCAGTGCGTAGGAGCCGACAGATACGGACAGAGACGGGAAGTAGTGCTTTTCGAAGGTGCCGATGGCGGCGCCGAGCATGGCGCCGGTGAACAGCGTTGGCGCGAACATGCCGCCGGGAGTTCCACTGGAAAAAGAAACAGTGGTGGCTACGATCTTGATGGCGGCGAGTGCGATAAGGAATTGCCAGGTGAACTGGCCGTGGATGGCCTGGTCCATGACTTCGTAGCCGGGCCCCATGACCTGCGGAAAGCCGAAATAGCCGATGAGTCCGACGACGAGTCCGGCACCGGCGGGTTGCAGGTAGAAGGTCCAATTGGGCAGGTTGCGCAGGCGGGGGCGGAGATACATCAGTGCCCGCGAAAAGATAGAAGCTGCGAGGCCTCCGATGACACCAAGCAGGGCATAGGCGGTGAGTTCGCGCGGGTCGTTAAGGGTGACGGAAGGAATGCGGAACATGGGTTCCGAACCCCAGAAGGTGCGCGCGACGACCACGGCGGAGATCGCTGAGAGAACGATGGAGCCGAGGACCGCAGCGCTCCACTGACCGATGACTTCTTCAATCACGAAGAGGATGGCCGAGATGGGCGCATTGAAGGCGGCCGCCAGACCGGCAGCAGCGCCGATGGGTGCGAAGACGCGGAGGCGTTGTCGCGAGAGCCGCAACTTGCGGCTGACGATGGAGGCGACGCCGGCGCCGATCTGCAGCGACGGATCTTCTGGGCCGAGCGAGAAGCCGCCGCCGATGGCGAGAGCCGAAGTGAGGAATTTACCGATGACGGTCTTGAACGAGATGAAGCCGTTGTAGATGTAGAGCGCGGCCTTGGTCTGATTAACGCCGGAGCCGCGGGCAGCGGGAAAGGCCAGTTGCACGAGGGCTGCGACAACCAGGCCCATGGTCACGGGAACGATGATCAGACGCGGCTGCCCGGCATGCGGCGCGGAGCCGAGGGTGAGGATCTGGACCCAGGAGATGGCGATGCGGAAGGAAACGACCAGCAGTCCGGAGATGACGCCGATAAAGATGGAGAGAACGAGGAAGAGGCGTTCGTCGCGCGAGGGTGCGAGCTTTTGGATGTCGATGGGCTCGCGGATCGGCTGCACCGGTTCGCGCAGTTCGCTTTCGGGGATGCTGTTCTTCGGACGTTCCGGCTGCTCCGGAGACTCGGGCGCGGCGTCAAGTTCGTTCCCGGCCTCTGGGCCTGCATGCGCCGTGTTTTGGAAGCTGTCATTCATGGGTCTGCTCGAGTCCATGGTTGCTGGGGACCTGGGCAAGCCGGAGAAGCATGGCGTCGTCGCCGGTGGGCTCTCCGCAGGCAGCCTGCGTCAACAGTTCGGTTTGCTGAATCAGTTTCACTTCCTGTTGTTCGAGGGCAAAGTCGTTCATGAGTTGTTGCGCGGTAAGATGCTGCGGCTCGGCAGCCCAGGCTGTCGCCAGTTGTTGCATCGGTGAAGCAACAGCTTCCGTACTTGCGGCAGGCGGCGCGATGTTTGCAGGTGCCGGTGTGTTCGGCGCAGTCTTGAACGGCTTCAGGATTGTGGCCAATGCTCGGGACGATGCCGGGGCTGGACCGGGAGCAGACGTCTGTGGCGGGGCTGTCGAAGCGGGCGAGGCGCTTTGCTTCGCGGAGCAATCTTCGAAACGATGACGGGCAAGTTCGCGGTCGTTGATGATCCGTGTGGCCAACGCGGACGGCGCAAGGTCAGACGATGGATCGAGAACGATGATGCGGTTCACCTTGCGCAGAAGTTCCTGATCGGCGGCTCTCTGATTTAGCTCTTCATCGTGCAATGCGTGGGGACTGGGTCCGGATGAATGATCGCCGCTTCCGGAGTTCCCCAGAATTTTCAGCAGGTACTGGTGGGCCAGCTGATAATTGCCGAGGCTGTAGGCGGTTTGAGCAGAGCCTTGCAGTGCGGCAGGATTGCTGGGTGAGTGAACCAGCAGTTGCTGGTAGATGTTGAGAGCATCCGCTGGGGCATGGGCTTCGACCAGGAGACCGGCGATGAGAGTCTGCACCTCGAGGTCAGTTGCGGGCGCATTACCGGCAGCGACCAGCAGCTCGGAACGGGCTTGTTCGTAGCGGCCTCTGGAGATGAGAAAGCGGGCGAGTTCCAGGCGTGTGTCGCGGCGGCGCATGTAGCCATCGCCTTCCCAGTTGCCGTAGATGGCGGCGTGGTAGTAGTACATGGCCGCCTCTTCGTTATTGCTGCGGGCGGCAAGGCGGGCAAGTTGCACATTGATGAGGCCATTGCCAGGCTCCACTTCGCGCAGAGTATTGAAGTAGGCGGTAGCCTCGGCAATGCGGCCGGCAGAGGCGAGGGCGGAGGCCAACGTAATTTCGATCTGGCGCTGGCCGGGGGCATACAGCAGCGAGGAGTGCAGGGCGTCGATCGCGACCAGGGGCTGGTTGAGACTAAGGGCTTTTTGTCCTCGTGAAAACCAGCGGTCGGCTAATTCCTTGCGGTGAACGGTATAGGACTGAAAGAGAAAATAGGTGGCGACGGCAAGCACCGCCGTGATGGCGAATATGGAAGCGAGCGCTATGGTGTCCTGGGCAATCAGGGTGCGAACCTGTTGCCGTTCCGAGGGGCTGAGATGCGAACGAAACGCTGGTTTCAGCATGAAGACTGCGGCACTGCTCCTCGAATGCGAATGGATCGCGGAACCATATTCAGGGTAACCCGATCTGCAGGCGACGGGAATGCAGGCCGGGCTGGTGGATGCGATGCTGCCGGATGGACGATCTCGAAATCTGCATGGTATAGGGGTGAAAGACTCCGCCCGGGGCTGTTGAGGTGGCAGGGTTTAGATTGTGGTGAGAGAACGCGGGCGGGCGTAACGTTAGAGGCATAGCCGCCCAGCAGAGCAGAGTTCTGCAGAAGGCTCGTCTGCGGTTTGGACCGCTGGTGCATTCCTGTGAAAGCGATGCTGGCGTGGGTGCGTCGGGTCGTCGGGGACAGGCATCTCACTGTGTTGCCGGAGAGCCGGCGGCTTCGCTGGGGAAAAGAACGTGAAGGAATTTGGCGGATACATGGCGAAGAAGCAGCAACTGGAAGAAAGACTTCTGGAGCTTGGCAGTGTAATGGTGGCGTATTCGGGTGGCGTCGACTCTGCGTACCTGGCGTGGGCGGCGTTTTCGGTACTTGGGCCGGACGGGATGATGGCGGTCCTGGCGGATTCACCGAGCCTGGCGCGCAGCCAGATGGCGGATGCTGTTCGCTTTGCGGAAGAAGTAAAGTTCCCCCTGCTGGTGGTGAATACCAATGAGATGGAGCAGGAGGCCTATACGCGCAATGATGCGCAGCGCTGCTTCCATTGCAAGGATGAGCTTTTTGTTGTGATGGAACGTGAGCGCACGGCCCGCGGGTTTGCGCACGTGGTGTACGGGCTCAATGCGGATGACACCAGTGACTATCGGCCTGGGCATGGAGCGGCTGCCAAGCATCATGTGCGTGCTCCTTTGGCCGAGGCCGGATTGACCAAGGCGGATGTACGTGCATTTTCTGCGGAAGCAGGATTGCGGGTCTGGGACAAGCCTGCGTCGGCGTGCCTGTCGTCGCGCATCGAGTATGGAAGAAAAGTAACGCCGGAAGCATTGCGCCAGATAGACGCAGCAGAAGAAGCATTGCGGGCATTGGGGCTGTTGCAGTTCCGGGTGCGTCACCATGGCACGATTGCGCGGATCGAGTTGTCGGGTGAAGAGATGGGTGCGGAGCTCTCGACGTCGCTGATGAAAGAAATCAGCCGTCGTGTGAAGGCGCAGGGGTTTCAATATGTCGCAATCGACTGTGATGGGTACCGATCCGGGGCAATGAACGAGGTACTGCCATTCGAGGTGTTGCTGGCTGCGTCCGAAAACAGGAGAGTGGGATGAAGATCGGATATCTCGAATGCTTCGCCGGGATTGCCGGCGACATGTTCCTGGGAGCACTGTGCGATGCAGGGGTGCAGCCGGGGCTGATGCAGGAGACTGCGGAGGCGCTGGGTCTGGGAGTGAGGCTGGAGTTCGAGAAGGTCGATCGAAGCGGGATCCAGTCCACCAAGGTGCGCGTCCTGGTAAATGGTCGAGAGGCCGATGGCGGCTTGACGGACGATAGCAGCTCGCCTTCGCAATCGCACACCGCAGCACATACCCATACGCATGTTTCGGCGGATGGGAGTGTCGTGACCCATAGTCACGCGCACAGTCATTCTCAGTCGGATGGAACTCCGCATAGTCATTCGCACTCGCACGATGCGCATGAACATAAGCACTCTCATGTGCATGGCCGCAGTCTGCCGGAGATCCGGTCACTCATCGAGCATGCTGCCATTTCAAGTGGGGCGAAGCAGATCGCTTTATCGGCCTTCGGGCACCTGGGGCGCGCCGAGGCCAAGATTCACGGTGTTCCGGTCGAGACCATCCACTTTCATGAAGTGGGAGCAGTGGATGCAATCATCGACATTGTGTGTGGAGCTGCCGGCGCTGTTTCTCTGGGAGTGGCGCAGTGGTTCAGCACGCCGGTGAATACGGGTTCGGGCTTTGTCAACTGCGCGCATGGGCGCTTTCCGGTGCCTGCTCCCGCCACGGCTGAGCTGCTGGCCGGGATCCCGGTCTATGCCGAAGGCCCGGCGAAGGAGATGACCACGCCGACGGGGGCGGCGCTCCTGCTCGCATTGGGTTGCCGCTTTGATGATCTGCCAACCTTCCGGACGACGGCGACGGGTTATGGTGCGGGAACGCGAAATCCGGATGGATTTCCGAATGTGTTGCGGCTGCGCGTAGGCGAGGCAGTGGCGAAGAAGAATGGTCACTCGAGCTTCGCTGGCCATGAGGAGGCGGAGCAAGCGTCCCCTGACCAGGTGATCGTGCTGGAATGCGCTATTGATGATGCCACTCCGGAAGTGCTGGCGTATGCGACGCAGAAGCTGCTGGAGCATGGTGCGCTCGATGTCATGCAGCAGCCGGCACTGATGAAGAAGGGACGGCACGGGACGCTGCTTACAGTACTGTGCGCGGCGGGGTCCGCTGCGATGTTTGAAGAGCTGCTGTTTCGCGAGACGACGACACTGGGTATCCGGAGACGCGAAGAGCGCCGGACGATTCTGGAGCGGCAGGTGGTTTCGGTTGAAACACCGTTCGGTGCGATTCGTATCAAGCTGGGGCTGCGTGAGGGCCGGGTGATGAATGCTGCTCCCGAATTTGAAGACTGCCGGGAAGCAGCCCGGCGACAGGGTGCAGGCTTGAAAGACGTGATGATGGCGGCCGCTGCAGCTTGGCATCAGCAGACCGGCGGCGTCGGGCGGGTGGGCAGCGAAAAGGAAGTCGTGCGATGAGAAAAGAGACATTGCTGCGCTTGCTGCAGCAGGTGCAGGCGGGACAGACCTCGGTGGGTCAGGCGGCGGAAGAGTTGTCGCAGGTTCCTTATGAGGATGCGGGTTTCGCCAAGATCGACCATCACCGGGCCCTGCGTTTGGGCATGCCGGAGGTCATTTACGCAGCCGGAAAGACGCCGGACCAGGTAGCCGAGATTTTTCTTCGCATGGTGCGGGCTGGAGAGCACGTGCTGGCAACGCGGGCGAGCGCTGAGCATTGGGCTGCCGTGCAGAGAGTCTCGCCAGAGGCGCACTTCTCCGAAGTGGCGCGGACGATTGCACTGGCGGGACGGGAGCCGCTGCCTTCAGCGGCACGCGTGGCAGTTATCTGTGCCGGGACCAGTGATCTGCCAGTCGCGGAGGAGGCGGCAGAGACGGCCGTATGCATGGGCGTGCCCGTCGATCGGATCTATGACGTGGGTGTTGCGGGTCTGCATCGCGTGCTGAGTCAGCAGGGAACGATCCGCAAGGCATCCGCTGTGGTGGTATGCGCAGGCATGGAAGGCGCGCTGCCCAGCGTGGTCGGCGGGCTGGTAGGGGTGCCGGTGATCGCGGTGCCGACCAGTGTTGGCTACGGGGCGGCGTTTGGCGGAGTTGCGGCACTGCTCGGAATGCTGAACTCCTGCTCGCCGAATGTGACTGTGGTGAACATCGACAATGGCTTCGGCGCAGCCTACGTAGCGACGATGATTGCGCGCGCGGCTGCGACATCTACGACAGACCCGAAGAACGTTGAGGTCAACGAGGCGACGATGTCGACGGGAAGGATCAACTCCTGAATCCGTACTTTAACTTTCATGGAGTAAGGCAGTCGAGAGTCACGCCACGGTTACTACAAGGCTGGTCGATCTGAAGAGATTGCGTGTGGTCATCGACGGCTTGCTGGTATGCTTCGCATCTGTGTCCGAAGCCCCGTATGGCCGATGGACCGTACCAGGAAGGAGGATGGCTTGACGCAACCGGTACCAAGCTCGAGCAGGGCCTTCGGCCTCACCCATCCCGGGAGGGTACGCCAGAGCAATGAAGATGCCTTTTTCTATGACACGGCGACGGGTGTCTTCGTAGTCTGCGATGGCATGGGCGGAGCTGCAGCCGGAGAGCTTGCCAGTCACCTGGCGGCGGAGAAAGTAGCCGCTTCCCTGACCGGGGGAGTCATGTCGGAAGCACGCATGGTGGAGGCGGTGGCTGCTGCAAACCAGGCCGTCTATCGCAAAGCGAACAGTGACAAGCGTCTGGAAGGCATGGGAACCACCCTGGTGGCGATGGCCTTGAATGGCCGGCGGGGGTGGGTCGCGCATGTCGGCGACAGCCGATGCTATGCCTGGCGGGAAGGGCATCTGGAACGCCTGACCATCGATCATTCGCTGGTAGAAGAGCAGATACGGCTGGGCCAGCTGACGCGGGCACAGGCGGAACGCTCGCCTTTTCAACACGTCATTACGCGGGCGATCGGGACAACGGCCGAGGCAAATGCCGATGTCAGCGAAGTGGAGTTGCATTCGGGCGATGTTTTCGTACTGGCATCGGATGGGCTGACGCGCGAAATGAGTGAAGACATGATGGTTGCCGTGCTCCGCAATGCGACTACAGAGCAGGAAGCGGCCGAGGCGCTGGTGCACGGCGCCAATGCTGCCGGCGGGCGGGACAATATCACGTGCGTGGTGATGCGCATCGTTTAGGCATTCGGTCCCGGATGACTTTCCAGGCAATTCCCAATAGAGATGGAGATCATGGCGGCAGGGGTAGGAGAAAAGAAGCGGATCGGTGTCATAGGCGCCGGGACCATGGGAAATGGCATCGCTCACGTCTTCGCGAAGAGCGGCTTTGCAGTGCTGTTATGCGAGGTGAGCGAAGCCCCGCTGGAGCGCGGACTGGCAGCGATCCGGAGCAATCTCGACCGTGAAGTCAACAAGGGCAAGCTGACAGAAGAGCAGCGGGCCGAGGCCATTGGCCGGATCCGCGGAGTGATCGGGCGTGAGCAATTGAAGGATTGCGAGTTGGTGGTTGAGGCTGCGACCGAACGATTTGACGTAAAGCGCGAGATCTTCCGCGAACTCGATACCTTACTGCCAGTTGCAAGCATTCTTGCAAGTAATACTTCGTCTATTTCGATCACGAAACTGGCTGCGCAGACACGTAGGCCGGATCGCGTCATCGGCATGCATTTTTTTAATCCGGTGCCCGTCATGCAGCTGGTAGAGGTGGTGCGCGGGCTGCAGACTTCGCAGGAGACCTTTGCCACGGTTGACCGTTTATCGCGGGAGTTGGGCAAGACGCCGGTCGAGGTAAATGACGCTGCCGGCTTTGTCTCGAACCGGGTCTTAATGCCGCTGTTGAACGAAGCGATGTTCGCCGTGATGGAAGGCGTAGCGACGCCGGAAGCCGTCGACCAGATTTTCAAGCTGGGAATGGCGCACCCGATGGGGCCGTTGACGTTGGCAGACTTCATCGGGCTGGATGTGTGTCTCGACATTATGCGGGTGCTGGAGGAGGGAATCGGCGATCCGAAGTACAGGCCCTGTCCTCTACTGATCCGGATGGTGGACGCGGGATGGCTGGGACGCAAATCGGGGCGGGGCTTTTACCAGTACTGAGGCCTGACTTGAATTATCTGGAAGCCGCTGGCTGCCGGGTGCGGTATTTTCGAGTATGGATGCCCTCAGCTCCCGTGCGATGGACGCAGCTGTTGCTGTGGCCGGGCAATTCGGCCTGAAACAGATCAAGCCCGTGTTATTGCGGGACGGCAGTAATGCGCTGGTGCATCTCGCGCCACACCCGGTGGTCGCGAGGGTGGCTACGACAACCGGCTGGGTGCGGCGGCCTGCCCAGACCTGGCTGCAGCGTGACCTGGACGTTGCGGCATTCCTGCACCAGGCAGGCTTCCCGGTCGTGCCGCCGGCGACGGAAATCCCGGCGGGTCCGCATCTCTGGAGCTCGGCCGCCGGCGAAGAAGAGCCGCTGGCGCTGACGTTCTGGAAGTATGTGGTGCATGATGCCGGAAAGGAAATCCCGATCGAGGCGGCTGTTGCGACACTGCGCGATCTGCACCTGGCGCTGCGCGGATTTCCCGGGCGGCTGCCGTATATGGGTGTGGTGCTGGATGAGATTCCGCACTGGCTGAAGTGGCTGGAAGTGCGGCGCCGGTTGAGTGCGCAGGATCTGATTGCGCTCCGAGAGGGACACTGGCGGCTGGCATCCCAGCTCATGCCGACTCATCTTGCGACCAGGATGCCGGTACAGGTGCTGCATGGGGATGCGCATCGCCGCAACCTGCTGCAGACACCGGATGGGCTGCTGTGGACGGATTTCGAAGATACCTGTGTCGGGCCCGTCGCCTGGGACATCGCGACATTTCTTTCGTTCGAGGCAGAAAAGGGTGAGCCCGGAGACGAGGATGAGGTGCTGAGCCTGTATCCGGAGGCGCCGGGATGGGAGGTGCTGCTGCCGTATGTGCAGGCGCGTGAGCTGGAGGCAGTGGTATTTCTGCAGGTGTCCGCGACGCGGTTTGCTGACAAGGAACCTGCGGCGGCAGAGCGTTTGCAGAGGTGGATGGGGCGCCAGATGCACCTGGGGTGATGCGAAGCAGGCTGTTCTGAAATGAATCAGGGTGCCGCGGGGATGCCGAAGTGGAGACCGGCCTGGTTGGAGATTGCCAGGAGACGTTTCTTCCACAGTATTGAGCGGTATGCTGAGTGAATGATGCGGATGACAGTGCTGGCCTCGGGCTCCAAGGGCAACAGCACACTTGTCTCCAGCAGCCGGACGCGGATCCTGGTGGATGCAGGGCTGTCCTGCCGCGAACTTCTGAAGCGGATGAAAACGGCCGGCGAGAATCCGGAGACGATCGACGCCATCCTGGTAACCCACGAACACCAGGACCATGTGCAGGGCGTGGCGGTCCTGGCACGCAAGCTGGGCATACCTGTGTATTTTACGGAAGCAACGCATCGCGCATGGCTGCGCTGGATGCGTCCCGAGAAGCGGTTGACCTATGCCGACTGGCTGGAGCAGAGGAAGCGGGAGGCGCAGGGTTCGTCGGCAGGGGAACTGGCTGAAACCGACCCATCGACTGACCTGGAGACTTCGTGTGACGAAGATGAGGAGAGGACGCCGGTTGCGGACCGCGATCCGGCAAGACTCCCGGCGCTCGAGTTCTTCCGGGCGGGGGAATGCTTTTCCGTCGGCGACATCGACGTTACCCCGTTTACGATTCCGCATGACGCGGCGGATCCCGTCGGGTTTGTCTTTGTGTCGGGTGGGATCCGGATCGGGATAGCGACCGACCTTGGCTACATGCCGCCAAATGCGAAGCTGGCCCTTCGCGGGTGTGATGTGCTGATGCTGGAATCCAATCACGACCTGGAGATGCTGCGGGATGGTCCATATCCCTGGTCGGTGAAGCAGAGAGTCATGTCGAGGGTGGGGCATCTCTCGAATGACGCGGCAGCGGAATTCCTGGAGAAGACCTACGACGGCACGGCAGCCTACGTGGTCCTGGCGCATCTGTCGGAAAGCAATAATCTCCCGGAACTGGCCAGGCTGACAGCGGAACGGGCCCTGTGCGACCGCATGAGTCTGCTGGCGAACAAATTGGTGCTTGCGGAACAAAGTCGGCCAATAGAGCCTATCTTGTTGGGCTGACGGTACTTAGCTATATTATGTAAATAGCGCCACGAGGGCCGCATGGGGGCCGCTAAATGAATCCCTGCCGCAGAAACAGCATCTGGTTGTTACTATTACTATAGGATTACGCGAGTGCGCGACTGCCAATGATGATAAAAACCAGAAGCTGCACAGATCCAGTGGTTGGAGCTATTCTTTCCAGCTGGCGTTATGACATTTCCGGAATCTCGTCACAGATGCGCGGCGACTACGAACAGCATTTGTCGTCGTGCCGCCACTGCCACTCCAAGCAGCGGTTGCACCGTACGGTAGACGTGGCGCTGATCGGACTGAGTACCATCTCGATCGCTGCCTTCCTGCTGGCGCTGGCGATTATTCACCATGTGGACATCCTGCAGAACTGGGACCTTGTGCGTCTGCACCTGTGGCAGCGTGAGGTCATCTTGACCTTACAGGCCGCTGCGGTAGCCGGCCTCGTCATTTCTCTGATGGCCTGGATCCTCGTGGCGATCGCCACTCCTGCTCCCGTGTATCTGACGGACATGGCGATGTCACAGGCGCGCGGCTTTCAGGACGGGCAGGCGAAGCGGTCGGGCAAAGCTGCCTGACAGTTCACTTTTTTTGAGCAAAAGACCTCTGCCTTGGCGGGGGTCTTATTGTTTAGTGGATTTGCTGCTCCATCACTGACTCATTACGTGGGGCGGCGCGGATCGCGTATAGACTTCGATCTCAATCTTCAGGCTCTTCTGCGTTTCTTTCGTGCGCCCTCAGACCGGTTGGTGAAGCGTGCATTTCCCAATCCCGTTCCGATGGTGAGCACGCCCCAGTGCGTAACGTCCTGCATCCAGGGAGTCTCGCTCAAGCCTTGGACGACGGCATCATTGTGCATCATCACCATGGTCTCGTTATCGCCGATCTGCGGAATGAGCGCCTGGATCATCCTGGGCAGATTGAACCGCGAGCTTTCCCAGTTGCCGGGAAGATTCTGAGCACCCTTCTCGATCGAACCATCGTCGTTGATGAAACCGGGGCAGGCGATGCCGATCAGCGGGGCCAGGGCGACATTCTCTTTGTTTGCCAGTTTGATTTGAGCTTTCAGCATCTCCGCCAGCCGCTCAATACATTCATCACGATTGAGAACGTCGTCGGCATGGCGCCATAACTCGGTGGAGGAGACACAGGCCTCTTTAAAGCCGCTGGACTTGTCCTTCTCCAGGGCAACGACACCGACTCTGATATTGGAGCCGCCAATATCAACCGCCAGCAGGCTATCGTAACCAGCCAGCATCCGTGAGGGTACAACATGAATATTGCCAAGCAGACCCGCCTCATCCGGATGATGGCGGATGGGGGTGAGTGCAGCCTTGTGGCCGTGCTCGGATTGCAGCAGGACCGAGGCTCGACTGATGGCAAGCTGGCCGGCGCGGCCCGAACTGAATCCGCCGCCAACCACAATGCGCTGTGTATCTTTCCAGTCCTTCAGCTTCAACAATCGGTTGGCGACGAGGGCCAGTTCCTGGGCGAATTCTTCGATTGCGGCATGCACGAGACCTGCTGCTTCGAGGTCTCCATGTGTCAGCAGTTTTTCGAGATCCTTTTTCTTTATGTCCTCGGTCGCGCCTTCTCCCAGCGGGTCTTCGCCCACCCGGCGGATCTGTTCACGCCTTTTCTCGAGAATGGAGAAGAAGGCGCCCTTGCTGGCGCGGTCACCCAGGAACCCTTCGGCATCTTTGAGTTCGGCATTGTAGGCATCGACAGAAACAGATTCATGGTGCCGGCGTCCGTGAACCAGGAGCCCTGGCGGGCCAACGACTGCCTTGCTGGTCATGATGGGTCTCCCTTGTTCCAGGCGCTGCGAGGTATGCCACTATCAGCGGCCAGCCTGCGGATCCGGGTGCCGGCTGCGTCCGTCTCGTGTCTCGAATTTAGAAAGTTGGTCATAAAGAGGAGGTGGGCGCCCCCGTGCCACTGGATCCCAGGTTCATTGCTCAACATGCATCGCCTCCAAGGGACGCTGCATCATGACGAGGCGGTGCCAGTGGCCGAATTTACGTCCTGCCTCGGGCAGCAAACCCACCTGGCGAAATCCCAGTGATGCATGCAATTCAAACGAAGGCAGATTGAAGCCACATATGCAGGCAACCATGGAATGGCAGCCACGGCGTTCGCACTCGAAGATGAGCTGTGTCAAAAGTGCCTTTCCGACACCATGACCGATGCAATCGGGTCGCACATAGATGGAGTCTTCCACCGTGAATCTGTAACCTTCGCGCGGGCGGAATTGAGACGCATAGCAGAAGCCAACGATGTAGCCCTCCAGCTCCGCGACCAGGTAGGGCAGGCCCTTCTGCAGGACCGCGCTTCTTCTTTCAACCATCTCCTCCTCGTCCGGAGGAATGATCTCAAACGTCGCAGTGCTGGTTTCGACGAACCCTTTATAGATTGCGGTAATGTACGTCATGTCCGACGGAATGGCGTCGCGAACCACACATTGAGCTGCTGACTGGCTACGTTCCAGCACTCTGGCTGCGCCGCCCGCCCCCGTCGCTCGATCGGGCATAGCTTAGAAACCTCGATGGAAGGCCGGAACCATCTATTCCTTCATGCTAATTCGGCGATGATAAGGAACCTGTAAACCAACGCGGACAAGCGCTTACTCTATCGGGATGACAGAGCCGCTTCCTTCTTCAGGTTTGTCGTACCGCCTTGCGTTGCAGCAGTACATCGCCGAAAACGCTCTGCCGCGCCACAAATTGGGTCACCAGCCGCGGCTGTATGCACTGACCCGGAAGATTGGAGCAGGCATGGCGTATGACGACGATGTCGTCTTCGCCGCGACATTTTTGCATGACCTGGGTGTGTTCCTAGGACATCGTCCGGAGGATCCTGCGCTCCTCGCGAAATGGGATCACGTTGCGTATACGACCGACAGAGCACCTGGACTGCTGCACTCGATGGGATTCCCGGCGGACAAGATCGAAGCCGTGCTGGCAGCGATCCGGACGCACCAGCCGAACGACGATCCTGCGATGGTTGAAGGCGTGATTGTGCGCGATGCAGACATCCTGGAGCAGCTGGGAGCGATCGGGGTGATGCGGACAGTGTCGAAGGTCGGCAGCGATACGCGGTTTGCTCTCTTCGGAGACGCTGCAGTTGCGCTCGAAAAGGCATTGCAGGTACTTCCGCCGTTGATCCGGCTGGAGTCGACGCGGGAACTGGCACGGTCGCGAATCGTGACGCTGCGAGCCTTTCTGGATGCGCTCAGGACTGAGGCGGGCAGCGAGCTGGGGTAGGGACTGCTCCCGGCAGCGATGTGTGAAGAGCGCGGCTCAGCGCGGTAGGAACATCTAACGCTGCAGCGCTGAATGTACTCTTTGAAAGCTGTACCTCGGCGGCTCAAGCCGTATCGTTGAGTTCAGGCAGGTTGGCATGGCGAAGGCGTGCCCTTCGGGTCTAAGAGCAATGCCCGGTGTGGCACGGCTCTACTTCCGGCTACTGCGCAGTCTGCAGGCTGCCGGTAAGAGTGTGGACGGCCGCGACGTGATGGTTGCTGCACCAGCCTTCCAGGCCCTTGGCGATGCGTTCTGTGGCCCGCGGATCGGCGTAGCTGGCAGTACCGATCTGGACGGCGGTGGCCCCGGCGATCATGAACTCGACTGCATCTTCTGCCCGCATGACGCCGCCCATACCGAGGATCGGCAGGGAGACGGCGCGAGCTGCCTCGTAGACCATGCGGACGGCGATGGGACGGATCGCCGGACCGGAGAGACCGCCGGTGACATTGGCGATGTGGGGCTTGCGGGTCTTGATATCGATCGACAGCGAGAGGAAGGTGTTGACGAGGGAAAGGGCGTCTGCGCCTGCTTCGGCACAGATGCGCGCCATGGCAGCGATCGAGGTGACGTTGGGCGAGAGCTTGACGATGATGGGGCGTTTGGCGATGTGCTTCGCATTCTCAACCAGGTCGCGGAGCAGGGCCGGGTCCGTGCCGAAGACCTGGCCTCCGTGGCGGGTGTTAGGACAGGAGGCATTTAATTCATAGGCAGCAATGCCCGGTGCGCCATTCAACGCTTCGATAACGGCCAGATAATCTTCGAGGTTGAAACCGAAGACGTTCGCGATGCAGGCCGTGGCACTGTAGCGGGCGAGACGGGGCAGCTTGTCTTTGAGGAAGGCATGGACGCCGACATTCTGCAGGCCGATGGCATTCATCATGCCGGCGGAGGTCTCGATGATGCGCGGCGCCGCATTGCCGGCCATCGGTTCCCGCGAGAGGCCCTTGGTGACGAAGCCGCCGATGCGGTCGAGGTTGATGATGTCGTCGAACTCGATGCCATAGCCGAAGGTGCCACTGGCAGCGATGATCGGGTTCCGCAGCTCGAAGCCACAGAACTGGACGCGCATGTCTGGCTTCACGGAGGTGTCGTTTCTCCGGTATCGGTATCGGCTGGCAGATCCGCGCCTTGACCGCGACGCTTGCCCTTTGCCGGTGGCGCGACAACGATGGGACGGATGGCCTGCGTGAGAATGTGGCCGATGGAGGCCGACGGCTGATTGATAGCGAGCAACGAGGCAAGAGTGGCGGCCAGGTCAACCGGCTCGACGCGGCCATGATAAATGCCAGGATTGAAGGGAGCACCGACGAAGGCGAGCGGCACATGGCGGTCGTAGGAGTAGGCCGAATAGTGGTTGGTGCCGAGCGGATTGCTGGACTGCTCCATCTGGAACGCTTCCGGAATGATCATGACGTACCAGCCCCCGTTCGGACTGTAGCTGTGCGCGAGCAGTGTGCCGAACTCAGAGGGCGGCTGCGGTCCGTTCAACAAGTCGAGCCGGGTGTAGACGTGCATGGCGAAGGGACGCGGCGCAAAGCGGGCTGGCGGGCTAACCGGGACAGGCGGAGGCGTGGGTTCGACGACGGGTGCCGGCTTGGTCCCGCGGGCTTTGGCGGTCTGCTTTGGCGCCGGGCGCTTGACCAGGCCCTTCGTTTTTAAGGTGGATTTCGGAGCGAGAACCTCTGGCGCCGGCAGCGTGACATACGGGGTTGGCGTGACCATGGCGGTCGCTGCCGGAGAGACAGCGAGGAGGGCCGGCTCGACAGCTGCCTGGACGGCCTGCTCGGCCTCCTGCTCGTTAATGCCGGCAACTTCGAAGCTGGGGCGGTTGAGGGAAAGATACGGCAGCCCCTGCTTGGGCAGGATGTACACGACCTTTTCGCCGGGTGAGAACTTGGCATTCATCGCTTCGTTGAGATTACCGATGAAACGCGGCATGTCGATAGTGGCGGCCGGGAGGCCGAGGGTGGCTGCCTGGCCGGGCACTGGTGCCACGCCATGGTCAGCAGACAGGGTGATCCAGACGTTCGCGAGGCCGCCGTCGATATGGGTATCGAGCCAGGTGAAGAAGCTGTCGAGCTGGCTGTCGAGAGCGAGCACCATCTGCTGTTCCTGCGGCGAGTCGGGGCCGTAGGTGTGGCCGACGATGTCCGGAGCCGAGAGGCTGAGGGTCAGCATGTCCGTCGTGGCATGCTTGCCGAGCTGCTCGCCGGTGATGAGTGCCTTGGCGAAGTCGATTTCGTAGGTATTGGCGGCGGGCGTCTTGCCGACTTCTTCGTAGAATTCGCCCGACTTTTCGACCCCGGCCTCCTGTGCGGCTTCCGCAGCGCGATCGCTGCCATTGAAGGCAGTCGCCCACTTCGGCAGTTCGTTCATGTAGTAGGTCGAAGTGATAAAGCTGCCGGTGGATCCATCGATCCAGAAGGCGCCGTTCGCCGCTGCCCCGGCGGGGAGGATGGCAGCACGATCCTTGAGCGAGACACCCCACACCTGGGCTCGGCCCTGGGTCGCGAGCCGGAGTTCATCGCCAACAGTAGAGGCGCGCAGATTGCGGGGGGAAGAACCGGGCTCGGAGCTGCTGGCATTGATGAGGCCAAGCAGGTGGTAGCGTTCGTCTTCAACAGAAGTAACGGGACGCTGCTTGTTGCGGCTCAGGTCCCACCATTCGTTGGAGTTGATGCCGTGGCCGTCGGTGTAAGCGCCGGTGCCGATGGTGGAATGTCCTGGAGCTGTCTTGGTATTGGCGTAGTTGTAGTAGCAATCCGGGAAGTAGGCGCCTTTTTCAAGGAACAGCTTGAAGCCGCGCGCCTTGAGCTGGTCGTGATAGCGCTCCAGGTAGTCTTCGCGGAACTGGTCGATGACCAGGATGACGACAAGCTTGGGGTGGCCATCATAGGCGCTGGCGCTGGCAGGCAGAGCTGCCGAAAGTGTGAGCAGCAGGGTTAGAAGGAGCGAGAGTGCGCGCTTCACGGTCAACATAAGCAGAATCATTATCGCAGGAGCTTGCCTGCCGGGGGCCATATGTCTGCAGCCACCCCGTCGCTTCCATTCCCATCCTTGTTTCGGATTCTGGTTGGACTTCGCAGCCGCCCGTCTCTCTAGACTGAAGAAGTTGGAGGAGCTATGCGAAGCTTCGACATGCAGGTGTTCCACAGTACTCTCGATGAGGAGAGAAGGTCGTGCGGACTGAGCTGGGAGGCCATGGTCGACCAGATCAACCAGCCGTTTGTCGGAACGACGTCCATCCCGATCAGCGTGGGAACGATTCGCGGGATGCTGAAGAAACGCTCGGTGACCAGCGCAGTGGTACTGCAGGCACTGCGCTGGCTGAGTCGTTCGCCTGAAAGTTTCCTCTCGCCTGTTGCGCAGGGTGATGAGGATGTTGCAAATCTGCTCCCTGAACCGGGATCAGGCAGAATTCTGCGGCTCGACACAACGAAGCTGTTTCATGCCCTGGATGCCCGGCGTTTGCAGCGCGACATGACATGGCGGCAGGTGGCAGAAGAACTGCCAAGCTTCCGCGAATCCATGCTGCGCAATCTGAAAACGGGGCCGTTGATCGGCTTTCCACGGGTCATGGAATTGACTCAATGGACGGGTTTGCCGGCCGTGACGTTTGTGCGCGATACCGCGCGTTGAGTCTCAAGATCAATTGGTGCCCGAGGCTAAGGTTGCCTGGTATTAAGCCACTGCCTGTATGTGTATCGGATGCAGCCGTGAATTTCTATTAATGTAGTAGGAATGCTGGACCTTGGATTTGTGCGGGGCAACCTGGCCCTGGTGGAAGAGAAGCTGCGTGCGCGTGGTACGGATCCGGCTGTGGTGCTGGGGGATTTCCATACCCTGGATGCACAGCGGCGGGAGCGAATTACCGAAGCCGAGCAGTTGAAGGCGCAGCGGAATGCGCTCAGCGTAGAGGTTGGCAAGCTGAAGCGAGCGGGGGGCGATGCCTCTGCGGTGATGGAGCAGACCAGGGCGCTCCGGGACAAGACAGAGAATCTTGAGCTGGAAGCCGCTGACGCGGACAACGCCCTGCGCGCGATCCTCGAGAGACTGCCGAATCTACCCGCTGATGACGTACCGGTGGGTCGTTCCGAGCATGACAACGTGCAGGTTGCTGCATGGGGCGAGAAGCCTCAATTTGCGTTCGAGCCAAAGCCGCACTGGGAACTGGGCGAGTCGCTGGGCATTCTCGACATGCAGCGCGGTGCGAAGATCAGCGGTGCGCGCTTTCCCGTGTACTGGCATGGCGGGGCGCGGCTGGAGCGGGCGCTCGCCAACTTCATGCTGGATACGCATACGTCTCAGCATGGCTATGGCGAAGTGCTGCCGCCGGCGATAGTGAACAGCCGGTCCTTGCACGGAACAGGGCAGCTGCCGAAGTTCGCGGACGACTTGTTTCACTGCATCGACGAAGAAGGCTATAAGCCCGGCGTGCTGCGGGACAACGATCACTGGCTGATCCCGACGGCCGAGGTGCCAGTGACGAACCTGTATCGCGACGAGATCCTGGAGGATGCACTGCTTCCGATTTCGCTGGCTGCCTACACGCCTTGTTTTCGTGCCGAGGCTGGATCCTATGGGCGCGATGTGCGCGGCATCATCCGCGTGCATCAATTTCAGAAGGTTGAGCTGGTGAAGTTCGCTCGCCCCGAGGATTCGGAAGCAGAGCACGAGAAACTTACCGGTCATGCCGAATCAATTCTGCGTCTGCTGCATCTGCCATACAGAAAAATGTTGTTGTGCACAGGGGACATGGGGTTCAGCGCGGCCAAGACGTATGACCTCGAAGTGTGGCTGCCCGGACAGGGGCTGTATCGCGAGATTTCATCCTGCTCGAACTTCGGGGCCTTCCAGGCGCGGCGGGCGAATATCCGCTATCGGCCGGCAGGTAAGACGAAGGCCGAGTATCTGCATACGTTGAATGGCAGCGGGCTCGCCGTGGGACGCACGTGGCTGGCGATCCTCGAGAACTATCAACAGGCGGATGGCAGTGTCCGTATTCCAGAAGTACTGCTGCCCTACATGGGCGGCACTGCAGTGATTTCTCCACCGGCAGACGGGCCGGGGATCGGGAAGAAATGAGAACAGCAATTGAACCAACCACCGGGCCCCTGTGGAAGCGTTACATCTTCTGGACGTACGAACGAGGTAGTTTTCACTACGACGTGATGGTGACGCTGATCCTGCTGTTCATCTTTGTTTCGCCGCACGTAATCAACTTTGGAGACCGGCCCAAGCCGGAGCCGCAGGTGACTGGCCATGATGTGCTGGTGGAGTCGAGCAGCGGCGGGGTATTCGTGTACGAGGTAAGTGCGGGCGCAGTGAAGTCCGTGATGCATGACCAGGACGCGCTGAAGCGGACGTTGATCTCCAGCATTGAACCGATTGCCGGACCTCTGCAATTGGACCGCTACGACACGCTGAAGGATCCGAACGGGTCGATTGCCGCTTACAGGGTTTTCGCGCATCGTACGACTGAAACCGGGGTTCAGTAGGGAATGAGTATGTCTGAGTTATTGAAGACGTTTGTGTTTGCGGCCGGGTTGAGCCTTTCGCCGCTGGCGATGGCAGATCAAAGCTGCGATCTGAACAAGACGCTGGCGCAGATGGATACGGCGTCGACGAAGTTCCAGAGTGCGCAGGCCGACTTCAGCTGGACGCAGTATGAAGCCGTGATCCAGGAGACAGAGCCGCCACAGTCAGGCACGATCTACTTTGTGCGTCATGGCAGCACAACCAGCATGGCTGCGGACATCAAGACGCCTGCCGCGAAGTCTGTGACCTTCGATGGCAATGAGGTGTCCGTTTATACGCCAGCGGCCAACCAGGAACAGATTTTTGCCGCAGGCAGCAACAAGGACCAGGTCGAAACATTTCTGACTCTGGGCTTCGGCGGCAGTGGCAAAGATCTTCAGAAGAGCTGGGACGTGAGCTGCGCTGGAACAGAAACGATCGATGGTGTGTCGGCCGTAAAGCTGAAGCTGGTCGCCAAGCAGCAGAGTATTCGCGATAACTTCAGCAGCGTGATGATCTGGGTGGATCCTGCGCGCGCCGTCAGTGTGAAGCAGGTGTTTACTGCGCCTTCGGGTGACATCAAGACGGATCTGTTCAAGAACATCAAGCTCAATGCATCCGTGAGTCCAGGTGTCTTCAAGATCAAGACAAAGCCGGGTGTGCAGGTGACCCGGAAGTAGGCTGGTCGCAGCGGGCGAACGCAGCAGACGCCCACGCAATCACCATGGGAAATCCTTCAAGGGTATAGCGTGCCTCGGGTGCTTCGATGGTAGCGAGCAGCACATTGCGCAGGAGCAGGTATCCCAACATGGCAACGATGAAACGAACCTCCCCTTTACGTCGCCATCTCAGCAATCCGCAGGCAGCAGCTACCACGTAGAAGAGATTCAAGCCGGCATATGCCGCAGCGAAGACAGTCTCCACGTGGTGCTTGCTGTATTCCCACCATCTCAGCTCGACATTCAGTATCTCGGTTCGCGGACGCAGCCACATGTCGGTGACTCGCAGAGCCGGCAGCCAGGCGTAATAGCGCAGCGGATCAGTATGGATGCGCTCGGCTGCGAGTTGAGCGAAGGCGTCGTCCTGCTCCGGAGTAAGAGTCGTGGTCTTGTTATAGGCAGCCAGCAGAGCAGCAGTCTGTGCTCTTTGCGCCGGTGAATCGAAGGCACGATCTGGCAGGGCATTCAGAGGGATGACGTCAGAATTTACGTTCCAGTAGACCTCCGACGTGGAGGTAAATTCTGCTGCCCAGCTCTTGATCCATCGCTGCATGCCCGGGTTGACGTCTTCTCCGGGATCGTTGGCATAGCGCGGCGCGAGCGGCTGAAGGACATGGAAGGTATGCCAGTTGCGATACGTCCACGCGACAAAGGGCAGCACGGACAAAAGGCCGCTGATGGTGGCAAGGCGCAAAGCCTGCCTCCGACCGATGGGTGCGAAGCCGAGGACAGATTTGCGCGCATACCAGAGAATGGCCGGAAAAAAGGCAATGGGCAGCAGCGCGCCATCCGGACGCAGAAGCGTGAGATAGCTCCACGAGATGGCAGAGAGGACAACCGACAGTTTGTCAGCGCGGGTGACAATACGGACCAGCGCCAGCATGGCGACGGCGATGAAAAAAAGGGTGAGAGTCTCCGTCAGCGGAGCCACTGTGTAGTTGGCGGTGAAGGGGCACAGTGCGGCGAGGAAAAGAGCGATCCATGCAGCGCGTGTCGAACAAACCTTGCGGGCGAAGGCAGCAATGAGCAGGCAGGTTCCGAGGTCGATGGCGATCTGCAGGAAGAGGATGGCGTTGTAGTGCTCCACGCCGCAGATCGCGAAGACCAGGGCAACAAACAATGGATATCCGGGCAGGCGGATGAGCGTGGGTTGTATCGAACCGCCGGCACTTCGGCCATAGATGCCGTGCTGCAGCCAGTTCTTGGCGATGTCTCCATAGATCAGCCCGTCACCGTTTACCTGGGGCCAGTGGAAGAAGAAATAGAGGCGCAGGGCTGCCCCTAACAGAAGCGCAGTGACGATGAGCGCGATGGATTGGGACCGGTTGCTTGCCACGGTCTCTGCATCATACAGAGCGTTCAGCCCCGAACTTGCGCTTCTCGAGGCTGAACTTCAACACCAGGTACGGCAAGCCGCGCGAAGGCTTCATCGATCTACAATCACCCACAATTTCGTGCTGCGAGCTTTGAGCAGGGCGCCCGCCGAAGCAGTTAGTGCAGCACGATACCGATGGCTGCATTTTCTTCGGGCGTAGCCAGCCACATGCGTCCTTCGGCAGCCTCTTTTGCCAGCCGCTGAAACTGCGCCGGCATGGAGTCGGCAGCTTGATCGATGGGCACCGAGGCATCCCGGAAAAACTCAATGAGCTCGCTGCCAGTGGCGGTCATGCAGACACACCTGCCCTCGTTTCTAAGGGCATGTCTTACGTTCCCCTCCAGGGCAAGGACCTCACCAGCGTTCACTATGGCCCAGCCGCCGCCCTCCTGGTAAACCTCCATCGAGCCCTCAAGGACGTGGAAGATCTCCGGATCGGCGTGGCTATGCAGGGGAACAAACAATCCGGGCATCATGACATTGCGCATCAGGCAGAGATTGCTCCGGGTGTGCTCTGATGTGGCTACGAACTGAAACTGCAGGCCGATGAAGCTAAACACAGGTGACTGCTCTGCTACGACTACCCTATTTGCCATTGAAACCTCACTTGTCCTAAGTAACTGATCCTTGCTCACTAAACAGATGTTCTTTATGATACTAATGTTGCATAAATGGGAAGCGCTTTCATGAAAATGGAGACTCGGGAGCGGGTTCAGCAGAAAATGCGCACGCGGCGGGATCTCATAGCAGCGGCGACAGGGTTGCTGGTTCGCGGAGAAGTTCCAACGGTGCCATCGGTGGCAGAGGAAGCCAATGTTTCCCGCGGCACTGTATATCGATTTTTCCCGAGTCAGCAATCGCTGCTTGCCGAGACATTGCGTTCGGTCAGTGTGAGCCTGGAAGAGCTCCATACGCTCTTCGAGCGATCGGCTGCAGCGGATGACCCGGAGCAGCGGCTTCGCGTGGTTTGTACTGCTGTTTATGGGGCATTTGCCAGGAATGAGGCCGCATTCCGCGCTTTTTTGCGGTATTCGCTGGAGGAAAGCGATGTTCCCCCGGCCGAAAAGCGAGTGAAAGGGCGATTCATGTGGATCGATGCGGCACTCGAACCTGTGGCTCCTCAGCTTGAGCCGGAGCGCCTGGCCGAACTCAGAATCCAGCTCGCCGTCCTGCTGGGCATCGAACCCTTCATCGTTTACCGCGACATCTGCGGCCTTTCCAATGAGGCTGCTTCGGCAACGGCGGCGGGGACGGCGGTTTTGTTGCTGCGCTGCGCTCTCGCCGGGTTACCGCGCAGCAAATAACGACTTTATGGCAAAGAGGTGTTTATGACGGATGAGTTAGCACGACCCATGACAGCCTCACGGGTAGTGCGCCCGGGCGAGTCATTCACCGGTAAACAAGGTCTTCGCTATGCTGTTGGCATCTCGGCGGAAACAGTGGGTGCGCAGGGCATCCACATGCAGCTGCTGACGATTCCACCGGGCGGTCGAGCGAAGGCGCACAAGCATCGGACGCACGAAACAGCGATCTACGCCTTGAATGGTGATTCGCACGTCTGGCACGGCGAGCAGCTCGAATTTCATTCGATTGTGCGGACCGGCGACTTTTTCTACATTCCAGCCGACGTTCCTCATCTTCCTTACAATCCGAGCAAGAGCGAGACGGTGACTGCGGTGATTGCCCGTACCGATCCAAACGAGCAGGAAAGCGTGGAACTGCTGCCCGAGCTGGAGTCGATTCATCCTGAGCCTTCGCAGGCCATCCCGAAGTAACTGACGATTCCAATCCCATCGACGAGCGTTGAGAAACTGCAGTGGTGCAGAGTCGCCGTTCAAGGGAGGGCCGCACGCACTTTATCCCGGTCGTTCGGCTTGGCCATTTCCCCAGCAGCGAGCAAACCTATAAGCTTTGGGCAGCATGAACCGCCAGATCTTCTCCGACCCGCAACGCAAACGCTGGAAGCGGCTCCGACGCCTGTTTGATGTGACAGCGATTGTATCGACGATCGTGCTGGTCGTTTTTTTTCTGAATGTGCTG
>CAZZVA010000001.1:0-13911 GCA_964657345.1 uncultured Acetobacteraceae bacterium | reverse complement strand
GAACTGCTGTTCCCGGTGCAGAAGCGCAACTACAAGGCGCTGCAGGAGCGGCGCGTCAATGAGAAGAATTCCCGGCCTAAGCCCTCGAGACCGGCGCGTCGGAAGTCCGACCGCAAGCCATCCGAGATTCCGCTGAACACTGGCGAGGGTTTGCGAGCTGCCTTCTATACCGACGACGAACCCGCAGGGTTTGCTTCGCTGAAGGCGCACATTCATCAACTCGACATCCTGTTTCCAGTGTGGCTCCATTCCTTTGACACGGATGGAAACCTCATGGCGTCGACTTCGATGTTCCCGGTCAGCAATTATCGCGTGGTCGATGACAAGGGAGTCGTGCATGGAGTCGATCCGCAGAACAAGATTCGCGACCTGATCGCGGCAAGCAAAGAAGATACGGAAATTTTTCCGCTGATCAGCAACTACGACGCCGTGCGCGGCGACTGGCAGCCGGTCATCGGCCAGATGCTGCTGAATCCCCAGGCGCGGTTGAACCTTCGCACGCAGCTTGATAAGTTTTTCGCGGCGAACCCGTCGTATCGCGGATTGTCTCTCGACTTTGAAGAGCTTCCCGACGAGGCGCACGCGGCATATCAGACTTTTATCGGTGAGCTGTACCAGGATTTTCGCGCCAGGAACCTGCGCCTCTACGTGAACACAGCAACGGCTGCAGAGGATGATGAGCTGCGGTTTCTGGCTGCAAATACCGACGGCATCCTGCTGATGAATTACGACCAGCATGAGAACACGTCTGGTCCAGGCCCGATCGCGGCGCAGGACTGGTTCGAAAACAACCTGCAGCGCACGCTCAAAATTGTGCCGAAGCAGAAGATCATCTGCGCCATCGGCAATTATGGCTATGACTGGACGACTGCACTGCCGGTGAAGGGAAGCAGGCGCAGCACGGAGCCGAAAGTGCTCGACGTGCAGGACCTGTCTGCGCAGGATGCGTGGCAGGAGGCAGCCGATGCCGGCGCCGATGTGCATCTGGAAGGCGATGAACTCAATGCGCATTTCGCATTCGACGATGAAGACGCGCATGTGCGGCACCAGGTGTGGCTGCTGGATGCAGTGACTGCGTTGAATGAACTGCGTGCTGCGCGCGCTATGGGCATCCAGACATTTTCATTGTGGGTACTGGGGAAAGAAGATCCGTCGCTGTGGTCAGTGTGGGATCACCCGAATGGAAAGACGGCGCCGCAGTTGCTGGAGAATGTGCCGCCGGGACAATCCGTGAACACGGATGGTGAAGGTGACATCCTGCGCATCACCGAGACGCCGAGCGCGGGGACGCGAACAGTGAACCTGGATGCAGAGCAGCAGACCGTCACTGACGAGCACATGGTGACGTATCCGAAGGCTTTCTCCATTCAATATTTCGGCTACCACCCGGACGAGGTCGCGATTACGTTCGACGATGGGCCGGATCCGGCCTGGACGCCGCGTGTCCTGCGCATTCTGCAAGAGAAAGGTGTGAAGGGCACCTTCTTCGTGATCGGTGAGCAGGCTGAGAACAACGTCAGCATGCTGCGCGAATACATCAAGCAGGGGCACATCGTCGGCAATCACACGTTGACGCATCCGGACATCAGCGAGATCTCGTCGCGGCAACTGGAAGTCGAGATCAACTGGACGGAGCGCTTGTTCGCGGCCAAGCTGGGGCTTCGTCCATTGTTTTTCCGGCCGCCTTATTCGATCGACCAGGAGCCGGACACCAACGACCAGGCGGCGCCTGCGTACCAGATACAGCAGATGGGTTACACCATCATTGGCGACAAGATCGATACCGATGATTGGGACGAGCATCCGCGCAAAACGCCGCAGGAAATTACGCAGAGGGTATTTGCGCAACTGGATGAGATGAAGAAGCGGCCCGATTTTCGCGGCAGCGTCATCCTGATGCATGATGGCGGCGGCGATCGCTCGGCCACCGTGGCTGCGCTGCCAGTGTTGATCGATGCATTGCGGGCGCGCGGCTACAAAATAGTCACGGTGCCGGAGCTGATGGACAAGACCGTTGCCGATGTGATGCCGCCGATCGCACCCGGGGATCGGTTGCAGGCACGCGTCGACTCGGTTGCATTTTTCTTCTTCGCATTCTTCAGTCACTTCGTGGTTTCCGTCTTTTTCGTCGGCGACGTCCTGATGTCCGCACGGCTGGTCCTGATCGGTGTCTTCGCACTCATTGATCGACTTCGAACGCGCAAGGTGCCCATCATTCCGGGCTTTGCGCCGCGGGTTGCAATCCTGGTGCCCGCCTACAACGAAGAGACCGTGATTGTGCGGACGATTCGTTCGGTGCTCAATTCGGATTACCCAAACGTACGCGTGATCGTGATCGACGATGGTTCGACGGATCGGACCGCAGAAGTGGCGATTGCCGCTTACCGCGAAGAGATCGCAGCGGGCACGTTGCAGGTGTTGACCAAACCCAATGCCGGGAAGGCAGAGGCCTTGAATTTTGCAGTAGCGAAGCTGACCGAGGACTTCTATGTAGGCATCGATGCGGATACAGTGATCGCTTCCGATGCGGTCTCGAAGCTGATGCTGCACTTCACGGATCCTCGAGTGGGCGCGGTGGCAGGCAATGCACGAGTCGGCAATAAGGTAAATCTATGGACTCGCTGGCAGGCACTCGAGTACATCACTAGCCAGAACTTTGAACGAAGAGCTCTTGATCTGTTCGATGTAGTGACAGTGGTGCCTGGTGCCATCGGGGCATGGCGCACGCAGGCAGTACGGGACGGCGGGGGCTATCCGGCAAACACTGTTGCGGAAGACGCCGACCTGACGATGAACCTGCTGGAGCAGGGGTACAAGGTCGTGTATGAAGACCAGTCGCTGGCCTTCACCGAGGCGCCGATCAATGCGAACGGCTTGATGCGGCAGCGTTTCCGCTGGTCCTTCGGAACCTTGCAGGCGGTGTTCAAGCACAAACGTGCATTCGTGAACAACCGGGCGATGGGGCTCTTCGCGTTGCCGAACATCCTGATCTTCCAGATTGTGCTGCCGCTGGTTTCTCCTTTCATCGACCTGATGTTCGTGGCGGGTGTGATTCACTATCTGCTGGATCGCCACTATCATCCGGAGGCGGCGAGTTCGGCCAGCTTCGACAAACTCCTGATTTACTTTCTGACCTTCCTCATCATCGATTTCGTGACGTCCGCACTGGCGTTTTCTCTTGAACGGAGTCATCCTGCCAAGAAGGGCGACAAGTGGCTGTTGTTTCACATCTGGCTGCAGCGCTTTGCCTACCGGCAGGTGTTTTCAGTGGTGTTGTTCAAGACAGTCAAGCGTGCGATCGATGGACGCCCGTTTAACTGGGACAAGCTGGAGCGTACGGCCAAGATGTCCGCGGAGACAGAGAAGATCGCCGCGGGTCAGTAGAAGCTGCAGCGGGATGAGTGGACATGCAGACCCGACCGGGCTATGCTTCCGCTTGCCAGGAGCCGCGCCGATGAACAATTTCAAGACGCTTTTCCCATACGGGCTCACCGCTGCCGCATTCGTCATTGTGACCGTTTTCTCGGCAATTTTCATGTTGTCGAACAGGATTGCCGACCTGCGCACGTGGCTGGCGCTCGCCCTGACCGCGACGTTCATCGTCTGCTGTATCGCGACGCTGGCAGTCATCATCGGCACAGGAAATGGGACAATGCAGTTCGATCCAGCGCTGCTGAAGTGGCTCGGCGGGGCGACCATTGCAGAGGTCGCAGGTATCGTGTTGATCGTATTTCGCTTCTTCTTTACGAGCGGAGATATAGGCAGGATCCTGAAGTAAAGTTGCCGAAAAGGCTGCCCGGAAGGACGTCGGGCAGCCTGTTCTACACTTAAAGAGCCATGTCTACTGCTACTCTCAGCACTGTCATCCTGCCCATGAGCCCTATGGGCGTCTTCCACAACGAGCCGTTTACCAACTTCCACGATGCTGAGAACGCGCATGCCATGCGACGAGCATTGGAGGAGGTGGAGGACCTGCTAGGTCACGAGTACGAGATCGTGATCGGCGGCAATCGTCTGCATACGAAAGTGAAGGTGAAATCGGTGAATCCCGCACGCCCGGCGCAAGTCGTCGGCGTACACCAGGCTGCTGATCTTGAGCATGTCGAACTTGCGATGAAGGCTGCCGAAGAGGCCTTTGCCACATGGCAATATGTCGCGGTTGAGCAGCGGGCCGCACTGTTGCTGAAGGCTGCCGAGATTATTCGCGGGCGCAAGTTCGAGTTTTGCGCGTGGCTGACGTACGAAGTCGGAAAGAACTGGGCAGAGGCCGATGCCGATGTTGCCGAGACGATCGACTTCCTCGATTTTTACGCGCGCGAAGCATTACGCCTGGCGCAGGCGACCACGCCGATTCAGTATCCGGGAGAGAAGAATGAACTGCACTACATCCCGCTTGGCGTCGGTGCTGTCATCCCGCCATGGAATTTTCCCTTTGCAATTATGGCCGGTATGACGGCGGCTGCCATTGTGTGCGGAAATACCGTGATCCTGAAGCCTTCATCGGATGCTCCGACGATCGCAGCGCGCTTCCTGAGTGTGCTGGAGGAAGCGGGCATGCCGCCCGGTGTCGTGAACTTCTGCCATGGCCTTGGAGAGACCTTCGGCAACGCAGTCGTCGAACATCCACGGACACGCTTCGTGGCATTCACGGGTTCCAAACGGGTTGGGCTGCTTATCAACGAGAGAGCTGCGAAGACACAGCCGGGACAAAAATGGATCAAGCGGACCGTGCTGGAAATGGGAGGCAAGGACGCGATCATCGTGAGCGCCGATGCGGACTTCGACGCCGCGGTAGAGGCCGTCGTCGCGTCGGCCTTCGGATTCAATGGTCAGAAGTGTTCCGCCTGCTCGCGGGCGATTGTGGAAGAGCCGATCTACAGCGTCTTTGTCGATGCGATTCGGGAGAAGGTCGCGAAGATCCAAGTAGGCGATCCGTTGAAAAATGTGTCCATGGGACCAGTCATCAACGAGGTGGCCTGGAAGCGCGTGCTCGGGTATATCGAAACTGGGAAGAGGGAAGGGCGTCTGATTGCCGGAGGAAAGGCGATCGAAGCAGAGGGCGGCTACTACATCGAGCCGACAGTCTTTGCCGATGTTGCACCGGGGGCGAAAATTGCGCAGGAAGAAATCTTCGGGCCGGTACTAGCGATCATCAAGGCGGACAGCTATAGTCATGCACTGGCGGTTGCGAACGATACCGAGTATGGGTTGACGGGGGCAGTGTTTACCCGGGACGCGCAGAAGTTGAATGATGCGAGGCGGCTGTTCCACGTCGGCAACCTGTACTTTAACCGAAAGTGCACCGGCGCGATGGTGGGGGCTCATCCATTTGGCGGGTTCAATATGTCGGGGACCGATTCGAAGGCAGGCGGACCGGATTATCTGCTGTTGTTTACGCAGGCCAAATCGATCGCGGAGCGGAGTCTGTAGCAGTATCTGCTACAGGTAAAGTGAGGATAAAACGAGAAAGCCCGTGTTCCGATGGGAACGCGGGCTTTCTTGTTTATGGGGGAGTGTGAAGTTTTATGCGCTGCGCACCTGCAGGTTGGTCACTGCTTCTGCTGCGGCTGCAGCGAGTATGCGATGGTGGATGGTGAAGAGCGCCAGTTCAAGGCGATCGGAAACGCCGGTCTTGTCGTAGACACTGCGCAGATAATTTTTGATGACCTGCTCGGTGGTGCCAAGACGCTGGGCAATTTCCTTGTTCTTGCAGCCCTGAACAATCAGCGCCACGATCTTCATTTCTTTCGGTGTCAGGCGATCGCGCACCCGTGCTCCGACAAAATCTTCTTCTTCCGTCTGGGCCAGCTCTGCGGGGCGTTGAACGCAGGTGAGGCCCTGGATAACTTTCTGCACGCAATCGACCAGCGCAGCGCCAGTCGTATTCCGGTAGACGACACCGCGTACCCCGAGGCTGGTGTAGGCGCTGGAGGGTTCATTGTTTTCTGCGATGACGATGGCGCGACTACCCGCCGTTTTGACGCGAGCCATCAGTTCGTTCATATCGGGCTTGAGCGCCGAGGCAAATACGGCAATCGACGACCGGTACGTGTCTACAGCCAGGACCAGTCGCGCCAGGTCTCCACATTGCGCTGCCACGCGGAAGTCTTCCTCGCTCGCCAGAACCTTTGCGATGCCCGCACGGAAGATCGCCTGGTTGTCACCTAGAATGATTTTGTTCATTGTGGTTGCCTACGCTCCAAGTTGCCCTCAGGCTCGAACTGCAAGCAGTCTTCCGTTTCCGCTGCTGAAGAGACTCGGTCGTCCCGGAGCCCTGGACAGCGTAAACAAGAGGAACAGACTGTGTTTCAAATATCGGCATGCTCGCAAAAAACTTCTGCTTGCCCGGTGCATTTTCGAGGATCCGACCGTCGTTCGATACTCTTGAGTGCCGGTTGCCTTGTTCTTGTGTAACCAAGATTAGCCGGTATAGCCGGGAAAACAACTCCACGAAAGTGTCAGGGGTTGTCTTTCATTCAAAGCCAAAACACCAATGGAATCAAATGGTTACGGAGCCAAATCAATTCGGGTGAGCGTCCACTACACTGGAGTTGCATGAGTAAGCCAGTGATCCTTGCCGTCGATGACGACTTCAGTGTTCTTGAAGCCGTAGTCCAGGATTTGCGTCGCCACTATGGTGACCGCTACCGGGTGCTGCGCGCTTCTTCGGGACAGGCTGCGCTTGATTTGTGTCAACAGCTCCAGACACGCACAGAGCAGGTGGCGCTCTTCCTTTCCGATCAGCGGATGCCCGGCATGTCCGGTGTGGAGTTCCTGGCAGCGACCATGAACGGGTTTCCGGAAGCCATGCGCGCATTGCTGACTGCCTATGCGGACACCGAAGCAGCCATCCGGGCGATCAATACGGCCAAAATCCACTACTACCTGACCAAGCCCTGGGATCCGCCGGAAGAGAAGCTGTACCCGGTGCTCGACGATCTGCTGGCTTTCTGGACCGGCAGAAGCAAGCCGGGCTATGAGGGCATTCGCGTTATCGGCACGCGGTTTGCACCACGTGATCACGAGATCCGGGAATTTCTGACCAAGAACAATGTGCCGTACCAGTGGATGGATCCGGGGCAGTCAGAGGAAGCCGAAGCACTCCTCAAATCCCGCAGCCTGGCGGCTTCGGATCTGCCAGTGGTCTTGTTTGCCGATGGAACCGCACTGGCACAGCCCTCGCGCACCCAACTGGCTGGCCGGATCGGGATGAGTGTCGAGGCAAAAAACGAGTTCTATGACCTGATTATTGTCGGAGCGGGGCCCGCAGGACTGGCGGCAGCTGTGTACGGGGCCTCCGAGGGACTGTGTACGCTGGTCATCGAGCCGGAAGCGCCGGGGGGCCAGGCCGGCAGCAGTTCCCGCATCGAAAACTACCTGGGATTTCCGGCAGGCATCAGCGGCTCCGAGCTGGCGCAGCGCGCTTTTACGCAGGCCTCCCGCTTTGGCGCGGAGTTCCTGTCGCAGCGGGTGGTAAATCTGCGCAGCGAGAACGGGTACCACTTCCTGAGGCTCGAAGACGGACGGGAATTATCGTCGCTGGTATGCCTCATGAGCATGGGTGTGGACTACCGGCGGCTGGAAATTCCCGGCGCGGATCGCCTGGCCGGCGCTGGGGTGTACTACGGCGCTGCTGCAACGGAGGCCAAGTCCTGTAAGGATGAGACTGTATTTGTAGTGGGCGGAGCGAATTCAGCCGGACAGGCAGCTATGTACTTCTCGAAGTATGCAAGTAAGGTGACGATGGTCGTACGCGGGCCGTCCCTCGAGAAGAGCATGTCGAAATACTTGATCGATCAGATAGCTGCCACATCCAACATCGAGGTGCTGGTGAACACGGAAGTGATGGAAGTCTGCGGGAAAGAACATCTCGACAGCGTACGGTTGCTTACGCCGCAAGGGGATCGGATCGAGACAGCGACTGGTTTGTTCATCTTTATCGGCGCTGCGCCGGGAACCCGCTGGTTACCGGAAGCCATCCTGAGAGATGACAAGGGCTTTGTTTTATCGGGTCAGGACCTGCGCGAGGATGGTAAGCTCCCCGCAATATGGAAGGAACGTCGGGACCCTTACCTGCTGGAAAGCAGTGTTCCAGGTGTATTTGTGGCGGGTGACATTCGTCATGGATCGGTCAAGCGCGCAGCGTCTGCTGTGGGGGAAGGATCGATTGCGGTGCAATTCATGCACCAATATCTTGCGAGGTATTGAAGTGGAGTTACGAAGTCACCGATGATCAACACCATGACAGAGTTTCGCGTGGAAACTGTGGATGCTGCGAGTCTGGCTGCACAATTATCCAGAGTGCGCGTATTTGCAGGCACCGAACCGGCATCCTTCAGCCAGCTTGGATCTTTGGATCTGCTGCGCATGCAGGCCGGCGACAAGGTCGTGCAAAACGGCAGTCAGCGCGCGTTTTTCGCAGTACTGGAAGGACAGATCAAGATTCAGAAGATGTCTGATCCGGCGATGGTGCCGGTCTGTTTCAAGAGTGGCGATACCTTCGGGGAAATACCGATTCTGGCGAATAAGCGGCTGTCGTATGGCTGCACAGCGATCGAGGATTCAACGCTGGTACGTTTTCCGGAAGACAAGTTCTGGAAGCTGATGTTTGCCTGCCCGTCGGTCCGGGAACAGGTGCTGGGCGACATGGCGCGCCGGTTGGAGTCCTACCAGTCGCAGGAAATGCAGCGGGAGAAGTTGACGTCGCTGGGCACGATGGCTGCCGGCTTGATGCATGAATTGAAGAACCCGGGGACGGCGGCCATCCGGGCTGCTTCGCAGATGCGGGAAAATTTAAGCCGTGTGCAGAAGCTTGGGTTGAAGTTGAGTCGCACTCGACCCAGCCAGGAGCAGATTGAGTGTCTGAGCAGGCTGCAGGAGCGGGCATTGGGTGCGGTCTGCTGCCGTGCCATGGGCTCGCTTGAGCAGTCGGACGCAGAGGAAGCCCTGGAGCGGCAGCTGGAGGCAGCCGGTGTAGAGAATGGATGGCGCCTGGCGCCGACGCTGGTGGCGATGGGAATGACGCTTGAGGAACTCGCATGTGCGAGTGCTGTCTTCTCCGGCCAGGAGCTTTCCGATTCCCTGAACTGGCTGGAGGCTTTGATGTCGAGCATGCAGCTGGTGGGCACGATTGAAGAGAGCCTGGGGCGTGTCCACGATCTGATCATGGCGGTCAAACATTACTCCTACGAAGACGAAGCGACGCAGCCGACCGTGGATATCCACGCGAGTCTGCAAAGTACGCTGGTGATCCTGGGACACAAGCTTCGCCAGAAGCAGTTGACCGTGGAGAAGAATTTCGCGGCAGATCTTCCAGCGCTTCATCTGCGTGCCGGTGGATTGAACCAGGTGTGGACCAACCTGCTCGATAACGCGATCGATGCTTCGCCGGAGGGTGGCGTCATCACCATCCATACGCGGCGGGACAAAGATGCGATCGCGGTATCGATAGAAGATCATGGGGCGGGTATCAGTAGCGAAAATGCCGGCCGGGTCTTTGAGCCGTTTTTCACGACCAAGGCGGCAGGCGTGGGCAGCGGGCTTGGGCTCGATATTGTGCATCGCATTCTTGCGATGAAGCTGGGCGGCACGATCAAGTTTGACTCCACACCCGGGCACACCGTGTTTACCGTGAGTCTGCCCGTGCAATGGCAGGCTGAACCCAGGGAAGTTTGAAGGGCTGAGACGTACTCCCTGCCTCTACAGCCGACCGCCGACACGTCGCGTCCCCAACACGTTCCGAAGAAGGCTTTTTTACAAGTTGTGGAAGATGCCCCGGGACAGGCTGAACGCAGCCCAGGATGGGAGGCCGTCTTCCAGGCTTATAGCGGGGCGGAGACTGCAGGAGTCATCGCGGCCGGTGTCGAAGCGGCGCCACGCAGCAGCCGACAACAATCTCACTAAACTCTCCCACCTGCCGATGAAGTCTGTAATCGGCAGCTATGCATTCCAGCCGGTGGAGGACCTCGCTTCCATGTTCGCAATCGTCGGAATTCTGGTGGTTTTTGGAGCGGTGGTCGGCGGCTACCTGATGGAGAAGGGTAATCTCAGCGTCCTGGTGCAGCCGGCAGAGCTGGTGATTATCGGCGGGGCCGCGATAGGGACGCTGTTCATCGCCAATCCGATGCACATCATCAAGCAGCTTCTGGGCGGGCTGGGTGCGGCATTCGGTTCGTCGAAATTCGAGAAGACGCGCTACCTGAGTGCGCTCAAGATGATGTACCAGATTCTCGGAAAAGCCCGCAAGGAAGGCGACCTTGCGATCGAAGGTGATATCGAGAAGCCGGATGAAAGCGCAATCTTCAAGGAATACCCTGACTTCCTGAAGGATCATCATATTCGTGATTTTGTCTGTGACACATTACGGATGGTGATCGCAGGCGGCGTAGAAGCGTTCGATATCGATCAGATGATGGAGCTGGATATGGAAGTCCATCATCACGAGGTGTCCATGCCGATCAGCGCACTGACGACAGTGGCGGATGCATTGCCTGGACTTGGCATTGTTGCGGCGGTACTGGGGGTTGTCATCACCATGGGCTCGCTGGGCGGGCCGCCGGAAGAGATCGGCAAACACGTTGCAGCAGCACTGGTCGGAACCTTTCTGGGTATTCTGCTCTGCTACGGGCTGGTGGGCCCGATCGGTGCAAAGATGACCAAGGCTGTGGACGAAGAGCGCTGCTTCCTTCATGCATTGCGGGTCTTGATCATCGCCTATATCAAGGGTAATCCTCCCATTCTCGCGGTCGAGGTGGCGCGGCGTGCGATTCCCGCGCATGTGCGCCCGTCCTTTGCCGAACTGGAAGCAGCATGTCGCGGCGGTGGAGCAGGTGCCGGCGAAGCTGCTGCGGCCGCCTGATGAGCGATAAGCGACCGATCATCATCATCAAAAAGAAGGTGAACCATGGCGGCCATCACGGCGGCGCATGGAAGGTAGCCTACGCGGACTTTGTCACTGCCATGATGGCGCTGTTCATCGTGCTGTGGCTGACCAGCTCGGGTGAGAAGGTGAAAAAAAGCATTGCCAGCTACTTTAACGATCCGGCGGGAACGGTAAAGGAACTTGGCACAGGCATGGATGGTACAGGCGACAGTGTTCCTCTGGACAAGAAGGGTATCAGCGAGCTGAAGGAAAAGATGGAGCGGCAGATTGCGAGCCGTCCCGATCTCTCCAAGCTCCACAACCAGGTTGATATCATCATCACGCCGGAGGGTATGCGGGTGGAGTTGATGGAGTCCAAGGATGGAACCTTCTTCCAGTCCGGCAGTTCCAGCCTGAATGCGTTGGGCAAAGAGATGCTGAAGCTATTGGCGAAGGAGCTAAGTTCTGCTCCGAATCGCGTCTCCATTGAAGGTCATACGGATGCGCAGCCGTATGGTGAGGACAGTCGTTACGACAACTGGGAGCTCTCTACCGACCGCGCCAATGCAGCGCGGCGGTTGATGCAGTCCACCGGTCTGCAGCCGAACCAGCTGGCACAGGTGCGTGGATTCGCCGATCAGCAGCTTCGCCTGCCCGGCAATCCTCTGGATCCATCCAACCGGCGCATCAGTGTCATTGTTCACTACGCAGGTTTCAGGCAGGCCAATCCGCGATCCACCTTTTCAGGTGCCTCATCGGAGGCTGGCGAGTCAAGGACTGCCACGGCGACCGCAGTCAGTCCGGCCAAACCAGGTGCTGCGAAGTTGGCGGGAGGGGCTGCAGCCGCAATCCATGGCGAGGCGAAGGAAGCTGGGGAAGCAGCCCTTCCAGTACCTGGCAGCGAAGCGGCTGGAAAGAGTGCTGCGCCGCAGGCAGCCGAAGCGAAAGTGCCAGCGGTGACGAAGGTTCCCATGGTGCAGGGCATGATGCGCAAGCTGCCGACAGTTGCCAGTGGTCGAGCGTGGTTGAGCAAAATGACGGCATCCCTGATGGCGCACAAACCAGCCAAAGCAGTGGGCACAATGCCGACGAGTAGTGCGCCGACAGGCGCTGTGGATGACAAAACTGCGAAGTAAATGAAGTGAGAACTACGGTCGGGTTGAGCCAGCCTGCGGACGGATCAGGAAGCTGTCCAGTATCAGTGGTTCAGCAGTGGGGTTGTGGATGGTGATGCTCACATCTGTGGCTGCCTGGGTGTGGAAACACAAACTGCAGCCACGAATCGGTTCGGCACCGTCCTGTACATCGACTGAGATCGGGGAGGCTGGTTCTGCTTCAATCGTCCACACTCCTGCAGCGAGAGGCAGACGTTCGAACCTGGCTATGCCATGCGCGGGAATGACCAATGCTGCGCGACCGTCGATCAGGTGTACGGAGTTGGTCCTGTTGATCACTGCCAGATAGCCCGGCACTCGTAGTCCCTGGGCAGAAGCCTGCATGCCGATCCTGCCGTCGCGACGGCGCAAATAAAGGAAAGCGCGAATCGCATCGGGTTGCGGGGTATCGAAGAGCACAGCCTGGTAGTAGTCCCTGAAGCGAGGATCATCGACGATCTGCTGGTCGGCGGGGAACAGACCGGTGTCCCCGGTGAAGCTGCTGAAAAGCAGCAGGTCAGGTTTATGGTCGAGGATATAAGCGCCATCCCCAAGCTCGTGCCCGACCCAGCCGTGTCCCCGCTCGCGCGAGGTAGCTTCATGAGCAATGTGGTAATCGTTGAGGCCGAGCGGATCGAGTGCAGGAAAATGAGCGAAAAAAGGAACGACTCCCGCTGCATCGGAGGAGAGCAGCGGTTTCTGGCTGCTAAATGCCTGGTGAAGAAACAATCCGAGCGATTGACCCTGTGACTCCCAATGCTCCTGGTCCGTCATGGCATCCGAGGTGGCGACCAGCAGCGTCGCAGCAACAATGCCGGCAGCAAGAGGCCATCGCATACGTCCCCGGGCATCCTGCACCAGCAGGCCAAGGCCGGCAAGCAGAAAACCGGATAAGGCGAGCAGCGGTTCAAAGTGCCGGGAAGCCGGGAAAATGTCGCCGCCAATGCCGATGACGTATACCGTCCACACAACAGCAATGGTCCAGAGAAAGAGGACCGGTTTTCGATAAAGGACGCGGCCGGTCCGCCACAATGCGTAACTGGCGATCAGGATGAGCAGTACGAGTACGAGATTCATCCTCACAGCATGGTATACGTAACTGGCTCCGCTACGGATACGATGAAGCGTAAACGCTATTTTGACAAACGCAGTATTCGGCAGCCACTCATGGTAATACGCGCGACGAAAAGCCAGCTGGCCAAGGAAGAAGAGTATAGGAATGGGCAGGATCCTCGCCCGTGACAGGATGCTCCGGGTGCTGACTCCATCCGCGATAACTGCTGCTGCAAAGAAGGCTGCGGTGAAAAGCGCTGCGTCTGCGCGAGTGACGACCGCGAACCCGAGCAACAAGCCGGTGAGCATTGCGGGCCCTGTTTGCGGATGCTCTTCCTGCAGCCATGGCAGCATGCAATAGGCAGCCCACACCAGCAGGCAGGCCAGCAGCGGCTGCTCAAGACCACCCAACGCCCACATGGAAAAGGTACTGCTGAGCACCAGGGATGCGCAGCTGACGAGTGCGCTGAAGAAGCGAAGCTCGACAGGAAAGAATCGATAAATATAGGCGACGATCGCGACCAGGATAAGCAGGGTGGTGGTAATGCCAAGGATGTGCGCAGCCAGCGGAAGAGGAATATGCACAGCGCCCATGGCAGCGCAGATCAGGACCCACAGCAGGTTGGTGTAGCCTTCTACCGGCCGGGTATCGTTCCAGGTGAGCCCATGTCCTTCCAGCAGTCGCTGACTGTAGCGAAGTGAAATATACGCATCATCCGTGATGAAGGGCGAGAAGTGCCGCAGCTGCAGGACAAACAGGATGCCGACGACTACGCACAGTGCAAGTATCGGAAGGACAGGTGAAGCCTGTCGCACTGGTGCCTGGGTAGAAACACTGGCCAT